>WQYU01000203.1 GCA_009781075.1 Paludibacter sp. | reverse complement strand
GTTTGAATATCGGCTGTCCGACTAATTTATTTTCACTACCTTTGCCCATGTTGTTTTTTTATTGGTGGTACAACAAAAATACAACATTAGGGTGAAACTTTAGAAGGAGTAACCCTTTTTTTTATCGGGCAGTAGTGAAAAAATATATAAAAAGTTGTAGTGAGAATATACATCGTTATCTGGACAAAGACCTGAAAAATCCAATTAACGAACAAGAAGATTATTTTGCTCGCTCTATATTGGCTGTTATAGGTGGTTATTCGTGTTGGGTTGTGAAAGATTATCGTGATACAAAAAACAAAATTCCTTATGTTCCGTTTCATTCCGATTTGGCACGAGCGGGCGAAGAAGTAGGTTGGAAATATCACGATTTAATAATTTGGGACCAGACAGGGCAACGCCGATTAGTGCTTTTGGGTTATCCGAGTGTGCTATATACTAATCAAAATTGCTCTTTTATAGTAGTATTTAGAAAAATTAAATAAATTTTAAAAGTAAAAAAATAGTAGATATGATACACATAATACATTTATCAGATTTTCATTTGAATGAAAAGAATCTTAATGATTGGAAAACAATAAATATAATCTGTAAATCAATAACTTACACTTTATTTATAAACAATTTGAAAACATTTTTATATTTTTGAGCGTTTGGCAGATTTTTAGAAATATTACTTTTTTAGTTTTAAATTTTTACATTACTTTTGTAAAAAATATTTATTTGTCAGGCACAAAATAGCGCTTGGCAAATTAAAGCGCAATAGTTTTACCCAAATTAACTATTAAGGGGTGGAACTATTGCGCTTTTTGTATATAATAGTAACAAAAAAACAGCATTAATAAAATGCTGTTAATTAATATTTTAAATAATTTATGAAAACCAAAGGAAACCGCCAACTTGTTGTTTTTTTGGCGGGGTTGAATTGAAAACAGATTTACCACTTCCACCTAATTGAGCATATTTTGCTAATTCATCGGGATCTAAATGCCCTTTTTCTTTGGGTGTAAGCGGTCGTACAATAATACCTATTAATGCAAGCAGCATAAGAAGTAAGAAGGGCACAAAAAATATAAAAAATAGAGGTACTAATATATCATTAGGATTTTGAATTAATAACATAACGTCAAATTTTTAAATTTAATTTATAATTGCAAAAGTAATACCAAAAATTGAATAAAAAAAATAATTTAATAAGTTTAACACAAAAAATTAATAACTTATGGCAGATTTTAATGAAGATGTAGTAATAAACATCGAAATCAGTTACGCAGAGGCAATAAAAGGCATTACCGAATTGCAAACTGCAAATGAGAAATTACAGAGTGATTTAATCAACTTAAAAAAAGAGGTTGACAATAATTCTGTTTCTCAAGGTGAGTATGCCAAATCAGCAGCCGCTACAAAAGTGGCAATTCAGCAGAACAATGATACTATTCGCCTGTATCAAAAGGAAATCAAAAACAATATCAAGGCGGAACAGCAGCAAGGTGAGTCTTTAAATGCGCTACGTGCAAGGTTGAGCGCTCTTAATCAACAATATTCAAATATGGATGCTGTGCAGCGCGAGGCAGCAAAAGGAACAGGTGGATTGCAGGGGCAAATTATTGAAATTACCAAACAATTAAAATCGGAAGAGGAGGCAATGGGGCAGTTTTACCGAAATGTTGGTAACTATAATATGGTTGCACTTGACGCAAAAAAGAATTTAAAAGAAATGACGCGTGAATTACAAGGAATGGCCGCTGCAGGAATATCATTGCTGATTGGAAAACCGAAAAAGGCAACAAATACACCTTGCAACGCAATTCAAAATTTCCGTCTTGTCCGCCCGATATTGCAATTTTCACGACAACACTACAAAACGCAGTTTCTGCTTTTGTCAGTTCTGAAAAAGATTGGTTTTCAAAGAGTTTGAACGAGTTGAAAAAAGAGAAGCCATATCAAATTTACCGAAAACAAGTAGATGTTGCAACAGGCACGAAAGAGTTGTTAGAAGCGTGGGAAAATCGCAGAAGCGGCAACTTGAATAAATTACGCTATTTCGTAAAACCTAATTTTGTTGCAGCAAAAATTAACCGTTTCAGCCACGCAATGGATCCCGATAGAGGAATTTTGACATTCATTTCGTTTCTGTTTTCGGAAACAAGACAGGTTTTCGGTATTTACGCACTTGTGAGACCAAGAGGCAACGACTTGATGAAACAAGATTTGACGACGCTTGACGTAATGCGCAGTAAGTTAGAAACCGCACTTGAAATGGACAAAGGCGGCTTGCCCGATTGGTTAATTGACGAATTTAAGAAAGTGGCAAAAAATGCAAAAACGTTGAATGATGTAATAGATTTTCAACCTGTTTGGGAAAAATACAAAGCAAGAATTCCAGAAAACAAGGTTGTAATGACACTTGCCTACTTTTTGGACGGCATATATCTAAATCACAATGGAATATGTTTGAAATGGGACAAAAGGAAGTTAATAAATTCAACAAGCAAAAACTTTTTAC
>WQYU01000202.1 GCA_009781075.1 Paludibacter sp. | reverse complement strand
ATATTTGGGAGGACTTTTTATGTACAGTACAGCAACCATTATGAATGACGGCATTAATTGCCTTGTAGAACGTTTGGGTATTATCGAAACAGAAATTTTCATATCCCAAATCATTAGAGAGCCTCTTGATTACACCAAATGGCAAAAAGAACATTATGCTGATATGTCAGTAAGTGAGCTAAATAAAAGAGCTGTGGAATATGCAAAAAACACGCCTTAGGTTCTTTGCAGCACAACAAATGGCCAGCCACTAACGGGCAGTTTGGCGCAAGCGGGGGTGTTGCCTCGTGGGACACCTCGCAGGATTTTGGGAGTTTACCTTCCGTCCGAGCCTTCCCGATACCCCCGCCTGACGCCAAGCTGCTGAAACGTTATACGCCTTCCGGCGTATTTTTAATGATTTTCTTTTTCAGGGGATTGCGGGTCACGCCCGCAATGACAGATGATTCAGGGGATTGCGGGTCACGCCCACAATGACAGATGTTTTCAGGGGGTTGCGGGTCAAGCCCGCAATGACAGTCTCGTCACGCCCGCAATGACAGACTCATCAAGAACGTCGCTGCTCGGTGCAATACTTTTATCTTATGTTACTTAAATAAATCAGTGTGCGTGCCGGTGTTTGTAAAAAGCAAAATTAATTCTTTATCGTTTTGTTGCCAAACTAATAACCAATCAGACTGTATGTGACATTCCATAAATCCTTGATATTTTCCTTTTAATGGATGAGACTTATATTGTGGAGGTAAAGTTCCTATTGCTTCTAAAATGGCAATTGTTTCTTTTAATAATTCAATATTTAAACCTCTTTTCTTACAAAGATTGTAATCCTTTTTGAAACGATTGGTGTATTGAATTTTATACATTACATTTCAAGTTGTTTAAATAAATCTTCAATATTTTTGGCTTTATACACTTTCCCCATTTTAATGTCTTCCATTGCTTCTTCTATACCGCTTTGTCTCTTGGAACGTGTTTTAATTGTAAAGAATCCCGATTCTCTAATACGATTTACACACTCTAAAGCACCCTTTGTTTGCGGATTGTATTCTAATGTTATTGTTGCCATAAACTTACTTTTTATAATTCAACAGCAAAGATACAAACATTTCCCAAAATAAAAAAAGCAGCAAACCGGCGCACACTTTCCTGCCCCTCTGCTTTACTTCTGCTTCCCATATCCTCATTTTTTCTTACCTTTGCAAAAAAAATACAATGCCTATCCGTAAGCACGTTAGGGCATGCACGGTGAATGCTATACAGACAATAGTGGTTATGGATTAAACATCCATATTTGTTTGTGCTTTATACCGTTTTTTTGGGGAAACTGCACGTCGTCGAGTGAAACGACTACTTTCTCATAATTATCCGTAATTGATTCAAGCGGAGAATATTCCTGCTCAATTGTTTTTTCGTCAATTAACAAATAGGTTACCTGCACATACAATATCTCATCATCTTTTAATGCCACAAAATCGACCTCTTTATCGCGAAATACGCCTGTATAAACCTGATAACCTGCACGCTTCAAATGGAGATATACTAAATTTTCCAATTGATAGCCAACGCCATAGCCAAAACCGGTGTAAAGGTAATTTTTGTATGCCAAATCGTTGATATAATACTTCGCATTCCCCGAAATCGTATCTTTAATCCGCCCGATAAAAACCCAATTCGATTTTTTTTTCGTCCCAAAAATTATATTTCCCGATTATATTAAATTTTTCTTCCATACTCGAAAATTTTTCTGCAAAGATACAAAAAATCTTTTACGGTCGAAAATTTTTTTCTGAAGAGTTAAGAAAAAGCACGTAGCTATGGCGTCTCGCTACGACGTTGTCTTACAACCGCTCCAAGCTATATCCTTTATTTTTCAACTGTTTGATTATTTCATCCAATCGCAAATACAATTTGTCTGTGCGGCTATTCTCCGTTCCGGGATGAATGAGGATGATACTGCCGTTTAAGCCATGTTCTTTCTCGAAAGCAAAAAGCTGATCGATTAACTCCTGCGAAGATTTGTAATTGGGCATATCAGGCGTAGTGTAATCGGCGGGCGTATGGATACCGGGCGTATAATTAATCGCAATCAGTCCCATCGACCGGATCAGCCTGACGTTTTCCCGGTTATAATATTCGTAAGGCGGAAGGAAATAACGCGCTTGCGATGTATTAATCCCGTATTTTTCGAGTTCAATCCTGTTCTGCCGTAAATCGGCAATAAGGCTGTCGGGAGCAACGAGCGATTGCTGCCGGTTATCCCACGAGGCATATAATAGATGATTATCCGAATGTCCGCCAACGTAATGCCCTTGCTTGATTATTTTCCTGATCAACGGCTCCAGCGATTTCTTCCTCAAGCAATTTCCCGTCAGGAAAAAAGAGGCTTTTACATTGTTCTTATTCAAAGTTTGAAGGATAGATTCCCCGCCTTCAAAAGCAGTATCGGCGGAAAAAATCAGATGAATGGTTTTATGTCCGGAATTTATTTTGACTGTTGCTCCCTGCGTATCT
>WQYU01000201.1 GCA_009781075.1 Paludibacter sp. | reverse complement strand
GCGAGAAATGCGTTTCTTTTACATTCATTAAACCTCACACACCCATTAGGGTAGTCTTTTGTTCGATTTTCATCGAAATATACAGCATATTCCCCTGCTGCTCGTTCTGCTGTTTTCATAAATTTTTATTTTATATATTCATATCTATTAGATAAAGTACTCTTTTCCTTGTTTCTTCGTCCATAATCAACCACCCAATTACAAATGCATTCCAATAATGAGAACCGTATTTTGCAATTACATGGTTTTTAACTGCGCAATATTTTCCCAGATTAACCCCTTTAATATTGTCTAATAATTCTAAAAGTGATTGATTGCTTATTGAGTTTAAATTATCTACTTCTATTGTAGCAATATCTATCACAGGTTCTATCTGATTGTCCAACTCTAAATCTTTTATTGTCTTCATATTCATTCATTTATTATATATTCCAATTTTTTGTTTTTGTAGAAAATGTTAAATTCTAATCTCAATATATCAACGTTACTTTCTATTAATTCAACTATTTGTCGTGTGGTTCGTAAAAATATTTTATCTTCTTTTATCTCAATTTTTTTAATGTCTTGTATAAGGTTTAAAATGGATATTGCACCTTCTTTTTTGTGAAAAATGGCTCTTAGTATTGAAATAAATGGGTATGTTTCCTTTGAAAATGTCGCTGCCTCGCCGGTCTTCCACAACCTTGCAGCACTCATTTTGTCTTTTATCGCTCTGCCTTTTCCGTCTTTCCATCCCGTAGATTGGTAATAATTCCAAAAGCGCTCCGTTTCTATTACAGAGCAAAATTTCGGGCTTGAGCCGCCGTCAATTTTTCGTATTAACAAGGGCGATTCTATTACTTTTAATGGTGATTTTTATTATGCTGTAAATGGCTATATGTATTTTCATGCTGTTATTTCAAATGGTTATCGGACACCATTTGAAACGTTTGATTTCAATAAAGAAGAACTTATCGATAAACAATTTGAAAATGACGATATGCCGTTTTAATAAAAAAGCCGCTAATTAGCGGCTTTCGTTATTACTGTGCTTCTTTGTAGTGCTTTGCTGCCCAAGCAACAATAGATTTCCCATCAGACAGCGCCCCCTGAACAATTTTATAACTTAGATTTCCATCATAACCAAGATATAAATGTAAACTTTGGTAAGCCGAATGCAATGGCTTTGTCATTTTTCTGTCCTTTTTGGCTATTGCATTCTGATAATCTTGAATATCAACCCGCTGTTCACTTTTTACATTTTTGCGAACATCTGTAACAGCATCAAGCGCTACTAATACGCCTTTCCATGCTGTATCACCTGCCATTTTTACATACTTAGGGTCTTCGTAATAATTGCCGTCCTTGCCGGCTTTCTCCGAAAGTATTTGTCTGGCGTTAGATAAATAACGCTCTGCCTCTTTTATAGGATTTGTTAATGGTTTCATTTTTTAATCTTAATGTATTTTATGCGGCAAAATTACAAAAAATATTTTAAAATCATATATATATTATCTTTTTCTTTTTTACGTTTTAACCTGTTTTTGCGACAAGTTTCCTCGTGCTTTCTAAAATTCATTACTTTATCCTTATCAATAAAAACAGGGGCATTTCATTACGTAATTCGGAGTTAAGTTGATTTGTAATTTTTTCTTATAATTTATATTATGTCAAATAATAAATGATATAATACAAATTAAATGAGTCCATGCTAATGTTAAAGGGCTCATTTTTTTTGTACCCTTTTATATCCTTAAATCGGTTGAGTTTTAATGCAAACACAATTAAAATATGTGCAGAAAACGAATTTGTGGATTATTGTTGAATTTAAACAAGCAAGAAAAGCATTACCTTGACAGATTTTGCGAACGGTATAAGATAAACAACCGCGTAAAATTTATCAGGGAAACGCTTTTTTCTGTGATTATTCAACAAACTGAAAATGATAACCCAAATGAGATTTAGTTTAAACTCAGAATTTCGTAACAATTTGAAAATGATGGCATGCCGTGAAAAATACGGCATGCGCGGATATGGAATATACATCAATATATTAGGATTTCGGTTATAATGGACTTTGACCTTATGGACTTTGACCTTTTTCGTATTGTAAAAGATAAAAACGAATTTTTTTCGTTTGAGGTATCCCAAGAGATAATAACTTAAATAAAATATAAAAATGAGTACTGATATAACAATATTCGTAAACCCTACTCAATGGATAGAATTGGATATTTCTGGAATTGAGTTTATTACATTTCTTGGCAAAGATGGCAAATCATACATTGCTATATCTGCATTAGGTTCGCCAGATAATTTTGCGAGAATTTGCCGAGCATCTTTTAAAGATTGCTATGTAGAAGTCTTTAAAAGGGAAAACTTATCAGCAAGAGAGGTTTTCAATGAGTGGAAAAATCTATCGAAAAAAACAAAAATATCCATACTTATATTTATGAAAACAGCAGAACGAGCAGCAGGGGAATATGCTGTATATTTCGATGAAAATCGAACAAAAGACTACCCTAATGGGTGTGTGAGGTTTAATGAATGTAAAAGAAACGCATTTCTCGC
>WQYU01000200.1 GCA_009781075.1 Paludibacter sp. | reverse complement strand
TCCTCCCATTTTTCCTATTCCAGTCGATTATGCCTAAAAAAACGCATTGCTTCGATAGAAGCAAAAGTGAAAAAATAACAATTATTAATCTGAAAAAAGGTCAACATATTCCGGGACAAGACAAAGATGCTGTACTTTTGTAAAAATTCAGATAAAATGGTAACATTTCATTTTTCCGATTATATATTATAGCTAGTTTCATATCATATTTACTATGTTGTAATGCAAATTTTTTATTTCGCAAATGTTTTTTATTTGTTTTATGTGAAATGCAAAAAAATATATTTTTATTTACGAGAAACGTAAATTTTCTTACCATTTTTCTCTATCCTTGCGCCTTGACATAGAATTTTTTTTGTTGTCATAATCCAAAATATTACTTTATTCACCGATTACCAGCATTTTATAACAGCATACTTTTTAAAACACAACCAAAATAGAACACTCTAAATCTATCAAATATTTTTTACGTTCTGTTCCACCGGCATATCCGACTAAATTGCCGTTTGTTCCAACAACTCGATGGCAAGGAACAACAATACTTATTTTATTGTGCGAATTTGCAGCGGCAACAGCCCGAACTGCTTGCGGAATCATCAGATTTTCGGATTGTTGCCGATAGGAAATTGTTTGTCCGTAAGGAATTTCCTGCAACGATTTCCAAACTTTTTGTTGAAATTCTGTTCCAAAAAATTTTACAGGAACAGAAAAGTGTGTTAATTTTTTGTTAAAATATAATAATAATTCTTTTTCTAACAAATCAATAATATTATTTGACAAATTAATATTATTCTTACCAAAAAAATTACGATTCTTAACACAATATTTTCCATCAACAAAATCAAGCATTAATAAAAAATTCTCATCGGCAAGAGCAAACATATCACCCAGCGGAGTTTGTAAAATTTTGGAATATAACATTTTATAGCAGTTGAATAAAATCTAAACTATCAACATTGCATCTCCATACACTCCGAAACGATATTTTTCTGCAATAGCAATTTTATATGCATTCATAACATAATCGAAACCGCCAAAAGCCGCTGTCAGCATAAGAAAAATTGAATACGGTGCGTGAAAATTTGTTATTAAATTGTTTGCAACAGTAAAATCGTAGTTTGGAAAAATAAATTTGCTTGTCCAACCTTCAAACGATTTTATTCGTCCTTTTGTACCTGCCACGCTTTCCAAGGCGCGCATTACAGTAAAACCGACTGCACATACGCGTTTCCCTTTATCTTTTGTGGTATTAACTGTTTGCATTGCCTCCGGAGTAATAATAATTTGCTCGGAATCCATTTTATGCTTGGTAAGGTCTTCAACATCAATTTCACGGAAATTACCCAAATTCATATGTGAAGTAATAAAAGTGCGTTCTATTCCTTTTATTTCCATACGTTTAAGTAATTCGCGACTAAAATGCAATCCGGCTGCAGGTACAGCCACCGCTCCTTCTTTTGAGGCATAAATTGTTTGAAATCGTGTTGCATCATCTTTTTCCACGGGGCGTTTGATAGTGCGCGGTAATGGCATTTCACCCAAGCCAAAAAGCACTTTTTTAAACTCGTCGTAACTTCCGTCGAACAGGAAACGTAGAGTGCGTCCCCGCGAAGTAGTATTGTCGATTACCTCAGCCACAAGAGTTTCGTCTTCTCCAAAATAGAGTTTGTTGCCAATTCGGATTTTGCGCGCCGGCTCAACAAGCACGTCCCAAAGACGTATTTCCGGATTAAGTTCACGCAGAAGGAAAACCTCTATTTGCGCACCTGTTTTCTCCTTATTGCCATACAGACGCGCCGGAAAAACTTTCGTGTCGTTGAATACAAAAAGGTCTCCATCGTCAAAATAACTTAGAATATCTTTAAAAATTTTATGCTCAACTTTACCGTCTTTACGGTGCAAAATCATCAATCGCGACTCGTCTCTATGATGACTTGGATGTTGGGCAATAAGTTCTTCGGGAAGGTTAAATTTGAAATACGACAGTTTCATTATATTGAATATTAATTATTTAAATATTGTGTTTATTTTTTTATAAAAAATTATGCACTAATACCCCCAAATTATAGATAAAAAATTTTTGCAAAAGTACATAATATTTTCGAGTATATAATATTATAATAATAATAATTTTAATAATAATTTTTGTACCTTTGCAGTCGCAAAATTAAAAAGGGAGAGATGGCAGAGTGGTCGATTGCGGCGGTCTTGAAAACCGTTGAACTGAAAGGTTCCAGGGGTTCGAATCCCTTTCTCTCCGCAAATAAATATTTTTACGTACATTTATTGACAGCATTTTATATTGTTTTGCACAAAATTTTTATAACGAAAACTTGAATGGTATAAAAAGAGGTATAAAACAATTAGGTATTGCTAATTAAATATATATAACGTTCCGTTTCTATAATGTATCAACAACAAAATTGATATTGCCAATATCTCCATTTTTTTTGAATAACATTTCGATTTCCGTCTCATTCTTGCCAAAAAGTGTCTGAATAAAATGTTGTATCCTTCCACTGTGAAAGTTTCCTCCTTCGACTGTATATGTTT
>WQYU01000199.1 GCA_009781075.1 Paludibacter sp. | reverse complement strand
TTGAATTTGATATTGAGTTTTTAACACAACACATTATCGCTGATAATGAACAGCTTAGAAATATACTGAATTTTAAATCCATTATGCTGGCAGCCTAACGAGGACTTGCGAAAGTTGAATTAATTTATACAAAAATTTTAAATTACAACAAATATTTTATTAGAGAGCGAAATTTCAAAAACTATGGCAAAATACGTCCAAAGGCGTAAGATAAAAAATGGCAGTAATAGGAATTATGCGGTTTTAAATTGTATATTGTAAACACTCGTATTTTGTTTATCTATTTTGTATTTATATCCAATAATTCCCATTTTTGCTGTTTTTTTAGTACCAATATTAACGAATTTTTATCATTTTTATTATATAATCATTCTGTTTTTTATCATTTGTTTTGCATTGCATATCCTTTTTCCATATCAAAAATTATACCATTTTCTAAATAATTTCAAAACTGCACCGGCAAATGTCTGTCCAACCATTCTATTGATGAATAGATACGTTTTCCCAATATGCGTTCCTGTTCCCGTTTCGACTGTTGTTCCATCTCGCTGTAACGATTAGCCTGTCCACTGTAAGCGTAATTATACTGCCTTGTATTGATTTGAATTTCAGCAAGCGCCAATGTTAATACGGCTACAACAATAACAGCCTTTTGTTGAATATTTTGTTTAAGCGTAAAAAGCAAGGCGCCATTGATTAGTATGCACAAAACAAGCAGCAGAAAAATATCGTAATTATTCCACCACCAAATTTTTCCACTCCCGCCAATATAGCCGGCAAAAGGAAAAAACAGATCGACGCCGCCCCATACGGACCCCGGCGTTGGCATGTCGCAGAACAAATGAAGCAAATAACCGGTTATAAAGGAAATTGCCAGAAGGAAATGATTTTTACAATAAGCGCTAAACGTTTCTTTACCGCTTCGACTGACTGTTTTATAAATGCCGTAGCTCAATAATCCAAAAATCAATGCAAAAAACAGAGCAGCGGCAACAGAATGAAAGAAAGCATGGTGGGAATACCAAAATTTTGCTCCATAAATCACTTTTCCACTGTGGGATAAATGAAATAACCTGCCAAAGGTTGAATCGAAATGCGACCACATACTGATGGCGTCCACATCGGGAAAAGCGCCGCCCAAAGCGCCGGATGCTAAAATCTTAATCCGCATTGATGCCTTTTTGGGAAAAGAAGCAATTACGGTGGCGCTTGCAATACCGGAACAAACATGTGTTAGAATATCCATTCCATTTTAAATATTAATAAATAAAAATAAATACAAATATAACGCTTTTTTCGCTTAATAATGCTTTATTCAGTAGTGAAATAATAAATTTTCTTATATTCAAATTTTTTACTATCTTTGTGATTGAAAAATCAATACATTTATACTGTAAAAGATATTTAAATAATTTTATCATGAAACTTACAAAACTATTACCATTAATCGCTATCCTTGCAGCAGGCGCAGGACAGGCGCAAGTGCAAAACCGCATCGAAATTCCCGATATAAACGGTTATAAAACCCTGCAATGTGATTTTCATATTCACACCGTCTTTTCCGACGGTCTCGTATGGCCTACGGTTCGCGTGGACGAAGCCTATCGCGAGGGCTTGGATGCTATTGCGATAACCGATCACTTGGAATATCGTCCTCACAGTAAGGATATTGTTGCGTCCTACAACCGCTCGTTTGAAATTGCAGAATCGGCGGCGAAAAAAGAAGGTATCATTCTCATTCGCGGTAGCGAAGTTACCCGCTCCATGCCTCCAGGACATTTAAATGCCATTTTCCTGAGCGATTGCGATGCGCTTGTGAAGGACGACTGGCGGGCGGCGCTTGCCGAAGCAAAACGTCAAAATGCTTTCATTTTCTGGAATCATCCCGGCTGGGACGCTCAACAGCCTGATACCACTTTGTGGTGGAAAGAACATACCGAAATTTATGATAATGGCTGGATGAATGGTATTGAAGTCGTTAATGAACATTCATACTATGACGACGTTTTTCAATGGGCTTTAGACAAGAAACTGACATTGATGGGTAATTCCGATATTCATGAACCTATTCAGACCGATATAAATTTTGCTATAGGCGAACATCGTGCAACGACTCTCGTTTTTGCCAAAGAACGCACTGCGGAAGCTATCCGCGAAGCGCTTGATAACCGGCGAACGGCTGTCTTTCATAAAGAATTTCTGATTGGGGAGGAACAATACCTTCGCCCCATTTTTGAAAATTCCTTTGAAATTATCGATATGGCAAAGGGAAATAATCAAGTTACAGTAACTTTCCTGAATAAATCCGGACTGACTTTTTATCTCAAAAAGACGGCACATGATAAAAATGTCGTCTATTTTCGTGATTTTGAAATAAAACCTCACTGCAAGTATTCAATTTCCATCCGATTCAAAGGAGATAATGATGGAAAAGTCAATTTTGAAGTTACAAATTTATTGGTAAAGCCCGGAAAAGGATTGGAATGCTCGTATAGTCTTAAATAAAAAAATTTTATGTATTTTTGCACAAAATATAAGTGCAATGACTTACAATATCGACTTAAAAGAACTTTCAATA
>WQYU01000198.1 GCA_009781075.1 Paludibacter sp. | reverse complement strand
ATTGCGGTTATAGCTGAAATCATAATAAACCTGTATCATGATGATGGAAAAGACCGCAAAGGCAACCGATAATCCCAGTATATTCAATATACTCGACGTTTTGAAACGTTTCAGGATAAATAAAAAATTTTTAATCATACTATTTTATATTTTTGTTTAATCAATTTTCTGTATAAAAAAAGCGTATAATCCATTTACATATTGGTTTACACGCTTTTTATCAAAAAAGGGATATTATTAAAAGAAAATAATTCTATTTTTTTGTAGAATAAGAAATTTCGTCTGATTGGAAAACAGTGACGTAATTTGTTCTAAATGTTTATTTAAAAGAAAAAACAATTCTTGGTTTTTGATATTTCCCAATTGCAACAGCAATACGGCAGGCGGATAACCTCTGAGAAAATAGTAGTCCCTAAAATCGCTGTCTTTAGTGATAACGATTCTTGCTTCTTCACTTGCAATATTTATTATTTCTTTGTCGGATGTTAAGGCTCCTTGAGGACAATCCATTACATGTATTGCATCATACCCTCTTCTCTTGAGAAATTCGGCTAAAGAAGGAGGCAATTGAGTGTCAACAATAAAACGTAAAACCATTATTTACGCGTATTCATTAAAAAACAAAACTCCTTTGTTATTTGCGATAAAAGAAGCATATAACAAACAAGCAGATATATCTTCCGATTCTATATACGGATAATCTGCCATAATTTCATCATAAGTCATCCCCGAAGCAACTAATTCCAACATTTGTGCTACAGGAAAACGCATGTGGCGAATAACCGGCTTGCCATTACAAATGTCTGCATTTACCGTAATGCGATTTATTAAATGATTCGTCATAACAATTTATTTTTTTGCAAAGTTAGTATTTCTTTATGATAAACAAAAAACTATATATAATTTTTTGTTCCCTACAAAGCATGTAAACCAATATGTCAAAGAACGCTTGACCTCACCCCTAACCCCTCTCCAAAGGAGAGGGGAACTGCTCCCCTCCCCTTGTGGGGAAGGGCTGGGGGAGAGGTGTCACTCCAAATTCAACGCCTTAGTCGGATTCTTCACCGCCGCCTGATAGCTTTGCGCACTGACCGTAAACAGCGTGATTAGCAAAACAATCGCTCCGCCCAGCAGGAATACCCACCAATACATCGGCGTTTTATATGCAAAGTTTTCTAACCATTTGCTAATGGCGTAATAGGTGATGGGGCAGGCTATCAAAAAGCAAATTCCCAAAAGAATCAGATAGATTTTATTGAATAACGTCAGTATCTCCATGATTGATGAACCGAGCACCCTCCGGATGCTTATTTCTTTCCGGCGGTAAGCCGTCTCAAAAATGATCAATCCGAAAACGCCGATAATGGAAATCAAAATGGCGATTGCGCTGAATAACGTAATCAGCAAGGTGAGATGCTGCTCTTTTTGATACACATTTTGAATAGCGTCGTCGAAAAACCGCACATTGAAAGTCCAATCCGGATCAAGTTTTGATAATGTATTCCGAACGTGCTGAATTGCTTCCCGCATATTGCTTCCCGCGCTGACTTTGATATAGGCAAAAGCGCCCCAATTTTGCACATTATTCACATAAAATGCCATAGGTGAAGGCGCAGTATGAAAAGTAGTAAATAGAATGTCCGGTACAAAACCAACGATTTCACTGCTGTCCATTATCGTTGTGTTCAGTTGCATGTCGTATTCCTTTCGGGCTTTTTCGTTGAAAATGAATTTACCATATCGCCCTAATTCATCGTCATCTCGAAAATCACGTCCTTCATTTACCTTTATTCCCATTACCCTGAGAAAAGAAGGACCTACCGGCAAGCACTGAAAGTGAATATCTTTATCTTGATATTTCACCCCCCAATCCATGTAGCTGTCTTGGGTAGTCAAAAGGTTATTGGCATAAGCCACATCTTCTATTCCTGCAAAAGTTTTCAAATCATTCGTAAACGCATCAAAATTTTTCCCAATGTTATTGGTCATATCGGTTACGATAATCTGATCTCTATTAAAACCTAAAGACATGTTTTTCATGTAATTACTCTGAAAATACATAAAAAAGGCAGACATGATTAACACAAACGAAGCAACGAATTGAATGCCGATTAACAGGTTACGCATTTTCCGACCTTGCGGCGACAAGCCGAACGAACCTTTGAGCGCCATCGCCGGTTGGAACGAAGTAATGTAAAAAGCGGGATACAATCCTGATAATATACCTGTTACGATTGCAATAAGAGCAGTTGCAAGCAATAATACCGGAAAAGCAAATAGATGAATTCCCGAATCTAACAATTGGGCAATCGGCGTTTGGGAGGCAAAATAAACCCAAACCAGAGCTAAAACATAAGCCAATAGGCTGATGCCAATTGCTTCCGTGATTAACAAAATACGCAATCGTTTGGTAGAAGCGCCCCAAACTTTTTGAGTATTAACGCTTCTGACTCGCCTTGGAATCAGCGCCACGCTGAAATTGGTAAAATTAATGGCAGCAACCACAATAATGGCTATGGCTATGGAAAAAAGTACAAAGAGCGTTTGGCGACTTGATTTTGGCGTAAAATCGCTTTGAACGTCTGTTGTAAAATGCAAATCGGGCAAAGCAGTCAGTTGAACGCTTATTTTTTTCACCTCATCT
>WQYU01000197.1 GCA_009781075.1 Paludibacter sp. | reverse complement strand
TTGCTGCCGTCCCGCCTGATCCGCCAGTTGCCGCAGCCATTTGGAAGTGGGCGGAGCCTCCGGCTCCGCCGCCACCTCCGCCGTAAGCATAGACATTGAGTGCAGTTTGGGCCATTACCGGCGTTAGAATGAACGTGTTCAGCGCTATCGCCGCCGCCAGTATTTTTCCGATTGATTGATTCATTTTCATTTTCAAAATCCTCCTTTCTTAATTATTTATACTTTAACAGATTAAAAATAGTTGATAAAAAACGAGCGATTATTCTGTACAAATCCCGCATAATTTTTATTGCTTCAAATAGAAGACCGTAGGTCTTACATATTGGTAGCCCCGTGCAAGCGAAGCGCAGCTCGGGGTAAGAAGATAACACCCCACTTTGAAATTTCCCTTATCAGGGGATTGCGGGTCAAGCCCGCAATGACAAATCAATAACATATCTGTTTAATCCCTTTCTATTTTTATAATTTTTGTATAAAATAAACGCCCGTTTTTATTAACTGCATTAATGTTTTAAAGTAGAAATAAAATGAGTTGTGAATTTATGTGGCAAATGTAGTTATATTATTTAAATGATGCAATAAATTTTGTGTATTTAACAAAAAGGCGATATTCGTTTGTCATTATCTGGAAATGAGTTAGAAGCAAGCCTCTATACTTGCATGCAAAGCGGAATTTTGTTTTTAACGGAGGCGCATACCGCATAGCAGGGGATTGCGGGTCAAGCCCACAATGACAAAATTATCAAAAATGACTTTCGAGACAGCTTCTTAAAATAGATTTGCTTTTTTCGAGAGCAACTTGCAATAGCTTTGTCAAAACTTAGAAAAATTTTTTTTTATTCGTTGCACCATAAAATAAAAATTTAACCAAATTTTTATTAATTTTGCCGCAATTTTTATAAGAAATTAAGTTGAATTTATGAATCCCAAAACGCCGATCGAGCAATTTAATCAGAGGGTTGAACCAGAAGACCGAAGATTAGCTTTACATACGGTTACAGGACTTTTGCTACTCAAGCGATCAGAAGTGATTTATTTTCAATATGATGATAGCTTGCGCAGTTGGCAAATTCATTTGACCGGAAACCGAGTTTCCAAGTTGCGCACCTGTATGGTTGCCAGAAATATCTTGGAACTCAGTCTTTCATTTTTTCAGGCAAATCAGTTTGTTATCGTCAATATTGATTATTTATATTCGATTGATACGAATTTACATTGTGTATTTCATCCGCCTTACAATAATTTGAATATCACAATTTCTCGAACATACTATCAAAAATTGAAAGAAACGCTGAATTTCATCTGAAAAAACACGACGCTAAGCATTGCAATTGTTGTATTAAAATATTTTTGCAACATAAACACAAATAATGACCAAACAAACGGAAAAATTTTCCATATATGTCAATTTCATAAATTTATCATATTTTATGTAAAATTAATTTTTGTATTTTTGCAGCCTTTGAAATGAATACGCAATTCTATTTTGCAAGTACAAGAAAATATGTAAAAATTGTGCGCGGTGAATAAACCATATTAATTTATAAACTCAAAGGCTAATAATTCGTACCAATGAATAAATTTATCAAATTTACGCTTGTTTTGTGCTCATTTTTTGTATATGGCAAATTCTACGCACAAACATTTGTTTACCCGGAAGCAGAAAAGGTGGATACATTTTCTTGCAGCCTTCTCTTTCCGCTAAATGGCGCTACTTTTGACCCCAAATTTGAAAATAATGCGGAAATGATCAGTCGGATAGATTCTATCATCCGTTATTGTCAGGAAAAGCATATTATCTACTATTTTAATATCGATGCTTTTTCTTCTGTCGAAGGTCATTCCGACAAGAATGTCGAATTTTCGGAAAAGCGGGCGCTGTCTGTCGAAAACTATTTGCTCCAAACTTTGCCTAATCCTGTACCATTGTGGTTTCATGCCGAAGGGTTCGGCGCGAACTGGGAAGAATTCAGGAATGTTGTATCGCTGGATGGCGCGATTCCCGCTCAACAACAAATTCTTGATATTATTGATGATAACCGTTTGGGTAGTAATGAAAAAGAGACGAAAATCAGATTGCTGGCTAAAGGCGAAACTTATAATTATCTGAAAAAGAATATCTTTCCTTCCATGCGCAAAGTTGATATACTGTTGAAATATGGAGCCAAAGAAAACGGGATATTTGCGCAATCGGAACCTGCACTTCTACCTGACTCTGTACCTGAACTTGTACCTGATTCTGTACCGGAACTTGTATCAGCGATAGAACCGGAAGTAATTGGAAAAACTGAAAATGAGGAGATTATTGACACCATTGCTCCGCAGGTAATTTCGGAATCCCCGCCGGCGCTTCCTCAACTTGAGCGCCCCGGACGATGGGCAGTTAAAACCAATTTGCTTTACTGGGCAGTTGCAGGCATATTCAATGCAGGCGTTGAATATACGGTAGGGCAACAATGGTCGATCGATTTTCCGATCACTTATTCGCCTTATACTATCAGTAATAATTGGAGAATGAGAACGTTGAGCATACAGCCGGAAGTCCGGTGGTGGACGGCTCAGACGAAGAAAGGTCATTTTTTCGGATTGCATGGGCACGTTGCTTATTACAATATTTCCGTCAATGGACTTGACCGCTATCAGGATAAAGACGGAAAAACGCCGTTGTGGGGATTTGGAGTGAGTTATGGCTATGCATTTCATTTGAAAAATCATTGGAATATGGAAGCTGTAATCGGCGCCGGTTATGCGCGACTAAACTACGACATATTTTACAATGTAAGCAACGGAGCGCGTTACGCAAACAATATAAAAAATTATTGGGGAA
>WQYU01000196.1 GCA_009781075.1 Paludibacter sp. | reverse complement strand
AATTATACAAAGTTACAAAATATATTAATAATGTATTATACTTATACACAAATAGTTATCAACACACCCCGCTCGATTTTGTTGATAACTACTCATTTTTTATTTTTTTATGCGTTGACACTGTAAAATGAGTAAATAATTTTGTACTTTGAAAAATAATTTATACCTTTGCCAAAAAAATATGATAAAAGTTCAAGTTAAACCGGAAGATATTTCTGTATTGTCACACGAGCGGTACGAACATCCGCATCCAAGAGTTCAACAAAGGATGGAAGTTATACTGTAAAAGTCAAAAGGATTTTCTAATTTTCTGATATGTAGCGCATTGGATATTTGTCCAAATACATTAAGAAGTGTTTTTCGTATCTATAATGAAGGCGGAATAGAAAAGTTAAAAGAGATAAATTTTTATCGCCCGCAGAGTGAATTGAAATAATTTTCAGCCACTATTGAAGATTACTTTAAAAAAAATCCCCCCCCGTTCTATCAATGCAGCAGCGACAAAAATCAAAGAAAAATGATTGTTTGAATTGTAAATATTATGAAAGTTTTGTTTCATTCAAAAGCGCAATAAACAAAACATTGAATAAAGTGGGAAATTATGGTGCAGAAAAAGAATTGAAAACATTATTGGCTTTAAATTTTCAGCTATACGATACGATAACGCAGTTTATGACCGAGTGTAGTATAGATTAATTTTCACCCAAACAAACTTTCTACAAATTCTTTTCTGTCGAATATTTGCAAATGGTCAATTCCTTCGCCAAGCCCAATATATTTAACCGGAATTTGAAAACTGTCTGAAATTCCGATAACTACTCCGCCTTTTGCTGTACCATCTAATTTAGTGATTACTAACGATGTAACCTCAGTTGCTTTGGTAAATTGTTTTGCCTGCTCAAAAGCGTTTTGTCCTGTCGAGCCATCGAGAATAAGCAGTACTTCGTGTGGTGCATCAGGGATGACTTTTTTCATAACATTTTTTATTTTGGTCAGTTCGTTCATCAAATTTACTTTGGTATGCAGTCGTCCTGCTGTATCAATAATTATGACATCAGCGTTATTTGCTTTTGCTGACGAAACAGTATCATAAGCCACAGAAGCAGGGTCAGAACCCATTTTTTGCTTAATAACAGTTGTACCGCTGCGTTCACCCCAAATTACAAGTTGGTCAACTGCCGCTGCACGAAAAGTATCTGCCGCCCCAAGATATACTTTCTTCCCCGATTTTACATATTGTGCTGCAAGTTTGCCGATAGTAGTTGTTTTTCCAACCCCATTCACCCCCACAACCATTATTACGTATGGTTTTGTCGTCAAATTATCTGAAAAATTAGTCACATTATCGAAATCGTTTTCTGCAAGCAAAGAGATGATTTCTTCTTTTAAAATCGTATTTAATTCATTTGTATTCAAATATTTATCACGCTCAACACGTTTCTCTATTCTCTCTATAATGCGTAAAGTTGTTTCCACGCCAACATCTGAAGTGATTAACACTTCTTCCAGATTATCAAGCACTTGCTCGTCTACTTTTGATTTTCCTGCAACTGCGCGCGAAATTTTTGAGAACACACTTTCTTTTGTTTTATTTAGACCCGCATCAAGCGTTTCTTTCTTTTGTTTGTTAAAAATATTTAATAATGCCATATTATTTTTTTTTATAAATACTATTATGAATTAAGATAATTTTTCAAATTCAAAATTAAGAATTTTGAATCACAAAGTTACAAATATTAATCTATTTTTAAAAAAAATTTACAATCAACAAAAAAGCCCATTTTTTTCAAAATGAGCGTTTAAATTTTAGATTATTAAACAAAATAAATTATTTTGCCAAATAATCTTTCAGGTTTTCCACATGCACCATCTCTTCCTGAAAAGAATACGAAGATTTTGTCGGTGATTTCACCATTTTAATCACTTTTGCGTATGTACGTCCTTCGCCCTTCTGCAACGATGCAACCGCTTTCTTTGCCATAATTTAATTCTTATTATTTTATTTCTTTATGAACTGTAACTCTTTTTAAAATCGGATTGTATTTTTTCAATTCCAACCGCTCAGGAGTATTTTTCCTGTTTTTTGTTGTAACGTAACGCGATGTGCCGGGCATTCCACTTTCTTTATGCTCGGTACATTCCATTATTACCTGAATACGTGCTTCTTTTGTTTTCTTTGCCATTTTTTTAATTTTAAGAAAATAAATAACCCTTTTCAGCCGCCTTCTTAATGGCTGCATCTAAGCCTTTTTTATTGATTGTACGGAGACCTGCTGCAGAAAGTTTGAGGTTAATCCACATATCCTGCTCAACCCAATAGAATTTTTTTGTGAATAAATTCACATCAAAAGTTCTTTTTGTACGGCGTTTTGAATGTGATACATTATTGCCCACCATTGCCGTTTTTCCTGTTATTTGACAAATTTTTGACATCTTTTATCTCTATTTTATCTAACTTTTATACCAAAATTTTTCGGACTGCAAAAGTACTGTTTTTTTTTTTAACTGCAAAATTTTACATAAAAAAATTTTTGAATTCAATACTTTGTAACTTTTTGTCTTGTCCCAAAATAGGTTGACCTTTTTTCGTGTTAATAATTGTCATATATTCACTTTTGTTTCTATCGAAACAATGCGTTTTTTAGGCATAATCGACTGGAATAGGGAATAGGGAAAATGGGAGGAGGATATTTTGTCCTCCTTTTCTATTCCAGTCGGTCAGACTATTCCTTGCAGGGCGGTCGCCACCGGAGCCTGTGTCCGCTTCATCTGACAGGGACAAAGATACAATATTTTGATAATTTTCTATGCTTATCATAAATTATTATGCTGTCTTT
>WQYU01000195.1 GCA_009781075.1 Paludibacter sp. | reverse complement strand
CGTTAACATTTTAATTCTTTCGGTGTCTTTCTTGTCAAATGCGCTGCACAAGTTACTGAACTTAATCAAAACCTTAAAAAACGTATAAAAGTGTCTTTTTTTATCGCAATCCCCATAATAAATTAAGGTGTCCAAAATGTTGACCGGTTTCGTTCAACTTCGTTTTCATTGTTCGTGCTACGCACGCAACGAAAACTTAGTTATTAGAGGCAGTGCATTATATTTTTCGCAATTTTTCAGTCCCAAACTGCTCTCACATTAAATTCATACAACCCTTTTTTTGTGTTTCGACGGCGAATATTTTGTATTTGAATTCTTTTGTAACCAATTTTGTTCATACTTTCCGAAAGAATTTTTTCAGTATCTACAAAATTACCATAAAAAGAAGAATTTCCAACTATATAATTAATTTTTGCATTGTATTTCAGTGATTTACGCAAAGTTGCAAAATGCGAATACATATCGTCAAAATATTTATGAACATACAAACTCATTATTTCCGAATTCTTATCTTCGCTTGCTTTTATTTTTTCGCAAACTTCATAAAGTTGTTCAGGTAAATTTGTATTGACAGGTTGCCATTTCTTTAGATTACTTGTTGCCGTACCCCAAGTTCCACCTATCGCTTCCCAATCCAACTGACCTGCGTCACTGCCATTTTTTAAAAATTTAACCCAATACATATATGGTCTCAATTCGCGAATATAACTTATTCTGTTGGGGTAAGGCGGTGAAGTAATTACTGTATCAAAAACGCTTTCTTTTTCAAAAGTCAAATCTTTAGAATTTTGCTGCACAACTTCTGAATTGCCTGCTAATTGTACCTTTGCTGAACTGATAATATGAGAAAAAATCGTTTTTAACAACAATATTATATGCGAAAAACCATATAGCGTTGCATTTTCCTTAAAGGACATTGAAATATGGTTAAATGCTGCTGACGAGGTTTCAATAATCAGTCGCGAAAATGCCACCCAAACAAGATTGTGATAATGATTTCCATTAGGTTCGCCAAAAGTTTCGACAAGTCGTTGCCTGATACTTGCCAACACACACAATGTATCAACGTGCCACCAACGCTCAATATTATGAATTGGCGGAAACCAATTATCATTTGATACCTCTACTATTTCCAAACATCTATCAAATTGTTGTTGTAATAAAACCAATTCGCTAATAGAAAAATTTTGGCATTTGATATTTCCCAACCAAATCAAAAAAGGATTGATTTCGTAAAGCACCGAGGAAAAGCCCATTTCGGAAGCAACTAAACCTGTTGTGGCTGTCCCTGAAAATGGGTCGAGAATTTTATCACCTTTCTTGCAATCTTCAGCAATAATTTCCCTTACTAATTTCACGGAATACGCAGGTGTGAGCCGCAACCAACCGTGTCGCCCAAAATTTGCGTTATACTTGAATGTATAATCACTACGTCGCTCTATATCAAAAAGTTCAGTTTGCATCTAATAGTGTTTTGAGTACGGAGTTTATTTCCTGTTTAATCTTTTCGGAATTATCTTTGAAAAAATTAGTAAGGTCGTAGCCTAAAATTTCTTTGCAAAATGCAAAAAGCGAAGTTTGTGAGTTATTGGAACTTATACCTGTGATTATACCACAACGATTATTGCGGTAACGCAACACAATATCGGAGTCAATTTGTGAAGAAAATATGGCAAAAACAGGTAGATAACCGTTTGAATATGCAACAGTAGCATTGTCAATATCTGCATTTTGCCGTTTGCTATCCTTGCTTTTGTATCCTTGACGAACTTCAAAAACAACACCATTTTTTGGAATTTGCGTAACTGACAATTCTTTACAATAAGCATTTATCCATTTTTGTAAACGATTTTTCAGTTCGATATTTTGAATTTCACCTAATTCCAAACGACCGTCTAATGTAAGTGTTTTTGTCTTACCGCTTTGCGTTTTAGTTTCGTAACTCCACAAAGCGAAATCTCGGTCTTTATAATGGGTCGTATCAATAATTATTTCACGAAACAAATGCTCGCAACCAATTCCAATTTGGCGATAAATAGAAGTCATTCCGCCGGCTGCTTTGTGCGCAGCATACATCAAGCCACTGTCAAGTCCAATCCACGAATAAAATGGGTCGTTACCGTAAAGTTCTAAAAATCCTTCGAGCGAAACGCCGTCAGCATTTTGACTTTCGCCGAATTTTGGTTTATATTCCCTACATTTTTGGATTGGAGCAAGAAAAAGTTCCGTGTATTTGTTTGACATTATTCTGATAGTTTTTACGATTGATTTATTGACCTAAAAGGGAACGTTTTATACTGCAATTTAAACTGCTGTCTCGTGCTTGTGTTAAATCGTGAGCATCGTGAAAATCCAAACTCCAATAGTTGCTGTTTTTCCATTTGTAGAGTTGGTTTACTGCATCTTTGTCGCCGTCCCAATCTGCGGCAATGTAAGTTTTTGTTCTGTAAGCCATAATAATTTTACTCCTTTCATTTCGTAAATATTAATATCTTGTACTGCTTCTTTGGTAAGAAGAATTGTTATCGGTTGATTTATATTTGCTTCACTTGTTCGCAACGTACAAAGCATACATCTTTTAAATTTTACATACATTTTTCTTTGCAAAGGTACTATTTCTTTTCGACTTAATAACGAAATATTTATTTTTTCTTCTTCACTGTCAGAGTGCTGCGCTGCTCACGCATTGCCTCTAACGCCATAAATATGCGTAAAAATACAATAAATTTTTGTTTATTTATTACGTTATTAATATTATCAAAATTCATTTTGATTTTTTCTATCTTTTTTCTACCTTTGTTCCGTAGCATATTTTTATATCAATGAAAAAAAGAATTTTGATTTT
>WQYU01000194.1 GCA_009781075.1 Paludibacter sp. | reverse complement strand
TCTCGCCGTACTTATGCTGATACCGTAATAGTTCCCCGTACCGCAAGTGTTGGTTGCACGGCAAAGCAACTGGTAATTGCCTGCTACCACACTGACATCCGCATTTTCGCCATAATTATAAATAAAGCATCCGCTACTCATGGGGTTCAATACCCATTCAAAACTCTTTGGAGCCGAAAGAGTATTGTATTTGGCCGTGTAGCGGGTAGTTTTATTACTTGTTGGCGACGACGGCCCTTCGATGGATGAGATAGTTGGTGCGCCTACCCAAACATTTTTTCGTGTTAATCCTGTATTGTTGAGTTTAATGCCTACCCAGCCTGTTCCGGCATAAGCACTTGCAGCGGATACTGAAACTGAATTACCTGAACCTGTTAGCGTAAGATTTGAACTTTTCTCCCAGGTAATTCCTGTGGGAGCGCCGGCCACATTAAAAGTGTAGGATGATCCGGAACAAATAAGTGTAGGTCCTGAAATGGTGGGAGAAAGATTCAGGTTGCATAAACCATCAATCGATGTGAAACCTGGTCCAATTATACCGGCAGGGTCGAGCCAGACACTTAGTCGTCTCCGGCTATCTGCCGCTCCGCTGCCTGTCCATGAAACATCAAATCTGCCGTAATATTTATCATAAGTTGTATCACATTTTGCATCAAGTCCACCATGCAGTTGTCCTATAACTTTATGACTATTATTAATTAATGGCGACCCTGAAGAACCGTCTTCTAAAAATCCACTAATAAAAATAGCTCTCCAGTGCGTATTAGAAAGGCTTATTGAACCATCTTTCCAATTGATTTGACTGAGATAATTATATATTTGGTTAGCTTCACTGATTTTTTTTATATCACCATTAGGATGGTGTATTCCAACCCAGCTTGTTCCTGCATTGCCCGACATATCCCAACCAAGATAATAAGTGGTAACTCCGGATATATTCCATGGATTTTCCGTCAATTGGAGTAGAGCAAAATCAGAAACGGAATTATTTGCTATAACCATTGCACCGGATGTCGAATAGGTTTTTGCCGGTGATGCATTGGTACATCCGGGCGATTCGTATTGCCAATAGAATGACCAATAATTTAAATTCGGTGCGGTTATTGCATCGCTTCCATTTAATAAACAATGATTTGCAGTCAAAAATAAGGGCCGGTTGTCGTATGCTGTCGTATTTACCAAAGATCCGGTACATAATCTTTCCCCGTTTATGAGAATCATTGCTACCGCATTTTTTTCATATTGCCAGTCTTGCCCCTGGCTGCAATTGATATTGATATTGCAGGTAGTGGATAGTCCATAACCGCCTGAATTTTCATCATACGTTAAAAGAATATATCGGTAACCATGCACTACATAAGCAATAGAAATAACGCCCACATCCTCCACTTCTTTCGGTACATAGTATTCTAAAGTAATCTGGTCGCCATATACTAAGCCTGTAGCAAATCCTTGAGGATTCTTTTCATCTCCCTCGTTATTAACAGAGGTAATAGCGCCTATACTATGCTTGCGATCATTGCTGTAAACAAAAAATTTAGCACCATCGGGTATATAGAACTTATCGTATAAAAGATTGATAGATAGCGCTCCCGGACAAGATATGGTTAAGCGCCATATTCTATCTCCGCCATCTAAAATTGTCCAATCGCCCGAATTATCCAAATTGTAATTCACCGCTTGCCGGTAACCAAAGCGCGGTGGCATTCCGTTTGCTTCGTCTTGTATATCTTCCTGTTCTATTTTTTTCATATCAAGCGAAGGCATAATTTTCTGCGTCTTTTCGCTTCGTATTAGAACAGGAATATTTCTCCTGAAACTTACAGGGTCTTCATTGGTGCTTATCTGCCCATATAGAGTATAGCAGGAAAAAAGCGCCATCATTGTCAAAAAAATTGTCTTCTTCATAATTTAATAACTTTAATAAGGTTTAAATAATAAATATTCTCCTCCTAAATGATATAATATTAACTGTTTAGAGGTTATAGAATAATCCGATGCTGCAATAACTCTTTTTCTAAAAGGATTAATATTATAATTTATTCCATTATACTTTTCTAAAACAGGTATATCTTCAAAAAATGCGTGTGGATCCAAATTTAACAAATCCAACGTAAATGTACTTTTAATAGCTCGAGCGGTAGCTATGTAGTTTGTATCTACAAAAAGGGTATAACATTCCTTGCAATTTGTCGGCTCAAGCACGGTTTGTTTGCCGGTTGTAGAGTCAACAATACATTCCAATTTCCATTTGGAACCAAACTTTTCGTTTTCATCGCTTTGGCAAGCGCTATATGTCAAAGCACAAAACACCATAAATAAAAGAATTTTAAATATTTTCATGCTCCATTATTTTTTAATAGTTTTTTGTATTGATATTCAAAAACACAAATTCACATTTTTCCGCCTCCGCTTATCCATTGCGGAAGCGGCGACTCGATACCGTCGCGTGGAATTTTGAAGCAAAGAATTTTCATAATAAATCAATAGACATTTGTCGTACAAAATTACCATAAAAAAATTGAATAAACAATAACACAAAGTCGCTTTTTCACTGATTATTTTTGTTAAATATAGTTAAATAAATAACTATTGTATATTGCCGGCTTTTAATTTCCTCACATCCGGCAAATAATGCTATCGCTATAGCCGTCAGGTTAAGCCATAAAATATTTCATATCAATATTATATCATCTCTCTCCATTCCCGTTAGGGAATATCGCTCGGTAGCAAATGACATCTCTACGCAACACCAGAGGCTGTCTCAAAAGGATTTTTGAACGCGGATGACGCAGAAAACGCGGATAAGCGCTGATTTTTATATTGTTGATAATTAAATATATACAAT
>WQYU01000193.1 GCA_009781075.1 Paludibacter sp. | reverse complement strand
TGTCAATAAATAAACGTTCCTTTTATGAATAGCGTTCCTTGCGAAATTCTTTGCGTTCTTTGCGGTAAAATACATATTACCGCAAAGTGCGCAAAGTTTAATCGCAAAGTACACAAAGATGTATTGTTTGACGACTCTAAAGAATAATTTTTCGGATAAAATATGAATACAATATAAATATTTTGTATTTTTGCGAAGGGTTGGAATAGTAAGAAATAGCAGAAAAAAGTTAAATACTTTAAAAGAACAAAATGAATATAGATAAGTCATTAAGTAACAAAAAAGCGGATTTACTGAATTATTTTCGCAACAGAGCTGAAGAATTTCTAAGCGAAATCAAACTCACATACGGCAATATACAATTCAAGGAACAGGCTTCTGCAATTAATAAGTCGCTGATTGAGACAAAAGATAATTTGATAGCCGCTCTACTGCAAAAAGCTGAAATGGAAAATTGGACAAACAAAGAAAAATTAGAATGTATTTTAATGATAACATACGCAAACTACATCGTAATGTTGGAAGCAAGAAACGACGTTTGGGCGTATGAATACATGACTTTTTCGCGAAGGATTGGAGAACTGTGGGAGCCTTTCTGTAAGCTTTGTTTTTCATACCCAATAAAAAACGTATCTTTATTTATTCCTCCATTATTTTCAGAAGTAAAACAAAAACTATCTACCGAAATAGAAATATATATTGATAAACTCAAAATATCGGCGAATGAAAAAACACAACTCAAAAAATATTACAATAAAGTTTGGGGGCTCGTAACTTCGGGTGAAATCAAACTCGAATTAGATTTGCACTTTATTTCGGACAATCAAAAGTTTGTTGTTGATTTTAAAAGCGGTTTCGGTTCTAATGAAAAAGGAAATACAAATCGCTTGTTGCTTGTCGCGAGTATTTATCAAAATCTCGAAGAAAACTATAACTGTATGATTTTTGTTCGATCTGCCGATAATAACCATTACTTTCAAACATTAAAAAATTCCGGCATTTGGAATGCATACAGTGGGAATGAAGCTTATGAAAAGATGAAAGAATATTCAGGTTTTGACATTAAAAACTGGATTGCAACTAACATTAAATGGGAAAATGATTTTAAAACTGAAACCATTCAGTATCTCAAAGACAATAATCTTACTCAATATCTGATTTGGTAATGACACAGGAAGCGCGTAAATATCAAGCATTTTATACAAAGTCTATCCCAATAGTTGACTATATGATTGAGAAACTATCGTTGAAACAAAAAGATAGAATATTTGAACCTTGTGGAGGAGATGGCGTTTTCGTCGAGGCAATATTAGATAGAAATAGAAATGCAAATATTGATGTTTGTGAATTAAATGATAGGGCATTCAATATCCTGCAAAATAAATTCAGTCATTACTCTTCTACTCATATTCGCCAAAGTGATACGCTTCTTGATAGCGACTTGATTTTTCATTCTCACTATGGTGGCATCTATGACAAAATCATTGCCAATCCGCCTTATGGCGCTTGGCAGGATTACGAAAAAAGAAATAAAATAAAAAAATTGTTTCCGGATATTTATGCAAAAGAAACCTATACGTTATTTCTCTATAGATGCATCGAAATCTTGAAAGACGGCGGAATCCTGTCATTCATTATTCCCGATACTTTTTTAAATCTTCATACACACAAGATTATCAGGAAGCATATTTTGACAAAAACTAAAATCATAGAATTAGCATTATTCCCGTCTTCATTTTTTCCCGGCGTAAATTTTGGATATGCCAACCTGTCAATTATTACACTTCAGAAGTGCAATAATAAAAAAGAGTGTTTGGATAATGCGTTCAAAGTCGTCAGCGGATTTTCCAACGTAGAGCAATTGTCCAATGTGAAATTTGAAAAATTAAAAATATTATCATTTTTACAAAATGAGATTTATAAAAATCCTGACCATGCTTTTTTTATTGCCAATAATTCTAAAATTATAGAAACAATTAATAATACAAAATTAAAAATTGGAGATATTGCCAATTGTGTTACAGGGTTTTATTCAGGTGATGACAAAAAATTTCTGCAAGTAATCAGTCTTGATTTGAAAAACGGGAAAAATTATGAGTTAGTAGATGTCAATAGAATAAACAGAGACTATAAAAACAATCCTGATATTTTGGATGGCATCAATGGAGATAAACACTTTATACCTGTTGTAAAAGGTGGAAATACGAAATATCTAAAGCCGGAAAGTTGGTTTATGAATTGGAGTAAAGAAGCTGTGAAGCGCTACAAAACAGATAAAAAAGCAAGGTTTCAAAATCCACAATTCTATTTCAAATTTGGAATTGGCATACCCATGATAAGTAGTAGCAGTATTACAGCATCACTTATTGAAAATAAATTATTTGACCAATCTATCGTTGGCGTTTTTCCAAAAGACGAAAAATTGACCTATTATTTATTGGCTTTTTTCAACTCTCCTACTTGCAATCAATTAATAAGAACAATAAATCCATCTGCCAATAATCCTGCAAATTATATCAAGAAAATACCTTTTATCATGCCTGATATAACAGCGTTAGAAATTATTAACAATAAAATAATTGAAATTATTACTTCAATGAAAAAAACTGGAAATTTTGACGAAAAGAGTGAAATACAAATAAAAGAGTTTTTCGTATCACTTTACGGCTTTTAACAGTTAAAAAATATAAATATGGAAACAAAAATAATTAAAGACCCTGAAGAATTGAACAACAAGATTGAAAAACATCCGAAACAGGATTTTCAAGTGGAAAGGCTGGCATTTTTTAGCGATGCGGTTTTTGCTATTGCCATAACGCTTTTAGTCATCGAATTCAAAATACCCCGCATAAACGGCGAC
>WQYU01000192.1 GCA_009781075.1 Paludibacter sp. | reverse complement strand
GGATTGTTTCATCCATTTTGTGGAAGCTACTTTTATATCCCGAATGTAATCTGCCAAAGCAACCGAAGGATGTAAATCGGAAAGAATATGAATATGCTCTTCCATACAGTTGATACGGAACAATACACATTTCTTATTTTTGATAATACCCCAAATGTACTTTTTTAAATCAGTTGAATGTTCTTGATTAATAGTTTTTTCACTTCTTTTTGTGCGAAAAACAATATGATACAATATTTGACGATAGGCTGACATAATAAAATTTTTTCAAAAAGTTAAAATTATATGTATTATAAACGAATAAACATTCTAAATATTGGAGGAAATATCATTTTTTGTTGAACAAATAGAAGTTGAACTACTACGTAGTTCTGTTAGCGGACGTAGCATTTTCTACCCCGAGCTACGCTTCGCTTGCACGGGGTTATCAATGTGTAAGACCTACGGTCTTGCTTATGGAAATGCGTCCATTTTGGTTAAGAAAAAGTTTGAGGTGCTATTTTTTATTTTGATATAATACAAATTTAGTGCAAAAAATATTTTTTCTTATTTCTGCTTTAACAGATTAAAATCATGTTCAAATGGGGATATTTCAAAAGCAAGACCGTAGGTCTTACACATTGATAACCCCGTGCAAGCGGAGCGCAGCTCGGGGTCTATGGACACAACTCCGCCCTCACAACCCCATGCTCGGCGTAGCCTTCGGCTACGCCGAGCAAGGACCCCGAGCTGCGCTCCGCTTGCACGGGGTTATCAACGTTATACGCCTTCCGGCGTAATCATAAATAATTTTCTAACCCTATCCCAAATCCAATAAATACATACCTATTCACATTTCGCTGATAATCAGGACATACAAGAGCAAATACACAAACATGCAAATTTTTGTAATGTTTTTTGTATTTAAAATAAAAAAATAACCCGCAATTGTCAAATAAATTGTATATCTTTGCAAAATAAAACAAAATATTATTCATATAGCATAAATAAATCTATTCATGAAAATTATTCAAGCAGAAAATGACATTGATAACGCTATCAATTTGTTTTTACGAAAAATGTCTATCATTTTCCTCATCATCGTTTTGATCATATTTACAGGATTCGCTGTTTTATATACCATAAACGATGTTGATCCCATTAAATATTTTCTTTATATGTACACTATGCAGCATGTTATATGGCTGTTTGGAATTGTATGCTTTAAAAATATATCCATTGAGTCGCTAATCATGATGTACCTGTCCTACATCTTAATAGCTATATACCCGCTTGCTTGTATCTATTGGAACGTAGGAGATCCCGTCGTGTTTTCCTGGTACTTGCTTATCTTAATCGGAGCAGTCGTTTTCAATTTACGTAAATTGGGATTATGGATTTTTATAACTGCATCCGTAGTAATTTCCGTGTTTTTTTTTAGTTCTTCCTTATTTCCATACAAAGAATTAGAGTCGTTGATGATTCATATTGCAAATATTATGACTGTTGCTTCAACCGTTCTGCTGACTTCATTTTTCGCAATCGTATATGCGAGAAAAACCAGTATTGAAGAATCGATACGGGCAAAAAAATTACAAACAGACGCTGAAGACGCAGATAATTTAGAAAGGGATAAAGCCTTATATTCCAATATTGTTGAATATTTTGAAAAAAATAAACCTTTCAAAAATCCCGATTTCAATGCCCGGGAGCTTGCAAAGGCGCTCAATTCCAATGTAACTTATGTTTCAAAAGCGATAACCGCCGGCGGCGGCGGCGATTTTCATACGATAATCAACAAATTCAGAATAGATTATGTAAAATCTATGCTCGACAACGGAGCCATGAAAAAATACACAATCGATTATATTTACACTGAAGCCGGCTACAAATACCGTTCGACTTTCAACGTTGCATTCAAACTCATTACAGGTATGACGCCTTCGGATTATGCATCCCAGCAAAATACAAACAATAACCCTTAATTATAACTTTGTAAGACTATACATATATACTAATTGTTGAATCCGTATTATTTTATCTGCTTTCCTTTTTGTAAATCAATTATGTGCAGTCGATTATACAAAAATCATTTTTAGTATATTTTTCACAATATACTGTACATTTTATTGAAACATTTACAAGCGTACAGACAAAATTTGGACATTTTTTTATTTTGACATACATTTGTCAATATTTTACACAAAATCATGTTGAATGTGGATTATTCAGACAATAAAAAATTTTATACATTAATTTTACTTAAATAATTATGAAAACAATGAAAAAAATTGAAGTACTTTTCATTTTAGTATTAACAGCTCTATTTACGAATCCGGTTTTTTGTCAAGTAGGCATTGGAACGATGGTTCCTGATAAATCTGCCGCTTTGGACGTGAAATCGTCGGAGTTGGGAATGTTGATTCCCCGTATGAGCGAAACGGAACGGGACAATATTAACAACCCCGCGAATGGTTTATTAATTTTTAATACCACCGAAGGCTGTCTTAATTCATACGATAAAGACAATGATCAATGGAACAGTCTTTGTGGAGGAGTGGCTAAATCGGTGTTTACGGTTGACTGCGACAGCGATAAGATTGATGTTTACGGCGCTTATATGCAAGGCGGAAATTTGAACTCTTCCAATTATATGACTATGACCGTGGATGTTACGAAAGCCGGCGCATACACGCTTTCGGCTACTACTACCAATGGTTACGGTTTTTACGCTACCGGAACTTTCCTTTCAACGGGACCTCAGCAAGTGATTCTATCGGGTCAGGGAAGTCCTACCAACGAAAGCGCGGGCGACGCGATCAGCATTGCCGTGAACGGCGTTGATTGGGATTGCGGCAGCGCTACGCCCAAAGTCATTCCGGTGG
>WQYU01000191.1 GCA_009781075.1 Paludibacter sp. | reverse complement strand
TAAATTCAAAAGCGGTATCCTTGAGAATTAAATCAAATCCTTCCGAAAGATCGATTGTATGCTGTTCAAAAAGATTTGTTTCTTGAAAATCTTTGAGGTATTTCAAGCAAAAATCAATTTTTAACTTTTCTTCTAATGTCTGTGCGGGTTTCATTGTTTTTGCCATTTTTGTTTTATTTTTTACAAAGTGCAAATTTACACATTATTTTTATTGTGAGCAATGCTGATTTATACGCCGCTTTTATTGGTTAAAATCGATTGAATTTTCAGAGTATTGTGAAGCGGCAAATTGATTACTTTTTCGTTTTCTTTGTACGCCAATGCCGAAATTTTTATGCCAAGTTGCGAATGATTATTTTTCATAAATTCTTTGAAAGAATTGGCGGTAAGATTTGTGCTTGATTTTACTTCAATCGGCACAACGCCTTGTTCATTTTCAGTCATAAAATCTATTTCCTGTTTGGAATCTTCTCTTGACCAATAAAACAACGTTGGCAATTCGTTGGCAATAAGTTCCTGACAAACAAACTGCTCGCCCATCGCTCCGTTATATTCGGTGTAAATGCTGTCGTCTTCTACAATTTGTTTGGGTAAAGTATTGACAATTGCCCCCAGAAGCCCTACATCGCTGATAAAAAGTTTAAACGCATCAAAATCTTCATAAAATTTCAGTGGCGATTTTGGCGTTGAAACCCTGTTTATTTTATGAATCATTGATGAATCTAAAAGCCACTGAATGGTGGTTTCAAAATCTCTTGCTCTCGCACCCGATTTGACCGCACCGTAAACAAACTTTTTGTTTTCTTTAGCAATTTGTTGTGGTATGGAGTTCCAAAGCATACGAATTTTTGTTGCTAAAAGCGGAGTCGCATATTTTGCAAAATCTGCATCATAATCTTTTAAAATTTTCTTTTGGATTTTACGGACGTTATCAAAATTTTGATTTGTAGTGTATTCCAAAACAACTTCCGGCATTCCTCCAACAAAAAAATACTGCTTCAAATAGCGGTCTAATTTTTCGTGAAAAACGCTAAGTTTTTCGGGTGTTTCTGTTTGTAAAAGTTCGGCAAGATGTTTTTCGCCCATTGCTTGCAAAAATTCCGAAAACGACATCGGATATAACTGTAATCTATCCACTTTTCCCACCGGAAACGACGAATTGCTGTGCATCGCAATGCCAAGAGCAGAGCCGGAAGCGATAAGAAAAATTTCGGGCATTTGTTCTTGAAAAAACTTTAGCGAAGTGATGGCATTTGGAACGGCTTGCACTTCATCGAAAATGAGTAGCGTTTCCGCCGTAATCGTCTCGCCACTTTCGGCTTGCAAAAACGGCAATAAATCTTTTGGCAATAGCGAGCCGTCAAACAATTTACGCATATTTTCGTTTTTTTCAAACATAATATATGCTGTGTTTTTGAATTTCGTTTTGCCAAATTCCTTAACTGCCCAAGTTTTACCTGTTTGCCTTGCACCTGTAAGGATTAACGGTTTGCGTTCAGACGAATTTTTCCAATTTTCTAATTTTAATAAAATATCTCTTTTCATATTTTTGCACATTTTTTCCAATTTTCAGAGTGCAAAATTACACATTTTTCCCTAAATAAAAAAATAAATCTGCACGTTTTTGAAAAAATAAATATCATAACAAACATTCTGCAAACAGGCATTCCCGACAAATTTGTTGAACACAGCAACCCTGACGAACTTTATCATATTTTGGGAATGGATGCCGAAAGAAATAGTGATGCAAATTAAAAACAAGTTTTTTTAATCTCTGATATTCAGCGGTTACGAATTACGAATTACGAATTAAAAATTACGAATTACGAAACGTTACCGCTGTTTCACATACACAAACACCGAACCGCCGCCCCAAAAATAGAGAGCAATTTTGCGATGATTTCAAGGTACGGCTTTTGTCGCAGGGATAACGGAGGGAGGATTTTAACATAACAATTACCCGTTTTCAAAAGTTTTTTTGTTCGTTTGGTAAAAATTTTTCAACTATACATATCCATCTGCCCAACATCCTGATGCGTTATTTTGCCCATTTTCAAGTCAATAAGCACAAAACATTTTAAAATATAATTGTAAAAAACGAGGTCAATAAAATAATCCTCCGCCTCTGTGCGAATGAGTTGCTGCCGCCCAATAAAGGCAAACCCCTTGCCAAGTTCTATCAAAAACTGCTGTAAATGATTGATGATTGCCTTCTCAATATCTTTTTCCACATAACCGCTGTTCGCAGGCAGTCCCAAAAATTCCATAACGGTCGGATTTTTAATAAAAGCAAGTTTATCTCGCTGAAAATCAGCCGTTTTTTCCTGCATTTCTTTTATTACCGGCTCTTTTAGTTGCGATAATAGCATACGCTAATAATATTGCGTGCTGATATTGCGGTCGAGTGTGCGCACCGCCCACATCTGCTCGGCTGCCTCAGTCATATACCATTGCCGAGCCGCAGGATTTTCTACACGCATGACCCATACGAAAATGCCGTTGCAGAGCGTGTCAACGAAACATTAAAGTATGAATACGGACTAAATAAACAAGCGGCAGATTTACAAATACTCAAAAAATCAGTAAGTCAGGCAGTCCGTATTTACAACAACGAACGGGTACATTGGAGTTTGGGATTAAGAACGCCGGAAGAAGTTCACAGTAGTTATAATTCGCTGAAATACAAATCATATTCAAAAAAGACAGCATAATAATTTATGATAAGCATAGAAAATTATCAAAATATTGTACTTTTCTTCTATAAATTCAACCATGTATCAATTAAAAAACCCCTGTTAACAGCAATAAATGTAGCGTAAGCGCATGATTTCATTTGCCCGCCACAGCAGGAGCGACGCGGATTGCGCC
>WQYU01000190.1 GCA_009781075.1 Paludibacter sp. | reverse complement strand
AAATTTTGAAACGTTAACCAGCGCCAAACCATAAAAAATCAAAGTGGCTGACATTGCAATTTCTATATTGCCCCGAAGCAAATGTACAAGACAAAAAACGCCGCCGCACAATAGCGGAATAGCGAAATTATAAAGCGTTCTCAACGTTATTTTTGAAAAAAACTTTTGTTTGTTCTTTTTGGCTTTTTTGTATGAAAAATAAAACACAAAAGCAATGGAAATAAATAGCGTAATAAGTGCATCCGCCAGTAATATAAAGATTTCCCCTTTGTTGTCATAGTCTGTTAGCAAGAGGTCAGGCAGGATATAAAAATAGGCGAAAGCTGCGCCTAAGATGGCGGTTACGCCGGCTAATATTCCCGATAATCCGCTTAATGAAAGAAATTTGGATGATTTCTCCATCATTTCCCTTATTGCTTTGATGTCTTCCGTTTGTTTGTTCATTTTTAGCATGTATTAAAAGTACTTTGTGCTGCAAAGTTACAATAAGTTTTTTAATTGCAAAATATTTTTGAGGTTTTTTTGAAAAAAGATAAAAATAGTGGTTGATAATTTTATTTCAAATAAATTGTTACTTTTGAAAAATTTTCAAACCGAATTTTACCATTAAGAATTATTCAAAAGAATTGTTGCGCTTAACAAATAATTTTCCAATGACTTATTATATTAGAAATGAAAGCGTTATAATGGAGTTTTCAGGCGAATTACCTTGCAGTTATTTATTTGTGACAAATCATTATTAAACTATTGTAAAAAAACAGTAAATTTGCAGTTACAAGTTTAAAATAAAACAGTAATGGAGAAAGGTATATCTACAACTAAATACAACAAAATGCTTCATGGGATAATTGCGGAAGTAAAAATGACTCGTGTTATTGTTGCAAATAGGTTAAGTGCGACCATAACACAACTTTATTGGAATATCGGGAAGCGTTTATCTATTGAAAAATTAGAAAAAGGCTATGGAGGAAAAGTTGTGGAGCAACTTTCGGTTGATTTAAAAAGTGAATTTCCAGATACAGAAGGTTTTTCGCCACGCAGTTTATGGGATATGAAGCGTTTATACGAATTTTATACTGACGATGACCAAATTCTGCCGCAATCTGTGGCAGTTTCAGAAAATAACATTCTGCCACAATCTGTGGCAGTTTTACCTTGGGGACACAACAGGCTTATATTAAGCAAAATAAAAGACCGTCAAGAAGCGCTTTATTATGCAGAAGCAGCGGTAAAAATGGGTTGGACTCGAAATCTATTATTTAATTTTATTAAATCCGACACCTACTGCAATACCAAAGAATTGCCAAAACTTCATAATTTTGAAACTACATTGCCCGAACATTTGCAAGAACAAGCTGATGAAATGCTGAAAAGCACCTACGATTTAGGTTTTTTAGGTATTAAACACCAAATCAAAGAACGAGAATTAGAACGACGTTTGGTTGAGAAAATCAAACTATTCCTACTTGAATTGGGCGACGGATTTTCGTTTATCGGGAATCAGTACCGTTTGACACTCAATACAAAAGAATATTTTGTAGATTTATTGTTTTTCAACCGAAAAATTAAATCTTTAATTGCTATTGATTTGAAAATAGGTGCATTTGAGCCTGAATTTGTAGGAAAAATGAATCATTATTTAGGACTATTGGACGACCAAATGAGACTGCTCGACGAAAATCCATCAATTGGTATTATTCTCTGTGCCGAGAAAGACCATATTGAAGTAGAAATTGCTTTGCGAGATTTTCACAAACCTATTGGGGTTGCCGAATATAAGACTATTTTTCCGGAAGATAAAATTAAATCACTTATTAGCAGGGAATTAAATCAATAATAATGAACCGAAAAATAAGGTTGCTCTTTATTAAAAACAGTAGGGAGAGACTTGTCTCCCCCTGCTAACGCCGTACCGTAGCACAGCTAAATTTCTTTCAGAATCTGTTACAAATATACAAAGTATTTTAATACTATCAAACAATTAATCAACTTTTTTATAGCATTGAGCGTTTTTTATTTCCTATATTTTTGTACTTTTGCAGTTTATCTAATTTAGGAATGGCATTAGAATCCCATATAATTATCAAAGGCGCAAGGGTTAACAACCTCAAAAACATTGACGTAGAAATTCCCCGCAACCAATTCATCGTTATCACCGGTTTGTCAGGCTCCGGAAAATCTTCCTTAGCTTTCGACACTTTATACGCCGAAGGACAAAGGCGTTATGTGGAAAGTCTTTCTTCCTACGCACGCCAGTTTCTGGGACGGATGAGCAAGCCTGAAACAGACTACATCAAAGGGATTCCGCCTGCTATCGCCATCGAACAGAAAGTGAATACGCGCAATCCGCGTTCGACTGTGGGAACATCGACCGAGATATACGATTACCTCCGCATGCTTTTCGCCCGCATCGGCAAAACCATTTCGCCCGTTTCAGGAGAAGAGGTCAGGAAACACAACGTCAGCGATGTAGTGGATGAAATGCTGAACCATCCCGAAGGAACAAAATTTGCGTTGCTGACTAAAGTCCATACCCGCCGCGACCGCAGCTTGAAGGAACAATTGGAGATTTTTTTGAAGGAAGGTTTTACTCGCGTTGAAATCAATGATACCGTCCGGCGCATTGATGAAATTCTCAATGATAAATCTTTGCCGGAATTAATCAATCATTCCACCGGCGAAACCGGTCTTTTTCTTTTGATTGACCGGCTGACTGTTTCCGGCGACCCGCTCACCGCTTCCCGCCTGTCCGATTCGGTTGAAACAGCTTTTTTTGAAGGTAACGGTTATGCCATCCTCAGGTTTTATACGGACAATGGCGTCGTTTCCAAAGAATTTTCACGCCGGTTTGAAGTAGATGGCATTGAATTT
>WQYU01000189.1 GCA_009781075.1 Paludibacter sp. | reverse complement strand
AGACCCTCAAACCTTTGTCAACATAAACAAACCGTATTCCAAAGATAAAAATTATCTCTATTCACAGGAAGGTTTTAATATTTACAGCATAAAAAAAGAAGCATGCAATACCGGCGAATTAACGACAATACCCGAAAGCCGCTACATCCGCACCAATACGAAAATATATTATTCCTGCGATAATTCTTTTACATCGCTCCCGCTGAAAGACACGGCAAGTATTGAAATTCTTGCCCAAAACGGATGGCTGAAAGTGGATGGTAGAATAGTTTCGTATGGAGTATGGCTGAACGACCCGCAAGTGGATGAGAAAACATTTGTTTCGCTTGATTATCAGTATTTCAAAGATAAAAACAATGTGTATTACTTGACAAATAAAGGGATCTTAACTGTCAATGCCGACGCCGATTTGAATACATTTGAACAAACAGGCGGAAACTATGCAAAAGACAAGAACCATGTGTATTACAGAAATGGAATATTGCCCGGCGTCAATCCGAAAGATTTTCGGTACGACGACAAAAGCAGTAAAGGATACAGCGGAAAAGATGTCTATTTTTTGGGTGAAAAAAGAAATAAATAATTCACAAAAAAATGTAATAATATGATACAGTTAAGTTATTTGACAACCGAAGAAGCAATGAAAGCAGATACTGTTTCAAAAAACGGGTCGTATCTGAAAAACTTGATGAGTAGAGTAAAAAACAAAAAAAAGAAAGTTATCTTGATTTTCATAAGTTTCATTTTTATTCTTTCGGCAAATGGTCAAATTGAAACAGTTAGAAATTCTGATTGCAGTTCAAATTTGGAAAATGTATTTAAGGTTCTTAGCCTGAAAGTTAAATGGGAGGGTGTTCAGTTTTTCAATGAGGAAAATGGGGGCAATTACGTATCTCGGTTTGATAAAAAAGATTGGTGTCCTTATTTTGACTTATTCAGAGACTTGCCGCCTGATTTAAGCGAACATAAAGATTCATTATTGCGTGCATATTCCGAGTCAATAGAGAAAGGGAACAGACTTTCCGAAGCCATGTTTCAATATGCTAAAGAGCATAATTGCGCACCGTATGAAGCGTTAGAGGCGATTCAAGAATCATCCGGCGTAAAAACGGCGACTGTAAAATGTATGTCAAAGGAAGAAGTGAAGAGCTATATTGACCATCTATTTACGCCGGAAGAAGTATATAAAGAATATAGAGATTTGATTCAGCACATTAAGTCTGAAAAAGAAATATATTTGAAGTGTATAGATACAGCGCTTGCCAAAGGTGATTTGTCGGGATATGCACGCCCGTATAGTTTTACAGATCCCATGTCGTCATTATTACCTCCGCTGGTAAGTCTAACAAAGTTAGACTATTTAAAAATTTTTAAAGAGTTTATTTTCAACAACAATGAAGATGTTTTACCTGATGAAATGAGAGCGGACGCTTATCTTAAAGTAATTGAAATTTCGTCAACATATTAAAGATATGTCAAAAAGAATTTGTATTTTTGTAGTGTAAGATTTGTAACACTTTTATTATATTTTTGTTACAAAAAGTTGTTTATGAAAAAAAAATGGAAAGTATTGATAAACAAATAGAAAAAAAGATAAAGCAAAATAGGCGAGGAAAAATATTTTTCGGGGAAGATTTTGCGAAATTCGGAATGCCGGATGCTATTCGGGTAACATTACACAGAATGGCAAAAAAAAAGGATTGTGGAAAGGAATTGAATGGTAGAAAAACCGGCGCTTTACCTTCGGACTACCGCAAGCGGGCAGACAGCACGTCGGACAATGAAATAGGAAATTGGACGTTATATAAAATATTAACCGTCCGAAAAGACATAAAATAAAACAAATGGCAAAACAGGAAAAAATAATTGTAAAAGGAACAGAAATATTTTTTTTCAAAAAAGAACAGGACGATTATATTTCGCTGACCGATATTGCCAAAACTCGTGACGCTGAAAATCCGTCTCAAATAATCAGTTTGTGGATGAGAACTTACAGCACAATTGAGTATTTGGGTTTATGGGAATCGCTGTTTAACCCGAATTTTAAACCCCACATTTATGAGGGGTTTAAAATCGAATCGGCAAAACCGCATTTTTGGATGTCGGCTCAAAAATGGATTAATGAAACAAATGCTATTGGTATAACATCAAAATCAGGACGTTACGGCGGCGGCACTTTTGCCCATTCAGATATTGCTTTTAAATTTGCCGCTTGGATTTCGGCAGAATTTGAGCTTTACCTTGTAACCGAATTTAAGCGGCTGAAAATTCAAGAACAAAAAACAATTGGTTGGACGGCGAAGCGCGAATTGGCAAAAATAAATTACCACATTCACACAGATGCAATTAAGCATAATTTGATACCACCTGAACTTACGCCACAGCAAATTTCTTATGTTTATGCCAATGAAGCAGACGTTTTAAATGTTGCGCTTTTCGGCATAACAGCAAAAGAGTGGCGTGACCAAAATCCCGATTTAAAAGGCAATATACGCGATTACGCAACGATAAATGAACTTATCTGTCTTTCAAATATGGAAAATATAAACGCAGTTTTGATAAACGATGGCGTTTTGCAAAGCGATAGATTAATAAAATTAAATCAAATTGCTATTCAACAGATGCGCGTTTTACAAGAAAATACGAATAGAAAATATTTTAGTTAAAATAACAAATTAAAGGATACAGCGGAAAAGATGTTTATTTTTTTGGCAAAAAAAACAAAAGAGATGATTGCTAATTTACAAAATATTCCATAACAGATGCCTTCATACACTAAAATATCGCTTATTATCGCAATCGGGATAATTATTGTTATCGTTTTGCTGGGTAATTTGCCTCAAGGGTGGGATGGGCTTGCACCGGGGTTTTTCTTTTTGGT
>WQYU01000188.1 GCA_009781075.1 Paludibacter sp. | reverse complement strand
CTCCACAGGAAATGTATAGAATCTACCAACCTGCATATACTCAATATTTAAAGATGATTGATTTATACAATCAGATTGACAGCACCGGCTATGAGGATTTACCTACAGAATATTATGCACAATGGCTGAAATATATTTCCACCCAAAAAGAGCAGGCGAGGGAAAATAAAAGAATGTTGTTTGAAAAACAGACAACAAAACGAATAGAAGGACAAAAGCACTAACGGCTAACGGGCGGTTTTACGAGATGTCGGGCTTGTCTCGTCCGAAATTTTGTGTAACTTTGCATCGTTGGCTCTCGTCAGAGTGGCGGTGAAACCCGCCACCTCGCAAAGCCGCTGGGACGTTGTGCGTCAGCGGGGGACAGCGCACAGTTAGAAACGTGAATATTAACCGTCCAAAAAGACATAAAATGATATGGTAATGAAAAAGTTTCTTATTTTTTTGATGGCTTTGTTGTGGGAATAATAGCAACAATTTTATTAACCTGAGTTTTGGATAAGCGCTTCGATTTTTTTGTTCAAATATAATGACACAATCAAATTGTCGGTCAATTTTTTTGCAGGACAATTTAAAAAAACGAAAGAAATTAACCATTTTCAATTTGAGTCATTTCATTAGTCTTTTAAAATTTCACTCAATCCATTTGCCATTTTTTGTAACGCCAATGCTCTATGACTGATTGCATTCTTTTGACTTTCGGTAAGTTGTGCAAAACTTTGATTGTAACCATCAGGGATAAAAATCGGGTCGTAGCCAAAACCTGCTGTTCCGCATTGTTCGGTGGCAATTCTTCCGATAATTTTTCCTTCAAAAATATATTCTTTTTTATTGAAAATCAATGCAATAACAGTGCGAAACTGCGCTGTTCTATTTTCTTTTCCATCAAGAAGATTTAAAACTTTTTGCATATTTGCGAGCGAATTTTTATTATCTCCTGCAAAACGCGCCGAATAAACCCCAGGCGCACCGCCAAGTTCGGCAATTTCAAGTCCGGTGTCATCGGAAAAACAATTTACGCCGTATTTTTGGGCAACAAAACGTGCTTTTAGCAAAGCGTTTCCTTCGAGAGTGTCAGACGTTTCTGCAATATCTTCAAAGCATCCTAATTCACTCAAACTCAATATTTTAAACTTGCTTCCCAGAATTGCCCGCGCTTCGTGCAATTTGTGCTCGTTATTGGTGGAAAAAATAAGTTGTTCCATTGATATAAAAAATTTTGATAATAATATACTTCTTTAAACCCATAATGCAATTTGGAAAAAATCAGAGTAATCAAAGACAGCAATGACAAGCCCTTTTGAAAAAACTACGCAAATTCTACACAAGACAATTCCGATGCCAACTGATGTAATCCGAATTGAATTTCTTTTCTCCTTTTTTCAGACGGTATTTTTATTCCGTAAATGTATTTTGCCATCAGGCTTTTATTAATGCCTATTTGTTTAGCAAACGAAGAAACATTGATTTGCGGATGCATTGAAAAAAAATCACCTATAGGATTTTGTTTAGGTTCTATATCCGAAAAAAACTGTTTATGTGAATATCTTCATCTATATCTTCCCACCTGATATCGTCTTTGAATTTTCCAATTTTGAAATTTTTACGCTCAGCATCAGTTGCATTTTTTAACAACGGAAAAGCCTCAAGCGGGCGACTGAAAATATCTCCCTGTTGGGTTTGCATATAAATCCTGTTTTCTAAAAACCATATTTTTTCTATTGTTTTCATTGTTTTTTCAATTTTCGTGATATTCATTCCAAGCATTAATAAAATCTTCTTTGTATAATTCGATAATTTTTAATGCCTTCTTCATATCTCTTGACTTTATGTTTTTATTTTCTACAACTTTTATCGTTGGCAGCAGATTTATTTTTGCTTTTCCATCACTATTTTCTAATATGAACATGAAGCGGGTCATGTTCATCGGAATAGAAATAAAAACGCAAACCGAATATATTCAATAATGTTGGCATATTTATATTTTTTATACCGCAAAGATAGGGATAAATTTTTATCCCTGCAAATATTTACCATAAAGAGTTAATATTTTCCCTGCAAAATTATAAAATTATTTATTATTATGCGAATTTTGGGTTAAAATAATTTTTGAGAAAAAATAAAATCTTGAATTTATTACAAATAATTATTGTAACTTTGTGCTTTGATTTTAAATATAATTTTTTACAAATGACATAAAGAAAAACAGTGCTAATAAGCACATTATGATATATATATAAATAGCATTTGGCTATATTCTTGTTTCAGAAAATTCGACATTTTCACGTATGCATGAATGAGTAGATGTTCGCGATAGCGGGTTTTCTTATTTGCATACAAGGTTGTCGAATGCCTCTGGAACGGATATTTAGGTCCGCTTTTTTATTTGTCAAAAAACTAAAAGGAGTTAATGCCGAAAATCCTGTAAAGAGTAGGCGAAATTTTTTAATTTATTTATAATTTTTATGAAAAAATTTAGTTTGTTTATGATGAGCAGCATGCTGGCTGCAATGTTTTTAGTGACGGGTTGCGGAAAAGACAGTGGCGGTGGTGGGGTTAATACCGGAGATGACCTCTTTGGTGGCGATTCGGGTCAGTCTGTTCCTGACCCGCCGGGGACAATTACAGCGAATATTTCGGCAAGTACGAGTATTAATACTAGTTATGGAAGAATCTACTGGACTTCTCCTGATAATTTTGTGCTTGATTCTCGTTATTATAATCTTGCATCTATTTGCGACTTAGGTGCAATACAGGGGTTGGGAAATATTACTATATAATTTCTAATAATTAATTACACAAATATTTTTCAGTAAATTATTTGGTTTTAAAGAGAGTGAAAATAGTTTCCAAAAATTGGCAATTCTATCTTTTATAGATGATAAATAACGATTGT
>WQYU01000187.1 GCA_009781075.1 Paludibacter sp. | reverse complement strand
CCCAAAGGCAATTTCTTCCAGGTGACCGGCGGACAATGGATTTTCAAACTGAACAGTTCGGGCGCCAAAGCTGTGAAAACGCCGATTTCCATTGGTCGTCAGAATCCGCAGCAATACGAAATAATAAACGGATTGAAGCCGGGCGATCGTGTGATTACTACGGGGTATGATAACTTTGGGGATGCGCAGGAGGTGGTGCTGAATTGAGAGTTGAAAGTTGAGAGTTGAGAGTTAAGAGTTATGAGTTATGAAGACTATAAGATTAGCGTTTCGTTCCCTGTTGCATTTCAGGATGTATTCGGGTATCAATCTGTTGGGGATGGCGCTTAGTTTGGCTTGCGTTATTATTATTTTCCGTTATGTATATGGAGAATTTTCCGTTGACCGGTTCAATAAAAAACTTGACCGGATTTATGTGACAACAATAGAAGGAAATAAAAAACCAGGAGAGGTGAGTTTTTTAGGAGTAGTCAATCCGAATAAACAAAGCTCATTTGTTGATATGGCAAAGAATCCTGGCGTGGAAAAATATTCCAGTTTTACTTGTTTCAATAATGATGAAATAAATTTTGACGACCGGAAATACAGTGCAGCAGTATTGGTGGCAGACAGCAATTTTTTAAAAATAACCGAATTTCCCTTAATATCGGGTATCGCTAATATGTCTGACCCCAAAAACGCTTTAATTACCAAAAATTTTGCTCAAAAAGTATTCGGAAATGAAAATCCTGTCGGAAAAACTTTTCGATACTCAAATGGTGAAATACTGACTATTACCGGTACGATTGGGCAAACGTCGACAAAAACTGCGTTTTCTTTTGATGTTATTGTATCTTACTACTTAACGAACGATTGGACGGGATCGTTGCCGCAAACAATCATATTATTGCATCCTGGCGTTGATTACAGGACAATAAACAAACAGTATGAAAAATTTTACGATATATCTTTTTTTAAAAATCGAATACGTTATCAATTATTTCCTCTATCAAAAGTTTATTTCGATAAAAATATCGACAAAAAATACATATTTAAGCAAGGAAATTATAATTATGTAAGCATATTTATGACAGTTGGCGCTTTGATATTGTTGGTGGGCGCCGTTAATTATATCAACATATACACGGTTGTTATCCTTCGCCGAGGAAGGGAATTGGGTATCAAAAAGGTTTTTGGCGCAAGAGGGCATAATATTTTCATGCAATTGATGATTGAGAATCTGTTTGTGACAGGATTGGCGCTCATCTTAGCATTCTTCATTGTGAATGTGGCATATCCTTTGATTACCAATGTAGTACAACTTGACCAGATTTCAAGTATCCGTTCCAACATGCTTCTGTCATTTGCATTGTTACTCTGTTTACCTTTGCTCACTACGCTATATCCGTTTTTCCGCTATCATTATTTCACAGTCGCCAATTCGTTACACACTTTTGGCAACTTACGCAGTGCCGGAAAATTACGCCATATTTTTCTGACGTTTCAATATATGATTACCATGTCTATGATTGTTGTATCCCTGTTTTTTGTCAAGCAACTTCATTTCATGATGCACACAGACCCCGGTTACAGAACGAAAGACATTATCAAAGCGCAGTTTTTAGAGCCAAAATACGATGCGTCAGTTAGAATATCCAATGAAGAATGGGAAATGATTCAGAAAAGAGAAAACCGGATTGCCGATGAAATTTCGCAAAAAATGAATGCCTATCCGTTATTTTCAAATTGGACGTATGGAAAAAGTCCGAATGAATTTTCGAATAGAGAATTTTTATTCAAACTTCCTGAAGGAGAATACAAAAATGTCAACGTGACAGAAGCCGATGAGAGCTGGTTCAGATTATTCGAAATTCCATTGAAGGAAGGACGGCTTTGGGATGACAAAACGGATGATTTTCACGATTATTTTCTCATTGTTACTGAATCGTTTCTAAAACTGTATGGAATAACCGATATCAGCAATGCTACACTCCAACCCGAGAAAAGAATATGGTGGAGTCCCGAAGAAATGAAAACAAATCCGCCTTACAGGATTGTGGGAGTAGTAAAAGATTTCAACTATTTGCATCTGTCGCAAAAGTCTGAACCGATTGCATTTATTTATTCAAAAGGATACAGAGATGAGCCACTCATAGCTTCTATTGTTCCCGGACGTAAACAGGAAGCTATCAAATTTTTAAGAAATCTGCACGATGAAACGGTAGGCGGCGAATTTTCCTATTCTTTCGTGGAAGATGAAATTCATGAGATGTACAAAGGCGACAGGACAATTGCCGTTATTTACTCCATTTTCACTTTTATTGCTATTTTCATATCTGCTTTAGGTTTGTTCGGTATGTCGCTGTTTGATATGCAACAGCGTCGCAAGGAGATAGCCATACGCAAGGTAAATGGCGCATTGGTTTCCGATATTATCAGGATATTGCTGAAAAAATATTTTCTCTTGCTGGCTGTTTCTTTTGTCATTGCCGCGCCAATCGCGCTATTTGCAATCAACCGTTACCTTGAAGGTTTTGCCAATAAGGCGCCTGTTTCGTGGTGGCTGTTTGCGGCGGCACTGGCAATAACGGCAGGTATTTCGTTGCTGACGCTGATTTATCAAACGGTCAGAGCGGCTAATCAAAATCCGGCTGATGTGGTGAAAGTGGAATAAAAATAATAAATTAAAAAACGTTCTTTGACATATTGATTTACACGCTTTATTGAAACTTTTCTCGGATTCATTTGGAAAATATAAATTTACACTGTATTTTTGTATTCTTATTTGTTATATGAAAAAAGAGACTAAAAAGAAAATCGGCGAATGGCTGATGGATGTATCAAAATACATGCTGACGGCAGTATTAATTTCCACTATTTTCAAAGACCTTGAAAATAAGTGGATCATATATATTGGTTGCACAATTGCTGTAATTATTTCATTTTATATTG
>WQYU01000186.1 GCA_009781075.1 Paludibacter sp. | reverse complement strand
CCGTTTCCAAATCATCATAAAACTCTGTTTTTGTTCCGTTTTGAACATTAAATTTTTGTTGTGCAGGCAAGTTAATTATTGCACAAACCACAAATATCAAAAAAATTATTATCTTTTTCATAATCTTTACTTTAAATGTTAATTTTTAATTCTTAATTTGATTATGTCCTGGTCAGTTGTTCAAATACGTATATAAAAAAAGCGCGGACAAAATTCTGTTTATCTGTTTTCTGAGGTTCTCGACTACCCAACCAACCAAATCAACGATTAAAGTCCACGCCCTTGGCGTGAACGTTTTCACCTTACTTTTGGTTGGTTTTGAAATTGTCGAGATTTCAGAAAACCAAAATAATAGCTATAACGCTTTTTCCAAATGTCTTAAAATATGCGTATAATCAATTCTGTTTTATTCCATAAAGTATAATTTTTTTGTTAATATTCTTCTACAAAATTAATAGCAAATTATTTAATAAACAAAAATATTGGAATAATATTTTCGTATATCGCTTATACGGAATAAGCAATTTCATTTTTATTAACCGCTATGGTCACAAAGACGTCACAAAGTACACAAAAGAAATGTGTTAATAATCAAACATTTGTGTCCTTTGTGAAAATTCTTTGTGGTCATTGTGTTAAAAAATAATTAGAAAACCATCTTTATTTGCTTGTTCCGCATGAGGCTGCTATGGTTTAATCGTAACAATTTTATTGTCGCGAATAACTACCAATTCGCTGTTTTTTGCCTTTTTCTCAGCGAGTAATTTTTCGTATGAGAGTTCAAGTCCTTTGAGGATTTTACGTTTAATCTCAGTCCATTCTTGTGCTGTCATAATATTCTAATAAACTCATATTCATCACACTACAAAAATACTGCTTTTTCGTGATATTTCACCAATCCCTCCATCGGATGCTGCATAATACCGCCTAATTGCATGCCGGTTGCGAGAACGGCTTCCTCCAATATATCACTGTAATAATAAGCGATAGAGCCGATAAAATATACCGGAAAAGTTTTGTAATCATACTGCATGACATTGCGCGTAAGGAATGAACAAAAACTGTTGAATACCAGCGACCGCAAAGAAGGTTCTTCTATATTTCTCAACAGGAAAGGGGAAAGGCTTGCTAAAAAACGATTGGGGAACGATTGACGATAGACCCGCTCAATAATCATGGTGGGAGTCAAATCAAATTCCTGCAAAAATTTTTCTTTTAATTCCGCCGGCAATTGATTTTTCAGCAAGTCGCCTACCAGCAGTTTGCCGAGTACGGCTCCGCTCCCTTCGTCGCCCATAATAAAACCAAGCGGAGGTATGTTGCTTACAATTTTTTCCCCGTCGTAGTAACAGGAATTAGACCCTGTTCCCAAAATACAGATGATGCCCGGATTTCTTCCGCTCAACCCGCGGGCTGCCGCCAGCATATCGGAATTTACTTCAACTGTTTTCACATTGAGGTATTTACCTAAAGCGTTTTGCATCATTTGAATTTCTTCAGGCAAACAGCCGGCGCCGTAAAAATACAGCGCATCGAATGTACTTGTTTGTAATTTGGGCAACAACGACGAGCGGATTTCCTCCCCAATAGCGTCTTCCGATAGAAAGAAAGGATTGATTCCCTGCGTAGTAACCCACTGCAATTGTTTTCCTTGTTCCGAAACGCACCAATCGGTTTTCGTTGAACCGCTGTCTGCAATTAAAATCATATTTTTATGTATATTTTCTTTTTGTACAAAGTATATCCGCCAAGCCATACCAAGCAAACAAACAGTATGGCAAATATCAACGAACCGGGGTAATTGCCGAATACCGGTTGTAAAAGTATTTTATAAACATATCCACGTAAACTTATTGTTTCTCCGTTATACGTAAAATGAATATTATATAACAAAATACTCAGCGCTTCAGCTACCACGTACATAAACAGCGGATTGACGCCGAAAGCCTCAAAAAACCCGCTCCATCTTTTATACCCTTTGACGTCGATAATCCAAATCAATAGAGCAAGAAAGCTGGATGCAAGTCCACACGTAACCAAAACAAAAGTTGGCGACCATACTTTTTTGTTGATTGGAAGCCCGTAGTTTAATAAAAAACCTGCAAAAGTGAAAATTGTACCCAGCAGGAACAGACGCAACATTTTTTCACGGATGTCGCTTTCGCTCATCAACCATTTCCCAACAGAGAATCCAATCAGTACATGGGCGATTGACGGAATCGTACTCAACAGTCCTTCAGGGTCAATTCCATTATCTTTATAGATATGGTTTATACCCAACACGTTGCGATCCACGAAGGAAAGGATGCTCGATTCGTTGTATTCATATCCGTTTCCAAATAGCAATATCAGCGCATAACCTACTAATAAAGTTACGATAATGTAAGGGATATATTTGTGTTTAAGCAACAAAGCGATGATAGCCGCAAAGCCGTAACTCAATGCAAGCCGTTGCAGCACGCCCAAAATACGGATATTGTCGAATGTCATATTAGAAAATCCATTGATTAACAAACCAATAGCAAAAATGACCAACGTGCGTTTCGCAATTTTCCAGACTGTCGAACGGTTGCATTCAAATTGGTATTTTCTCAGTGAAATGTAGGTAGAAATCCCCATGATAAACATAAAAAAGGGAAAAACCAAATCGGTCGGAGTCAATCCGTTCCAAGAGGCATGTTTCAATGGAGCGTAAACGCTATTCCAGCTTCCCGGATCATTCACTAATATCATCCCTGCAATTGTAATTCCTCGAAGTATATCGAGGGCGAGTAAACGTTGATTGGCTGGCTTCATAATTTATAAAACTTCATTCATTATCTTCTATAAGTATCAAATTTTAGCTGTAAAGATAATTCAAATTTTCAAGGTTAAGAAGAAGTTTGAAGTGCTATGAAATTATTTTATGGAAATAGTGTACAGTTGAATTTTTCATGTCAAATGAACTACCCTTGCTCTCGAAGAGAGCCAACCTGCCTAAGCAGCATCCTT
>WQYU01000185.1 GCA_009781075.1 Paludibacter sp. | reverse complement strand
GCTGATTACAAGCCGGTTGAAAATATACGACTTGCGAAAAACGCAATATTTAGCAGGACATCGCTACGTCAGCAGTACCGAAAGTTATCAGGTCAATAATTTGGATAATTTGATTGATGATATAAATAAGTTGCACCCCTTTTGAAAGGTACGAATTAGAAGTATGAATACAAGTTACAAAGCAATAGTAAATGAATTTATCGTGTGGATTGATACGCTTGGTTATTCCGACAGCATAAAATATAACTGCAAATTGGCTGTTAATGAGTTTTTTCAATGGCTTGAACAAAAGCAAATAACAGGCATTAACCAACTAACAGACAAGCACATAGCCGATTATCACGCTTTTTTGGAAACCCGTCCAAATATGCGGTACAAAGGGCGTTTATTGAGTTCTGCACACTTAAACAAAAATTATTTTGCCATTGATAAATTTTTAGAGTTTTTGCAGCAGTACGGACTGACAAGTGCGCCGATACCAACCAATCGCCGAATGGAAGTAAACCAAGAGGCACAAATACTCAAAATCGAAACGCTGACGCAGGATGAAATAAAAACGCTTTATAACTGCATACCAGACACTTACCAGACATTACTTTTTGAGCAACGGCAGAGAAACCAATACGAGTTAAAACTGATTTTTGCGCTCTATTATGGCTGCGGATTGCGCCGTTCGGAAGGGTACAAACTCACTGCAAAAGATGTGGATTTTGACAAAAAAACCGTTTTTGTGCAGCAGGGCAAAGGTTACAAAGACCGCATCGTGCCGATGAGTACAGGCGTTTATAATCAGTTGCAGGATTACGTTTATAACTTCCGCTCACGCCTTAAACTCAATCATAACCGCCTGTTTATAAATCAAGACCAAGTTATTTATTTAAGAATTAAACACTTGCAAAAAATCTGCAATGACCCGAACATAAGAGCCAAACGCATTACTTTGCACACGCTTCGCCACTCCATCGCAACGCATCTGTTGCAGAACGGAATGAGTTTAGAAAATATCGCCTTGTTTTTAGGACATTCTTCGCTCGACAGCACACAAATTTACACGCACTTAATCTAAAAAATCCACACAAAACAACTAAAAAAAGGCAAAAAGGAGAGGTAAAAAAACTTCTCTTTTTTTATATGTCTCTATGTAAATATTTTTTGTATTTTTGCGCTCTGAAACAACAAACAAATGCAATCCGAATATAAACACAGCACATATAACTTTTTAGCGGTAAATCTGACCTCGATTTATTGTGCTGCAAACGCACGTAGATACTCACTTTACGGAATGCCATATCAGGACAGAGGTTTCGGACAGGAACAGCAGCCGTATTACTTCGGAGGCAAAGAATTGGATTTGGTGAGCGGACTGAACTGGTATGACTTCTCGGCAAGGCATTATGATGATGTTTTGGGAAGATTTACAACCCCTGACCCGTTGGCGGAAAAACGATATTCAATCTCAAACTATGCCTATGCTTCAGGTAACCCAATAAATCGAATAGATAAAGATGGGATGCTGGATGATTGGTATGAGTTTGACGAAGCAGGCAATTATGTAGGAAAAACGGAAGCAGAGGGAACTGACAGAATTATGATACATTCCAAAGGAACAACAGACGGAGGGATAGAATATGATTCATATAGATTTGTTGATTTTGCTGACCCTGTAAATGATGTGGCAGATATTGAAAATGGAACAATAAATAAACTTGTTTTTGTCAGCGAAAAAGATATTCAATCCACTTTACAAAAACAAGGGGCTTTTGATGCTAATGTATTTTCTTTTGCTTGGAATAGTCAAGGCAATAAAAATTTTGATTATTCATTTGACATATTGCCAAAATTATATCCGGATGCAAATTTTAACATGAGTACACAGAAATCAAATTCGTTATTTTTGCCGGAAGGGGACTATACAGCACATAATTTTATGAACTATGGAAATTATTTGTGGGGTGCTACGGGTTATACTGTTGGTTTAGGATATGGTGAGTTACAACTCGGAGCACATTTATATACTAGAACAGTTTCGCGTAGAGATGGTAATGCTACATGGGATTCTAAAGATGACCAAAGATCCATAATTTTGGGAGCTTACCACGCACAACAACATAATTATAGAGAAAAATAATGAAAAATTATACAATACTATTATTAGGTATATTGTTGTTTTGTGGTTGCAATAATAAATCGGGAACTATTGAAAATAAATTTAATACTCTAAAAGATTTGGACTACAGTGAGTTTTCAAATATGAGTATTACCAATAGGTATGGAGTATTCTATGTAAATTATAAAGGGGAATTATTAACAGTAGAAAAAAGTTTTTTTAAAGTAAAAAATAGTTTGTTGGGAAAAATGACTATTGAAAAAAAAAATGGCAACGATACTGTTATTGACTTGACCGATAATGATATTAATAAAATTAAAAGTGCAGTAATTTTTTTAAAAAAATTAAATATTGAAGCATTGGAAGTTGATTTACAACAAAATGTATTTCTATCTATTCCTTATGGTTATTGTACATATTATTTTTTGAAATTATCACCAAGTAGTACATTGGAAAGTATGAAAAAACAATATTACAAACCATATTCTGATAATTGGTATCTTAACAAAGAATGTGCAAGCCGATAAATATATAGTTCTCTCCCGTCTCGCACCCATGTTCCGCAGGATTTGTAATCCTGCGGAAGTAGAAAAGCCGGAATCCCCGCAGAATTAAGTTTTTGCGGGGTTTTTGTGTTCCGGCGTTCCGTTCTCCGCAGTTCCGTTCATCACGCTGCCGCTCTCTGTTCCAAAATGTTTTTCGCTGCCTTCGGCAGCGTTTTTTTGCGGGCAGGCGGCTTTGCCGCCAAAAAATGACTTTCTTTGTTGTTTTCGGTTCGCTTCTTGGAGTTTGCAGTCAATTTGTCGCCTGTTTTCGGCGTGCATTTAGTTAAACTTTGTTAAATCTTTACTTTTTCCACAAAAAGTTATCAACAATCGGTATTTTTGCCCTATCTATTTGATTTTGTGCGCTTTGCGCCTCCTTTTTCGCCCCTTTCTCTCTTTTTCTTCCACCCTTTTCAGACAGGCGTTTAAGCGGGGTG
>WQYU01000184.1 GCA_009781075.1 Paludibacter sp. | reverse complement strand
GTGCTTAGTGTTTTGACAAATTTACCATAATAAGTAGCATCAGCACGGGCTACCTGATTAACAGGCATTTGTACAACAGGACTTGTACCGGGAATATTCCAAGTTTCATAAGTTGGAGGAGTGATAGCGTTCCAAGAGGCACAATTATCGTTAACATCATCTCCGCCTGTGCCGTTTTCGGAAATAGCGTTACGGTTCTCGTGTCCGTCTGCGATGCGTCCCCATTGGTAAAGGTCGCCGTAAAGTTTCCGCTCGTCGGCAGAACGCAAAAATGTGTTGAGTACCACAGAAGCATTAGAAACTAATAGAATACTTGTGGATTCTTGAACATCCATTGTGTTATTGTCGGCGCCCAAATTGTTGCACATAAACGATATCCATTCGCCCTGCAAATTCTTTGCACCGCAGCCCACAGCCACTTCGGCAATTTCGGAATAAACTGTGTCGTTGCTATTATTGGCTACTCTGACATAATAACGGTAAAATCCGTTCTTTGATGCTATCAGCGTTGTGTTGGTATTGAGCGAGCGTGCTACTCTCGGAGTGAAAGAAGGAGTGTTGAAGCCGGCGCCGTCTGTAGCCCCACAGGGTGCGGAAACACGAGCGTTAATATTGTTGCCTGTAATTTTGAACCACTGGTAAGTCAGCACGCTGCTTCCGCTTGCACTTACCGTAAGCGGAGTTTCCGTTTCTATACCTGTTTCGTAAAACGTAAATGATTTTGGGTTGGTAACAATTTTAACAAAAGATGGCGCCACCCCGCAGTTGCTAACCCACTGAGTGCCATCCCAATAAACAAATCCAACACAGCCAATCTGGTCGGAATATCCGGTAACAGACGGCGCGCTGAAATCGGTTATATATACCTCCGCGCCTGTTTGGGCAGCCGTATATAACGACTGTGTTGCGTTAATCTGTGCCTTAGTCATACGTGGAACAAGCACTCCGTTTGGAGTTGTAGAGCCGGAGGGCAAAGTCCTCACATCGAGCGTAGCGGCAGGCACAGCGTCCGCCCCGATAGTTACCTGTGCGCTCATAAACGCGCTATTACTCAATAGCAACGCTGTTGCAGTTGCCGTTTTCAATAAAAGATTTTTCTTTTTCATTTCCTTGTAAATCAATTTATTATTAATATTTAATATTTTTGTTATTTTTATTTTAATTTGTCCTTTAATATTCCCAAGGCGTTGCCGTTGGGCTGAATTATAAATGGTTTTCAACCATAAAAATGCGTAATACATAATTTCATTCTCTTGTATTTTTTCGGATTGCTTCGCCGCTTGCAGCGGCTCGTAATGACGATAAACAAAGTGAACATACGTCATTGCGAGGCACAAAGTGCCGAAGCAATCCATAATATTGATTTTTCCGGATTGCCTTGGGCTAACACAGTCGCAATGACATAAAAGATATGACACACAAAAAGCGGGGAATGTATTTTTATAAATTCCCTGCTGTATATTTATTCTTGTTGATGGCAACCATATAATTACCTGATTATCAGCATTTACGTGGGGGGGGGGTAACTCATTGATAATCAAGCAGTTACAACCAAAAATGGCATAACTACCCCATAAAACCTCTTGTTGTTGAGGTTTCAACAGATTATCAATATCCATATTTTTATAAAACATTTTATTATTTTACTATAAAAGAACGGCTGCAAAGGTAATACAAATTTTTAAAAAGACAAAACTATCCTTTGGTTTTTTTCATTATTTACACAAAATGCAAAAAATAAATTATATTTTTACAAAAAACGTAAATTTTCTTAGCATTTTTCTCTATCCTTGCACCTTGGCGATAGAGAATTAATTTTATTGTCATAATCCCAAAAATATTACTTTATTCATTGATTATTAAATTCTTATCACAATATACTTTTTAAAACATTGCCCAAATGAATTGAATTAATGCACGTGCAAGTGGTTATTTCCAAACGAAAAAAACATTATCAAAAGTCCTAAGCAAATGAAAAACAGACAAACAGCGAAATTTCTTCGCGTACTTGAGCGAAAAATTTCGGGCAACAAACCGACCGTTGCGATATACAAAAAACCGCCTGCTGCAATGGGAATAATGTAAATTGAAAAATTTTGTACTGCATTCCCAATCCAAAGCGTCATAATTGCGCCGAGAATTGCAGTACAACCGGATAAAAAATTATAAATCAATGCTTTATATCTGCTAAAACCTGCTTTTATTAATATTCCAAAATCACCAAATTTTTTTGGAAGTTCGTGCAGCAAAATCGCAAATGTCAGCGCCACCCCAGCCTGAAAGGAAGTCATAAATGCCACAGCAATCAGCACTCCGTCCGTAAAACTATGCACTGCGCCGGAATATAAACTCAAATAACCGTAAGCGCTAACTTCGTTATTTTCAGCGTGTTGAGCGTGATTATGTAAAAGTTGGTCGATAAGCAGAAAAAACAGAAATCCACCCGCAATCAATCCCGATGCAATGGTTAAACTACTGATAGCGTGATATGTTTCAGGAATTAGATGGAAAAAACTGTTGCCAAGCAATGTCCCTGCCGCAAAACAAATTAACCACGACAACAGTCGATTAAAAGTTTGTTTTTTAGCCGACAGTAAAAAAATGCCTGCAAACGACATCATACTTACTAAAATTGTGCTGATTAATGTTGAAATCCAAATCATTTTATATAATGATGAATAACGAATAACGAATAATTTATATAAATCATAATTTAAAGTTACACTAAGTGTATTTGTATTTTATTGAAGAATAATACTTTATGATATTTATTTGTGTAAATATTTTTTGTAAATTATATAAGTTATTTAGTATCAGCTTTTTAGATATTACTTAACCGCTATCGCCAATTCTTTCAACTGCTCGTTGTCAATTACGCTTGGGGCATCAATCATAACATCGCGACCTTGATTGTTTTTGGGAAAAGCGATGCAGTCGCGGATGCTGTCCAAGCCGGCAAAAAGCGACACAAAACGGTCAAGCCCAAAGGCAATGCCGCCGTGCGGTGGAGCGCCGAATTTAAAGGCATTCATCAAAAAACCAAACTGATATTCGGCTTTTTCTTCCGTAAAACCTAATATTTTGAACATTTTTTTCTGCAAACCGCTGTCGTGAATCCTGATTGAGCCGCCG
>WQYU01000183.1 GCA_009781075.1 Paludibacter sp. | reverse complement strand
GCTATCTTTGCCCATGTTGTAATGTTGTTTGTTTTTGTTGATACAAAGTTACAACTTTGGGGCGATTTTTTGTCGCCCTTTTTTAGTGGCGCAGATTTTTATTATTTTTGTCGGTCAGTAGTGAAAAAATATGATAAGAAGGAAGCATAACTAATATAAACAAAAATAAAGCGCAAAATTTTCTCAATAACAACGCTTTTACAAGGCTATTGTATATTTATTAATCAAAGTTTTAACATTGTTAAAAATTGAAATAAATACGTTTATGAAAGGATTTCAATAAACAATCAAATAGGTTCCTAAAAAAGTTGAGGAATGCGGTATAAATTTGAATAAAAATATTTACTTTTGCATTAGAGAAAACAATTGAATACGAATTATTATAAAACATTTTATCATGCCACATGTGAATATAGATAATATTTACAGTCAAATCCTGCTTTTATCGGATGCCGATAAGGAAAGATTGTACCAACGTATGCAAAAAGAGTTGCGCGAAAATAGTAACATTGTAGCATACACAACCGCCGGTCAACCTCTCACAGAAAAACAATATATTGCAAAGATTGAAAAGGCAATTGAACAGGCTGAAAGGGGTGAACTTATTACAGATGAGGAATTGCAAAAGAGATTGAGATGTGGTAAATAAGTATTCTGTATATTGGACGCCCGAAGCGAAAAGCGACTTAAAGCCAATATTTGAGTATATTTCTCGTGTTGAAAGTCGGCGACACGCTTTGTATGTAATTGCGGGTATCAATGGTGTAAAACGAAAAATAATAACAAGGGACGTAGCTGTAAGTTACGTCCCTTGTTATACATTAGTTTATATTGCCGAAGTTAAAAGAACTATTAACTTTTATCCTGGTCTTTTGCCGGTTGTGCACCCCTCGAATGTTCGCCTTGATTTCTCTTCTGCATCCTTTGGCGCATATTATTTTGCATATCCTTACGTTGTTCTTGATACTTCTGGTATTGTTCCTGTGTAAGGATCGTTTTCATTTGAGCATCATACGCATCCCGTTTCGCCTTCATTTCATCGCGATTCGCCTGGCTTTTATCACGAACCTGCTTCATATCGCTAACCAGTTGCGCTTGCGCTGCCTGCACTTTTGTCACCTGTTCATCCGTCAGATTAAGAGAGGTTTTCATCTTTTCGATGCGTTTCGCTGCTCTTGCTTCCGGAGTCATCTTCGTTTTTTGATCTTGTTGGCCATACGATAATGCTACACAAAATATAGACATTAAAAAAGTCGCCATTAAAATTTTCGTTGTTTTCATCTTTTTATAAAATTAAGTTAATGTTTTATGGGGCAAACTGTCCCGGTCGTCGCTTCCAAAATTTCGGATTTGTATAAGTAAGACTTTTACTGAAAAGATTGGTTTAATTTTATGATGTTAATTAATGTTTACGAATTATTTGTTATAAATCAACAGTGAAAAATTGTTAAGAGCTATTGCATATCTCATTTTAATAACCTATATTTGTATTCGTTTTACTTTTAAAATAAAATAACAATGCGTACTTCATTTTTTCATCGGTTTCATTCGCTGGATAGAACTCAAAACCATCCAAACGGCGGTATTTCGCCTGAAAATGGGCATTCCCAAAAGAGCCGTTTTGACAAAATGATAGTTGGGCATCCGCGGACAAATAAAAAGACTCCGGGAGATCATTTTGTATGAAATAAACCAATCATCAATTCATAATTGGCTTCCTTTACAGCCGGTTTTTCTTCGCGAAAGACCGGTTTTTTTGTTAATTTTGTCTAAACGAAGTACTTAATTCATTGAAATGAGTTAAGTACTTCGTTAAAATAAGATAGAACCTTGTTAAAATATAATAGAACTTCGTTGAAACGGATGAAGAACTTCGTTTTTTCCGGCCTTTTTCCTCATTTTAACGAAAAAATGAAATACAAAATGACGGAATTTATGCGATTTTTGGCGTCTATTTGCACGATTGTTCTTTCAAAATGACAGTTTCGTTCGGGTCAATAGCCTTACAATTTTACCGCTAAAAGTTCCTGCCCTAATTGATGCAAAACATCTTCAATCTCTTTTTTACGCTTGAGAGAAGGTTTTTTGACACCACTCACATACGATGCCATCAAACTTTGAGGTAAACCTGCCCGCCTTGAAATAGCGCTCAGATTGATACCGTACAGATTTTTAAAAATTTCACCAAGAGAGCTTTGAGTCGGTTTATCATGGAAAAAACCGTCATAACTCAAATCTTCGTCCAACATTTCCCAACGTATTCCAAAATAGCCTAATGCATATTCTTTACGTTGTTCCTGCGTAGCAAAGCGTAAGCGTGGAAATTCCGAAAAAAGTTCTTTTTCTTGCCTGCCATCGGAAGTTTCGACATGTATGGCATCATCAGCAAGCCATACATTTTTTATTTCATTTTTCGTTATTGCTTTCATAATCATTACGGCTTATTTATCGTTAAAAAACGCATTCCAGCGTTCAATAATAATTTCCTCATTTTCTATAATTATACTCTTTGATTTTTTCAATTCCGAAGCCTTCAATCCATGATTGTATATCAATTTTATTTCCGGCAATATTGAGAATTTGGCTTCTGCATCGCCTTTAACTACGTGTATATGGACAGGCTCGTGGTCGTTTGCGAAAAACATAAAGTGAAGTCCGAAAATGATAAAAATTGTAGGCATATTTTTTTGTTTATATTTATAATGCAAAGTTAGGTAATTAATTTATTACCAACAAATATTCTATCGCTATAATAAAAAAACATCATGGAAGCGTATCATAAAATCGAAGTCAACAGGGAATGGAAATCATCGGAAATAATGATTTTGGCAGCTATAGTAAGCATGTACAGCGGGTTGCTTCTCGCTGTGTTCGGGATACTGATGAAGTAAAAAATGGGAAGGTAAAAATTTGAAGAGTCGTAATTAGGGTCTGCTGTTAAATTCAAGTGTTTAGCTGATAATTTTCTAAGAAACTCCTACAGCCGAACAGACTCAAAAGGACTCTCTCCCAATTCTCTATAATTCTTTTGCGCCATGCTGTTAACCCATATTGCAGTCTGTGCACCTCAAATCAGGAAAAATTGGCAAAAAATCAGTGATTTTCAGATAATTTTAGAGGGTTAAAATCCATAACTATATGATAATCAAAGGCAGTATTTGG
>WQYU01000182.1 GCA_009781075.1 Paludibacter sp. | reverse complement strand
TCTTGCGTCGAAATTAACGGTAGAAGAACTGATAAAGAACAGGAAATACTACCCCTGTATTTTGCATTGGCATCAAAATCATTTTGTGGTTTTACAAGGAATTAGGAAAAATATTTTTACAGGAAAACATAGTTTTATTATAAATATTTTAACACGATATAATAATAACAGACAAAAAACACCAGCAGCCAATTTGCGGTTTTGCGAGATGGCGGGTGCAACTTGTCCGAAATTTTGCTTAACTTTGCAAGTGTGTGGCTCGTCCCGGCGGCAGTGAACCCCGCCACCTCGCAAAGCCGCTAAAACGAAAGAAATTAATAAAATTGCGGCTAAATAATACTTTTTTATCATATAAATTTTAATAAAATTATGACGCAAAGGTATTTTGTAGATGTTAAGAAATTATAACGGGGAAAAGAATATGTTGTATTCAAAAAAATACAATATTATTACAAAAAACTTTTTTACATTAATTATTAGAAAAATATTTACAACTTAACTTTTCTGTAATAAAATCTTATCAAATTTTCCCTACCTTTGTATTTCAAATAGCAATACTCACTTATATGGCTGAAAAAATTCTTATTGTTGATGACGACCGTAACATCTGCGAAATACTTGAGTTTAATCTAAGTAATGAGGGTTATCAGGTAGAATGTGCTTATAGCGGCGAAGAAGCGCTGAAAAAATTAGCCTCACACTATTCATTAATTTTGCTTGATGTAATGATGGGTGGCATTTCGGGTTATAAAATGGCGGAAAAATTGCGTAAAGACAATAACCATATTCCTATTATTTTTCTTACTGCAAAAGATACTGAAAACGATATGCTTACCGGCTTTTCGGTCGGAGGCGATGATTATATTTCAAAGCCGTTTTCTATAAAAGAGGTTATTGCCCGGGTAAAAGCAATAATAAAACGAACAAAATCAACAGAGGAAAAGGAGAACCTTGTCCAACAGGGACAAATTATTTATAACAATATTGTCATTGATTTGGAGGCAAAAGAACTTTTAATTGACGGCAATAATATTGTTCTTACCAAAACAGAATTTGAACTTTTGACATTGCTTGCCCAAAAACCTGATAAAATTTTGTCGCGAGATGATATTATCAAAATTGTTTGGCACGAAACGCCTTATATTACAGAAAGAACCGTAGATGTACATATTGCCAGATTAAGAAAAAAAATGGGCAAATATGGTTCTGCCATTGTTAATCGCTCAGGCTACGGATACAAATTTAATACTGATGAAATTGAAATTTAAACAAAAACTATTTCTCTATTTACTTCTTATTTTTGCTCTTTTTACAATATGTATAATTGTTTTTGAGCAAAAACGAGAGGGAAAATTCAAAACCGATGAGTTGAGAGAGAAATTAAACATTTATACCGAACTAATTCAACCCCGATTATTAGGGAATGACTTCCAAAACTTGGACACTTTAATAAAAACATTTCCTGATACTATTCGAGTTACCATTATTGACAAAAACGGTAATGTTTGTTATGATAATGTTATTTCTGAAATTTCTTCTTTGGAAAATCACTTGAATAGACCTGAAATTGTAGAGGCAAAAAAACAAGGAACAGGCATGAATATTAGAACTTCGCAATCCAATAACAAAGAGTATCTCTATTATGCGAAAAAATTCAACAACTATTTTATTCGAGCAGCGTTGCCATATAATATCCAAACCCAGAATTTTTTAAAAGCAGATAATTTGTTTCTCTATTTTATCGTTGTATTATTTATTGCGATGCTGCTTTTTATACATTTAGTAATAGAAAGTTATGACAAATCGGTGGAACAATATAAAGACCACAAATACCGTCAAGAAATTACAGGCAATATCGCCCACGAATTGCGCACACCGGTTACGGGTATTCGCGGATATCTTGAAACTGTGTTGGAAAAACAACTGGACAGAGAAAAAGAAAAATATTTTATTAAACAAGCATACGACCAAACAGTGATTTTGTCCGATTTAATTAGAGATATGAGTTTAATTACCAAAATAGAGGAAGCGCCAACCTCATTCCAATTAACTTCGGTTTGTATTAATGAATTGCTTTATGGCTTGAAAAATGATTTACAGGTAATTATGCAAGAAAAAGGAATTGAGATGGAGTGGGATATTCCTGAAAATCTTGCTATTTTTGGAAACAGTAATCTCCTTTATTCTATTTTTCGCAATTTAGCCGATAATGTTATTAGTTATGCCGGCGAAAATGTTCATATTCAAATATCAGGTTTTCAAGACAAACAATATTGTCATTTTTATTTTTCCGACGATGGAGTGGGAATTTCGGACGAGAAACATTTATCTCGACTTTTTGAACGTTTTTACAGAATTGGCGAAGGTCGCACCCGCGATTCGGGCGGTTCCGGCTTGGGGCTGTCGATAGTTAAAAATGCCGTAATCTTTCACAAAGGCAACATCCGCGCACGAAATAAAGAAACCGGAGGATTGGAATTTTTATTTACCCTGAAAAATATAATATAATTTTGCATTAATTGTTCAAAAACACGAAAAATAAATGTTAATAATGCCCAATTTAACATTTTAGGTTTAATGGACATTTAGGGATAAAAATATCCATCTTCGCATTTCGTTTTTGCGACTTTGCGAGGTGGCGGGGTTCACTGCCGCCGGGACGAGCCACATACTTGCAAAGTTAAGCAAAAGTTCGGACGAGTTGCACCCGCCATCTCGCAAAACCGCAAATTGGCTGCTGGTGTTTTTTTGTCTGTTATTATTATATCGTGTTAAAATATTTATAAATCTTTCATTATTTAATTCCCCAACTCCAACTGATTTTTGACTAATTCGTAATATTCACCGCGTTTTGCTGTTAGTTCAGCGTGTGTGCCGATTTCTGTTACTTGTCCTTTATTTAAGACTACAATTTGGTCGGCATTTTTAACGGTAGAAAGGCGGTGAGCAACTATTACAACTGTTTTGCCTTTGTAAAAATCCTGCAAGTTTTCTACGATAGCCCGTTCGTTGTTGGCGTCTAAGGCGTTGGTAGCTTCGTCGAAAAATAAAAAATCCGGGTTTTTGTAAACTGCGCGGGCTATTAAAATACGCTGGCGTTCTCCGCCGGAAATTTGATTGCCGGAACTCCCTATTTTTGTATTCAGTTTTAACGGTAATGCTTGTATAAAGTCGGTTAGATTGGCAATTTCAAT
>WQYU01000181.1 GCA_009781075.1 Paludibacter sp. | reverse complement strand
GTTCTACATCTATACCGACCATCAAGGCAGCATCCTGCAACTGAACAATGAAGCCGGCGCGATAGTCGAGCAGCGAGTGTATGATCCGTGGGGACGCGAGCGGACACTCGGCAATTGGAGCAATTATTTGACCGATGCAGGCTACCGCCGCACCGACCGTGGCTATATTGGTCAAGAACACCTGCCGCAGTTTGGATTGATCAACTTGAATGCACGGTTGTATGATCCGGTTGTGGGGCGATTTCTGAGTGCGGATCCGTTTGTGCAAAACCCATTGTTCAGTCAGAATTTTAACCGGTATTCGTATAGTATGAATAATCCGGTGATTTATTCTGATCCGAGCGGAGAATATGCATTAATTGATGATTTGATTGCTGCCGTTCTTGGAGGGGCAGTAAATGTGGTTGTTAATGCTTTTCAAGGGAATATTCACAGTTGGGGACAAGGGTTTTCGTATTTTGGCGTTGGGGCTGCAGGAACTTGGGTTGGATTGTATGGAGGTCCATTAGCATCTGGAGCAATCATAGGTGCAGGAAACAGTTTTGTTACTCAAGGTTTTGGGAATAATGGCGGTTGGAACTGGAGTAATATAAACCCCGGCCAGGTAGGTATAAGTACCATCATGGGAGCTGGAACAGGTTTCATTAGTTCAGAAGTAAGTGGATTGATTTCTCCATACGTAGATAATCTTTTCTCTGGCGTTGGAGGGCAAGCCGTACAGCAAGGGCTTACGCAAGGAGTTACCGGCTCAGTAACAGGTTTTACTATAGGAACCGGATTTGCATTAGCCAATGGCGATAATCTTGGAGAAGCATTAAAGATTGGAGGGCAAAGCGCTTTGACAGGTTTTGCCATTGGATCTGCTACCGGTATTGCGAATGGCATGAGGAGCGCTTATGAAGCAGGAGAAAATCCGTGGACTGGGAAATCAAATATAGATGTAACTGCTGATGATTTAGGACTTACACCTACAATGGATAGAATACAGGCAGGAGAATCTTATCCGCACAGAAATGATGGTAGTACATTTCGCAACGATCAGAACATTCTTCCAGCATATGAAGACGGCTATTATAAGGAATATGTGCACCCTACTCCAGGAGTTGACGAAGCTGGTCTCCAACGAATTATTATAGGAGGTAATGGTAAGGTATATTATTACTCTCCAGACCATTACAGAACATTTATCAGATTTAAATATTAAGAATATGAAAATATTAAAATTTAGTTGGGAGACAGAATATTCATGGGGTATTGGAAAATCTACTACTAAACGAATTGTGCAAAGAAAAACAGAATTTTGTTTTATTGACAAATTCGAGGAAATAAAAATGGAAAATAATTCATTTGCAGTAACTCTTAGCGACAATATTTTTTTAAAGGAAGAATTACTAAATGAATATTATATAAAATTGAAATTCCCTTCTTATTTTGGATTTAATTGGGATGCATTGTATGATTGTCTTGCATATATGGAAAATATACAACAAAAAAACGTAATAATATATCATAATGCACTTCCTCAATTAAATGATAATGATATGAAAATTTATTTGAAAATCCTTAAAGATTCAAGTGGTGAGTGGATAGGAATGGATTGGTGTGCAAATAACCATACTATTAATATATATTTTAGTATGCAAGATTATGACAAAGTTCAGCAACTTATTGGATAGTGTATTTTTCTGATTTTTACGATCAATGAGAATGGATTTTTGAAATTTACAGAGAATAGATATGAAGAGTGAGTTCATTTGCTCGGCGAAGTCTCTCCACCTTCGTCTAACTAAAAACAAAGCTCTTGCTTTGTAATCAAGATATTAACAACAAAAGCGTGTCTGATTAAATAGAATAATAAAAGTAAAGTGGAAAAACAGGAAAATAATTACAACACAAGCCAAAGGCTTGTTTTTTACTCGACGCAGTTAGAGGTTGCGCCAAGCGATGGGTGCCGGACCATTTGTTTGGACAAATAATATAATATTTAAATATCCATTTTAATTTTTTATATATGAGACAAATATTTTTTTTGTTTATATTTGTATTGATAGAACTCACTGAAATTTATGCTCAGGATGTATCCATAGAATTTTCAATTGAATGGAAAAATAAAATAGATTTTCCTTTCAGTGAATTGCAAGGCAGAGACGTAAAACCGGCTTATTTGCATATAACCTATCGTAATTTATCGTCGGAACCGCTTTTTTTTATGAGAGTGTCTTCGGGACATGCCGGATTTCCATTGCTGCCATACGTAGCAATGGATAATTACGGTAGAATGCTTACTCCTTATGAGCTATTCACAAAGTACAGAAATTATTCTAAAGATAATTACATTGTTGAAATAAGTCAAACAGCAGTAACTTTTACACATGGATGGTCGCTCGAATATGATACAACAAATGTGTACGAGCCGCATGAAATGCCGTATGCTAATCAGAATCTCGCATATATTTATAATTATATTACGAAACAATATTATCCGGATGTTCCGTATCCTCATAAATATCGTGCAGATGGGATGATTCAGGATTCTCATAATCCTCAAGACATCACAAAAGATTCGATTAAAGGAAATTCTCATGATGAATTTATTTATATGGAGCCAGGTGAAGTGTATATTGATACATATAATTTGATTGGATTCCAGTTGATAGGCGGAAACTTCACTTTTGAATTGATAACCAAAAAATCAGAGGATTATATATATCTTGAAACCCCTCTTGAAGAAGTGAAAAAGACAAGACGCATGAGAACAATGAAATTACCCGACTATGTCGGTAAATATAAATTATTTACAGGAGAGTTTTTGACAAATAAATTAACAGTTTATTTTCCGGGAATAAGGCTGAAGGAGTAATTATGTTTAGCTAAGTAGAGTATCATACCTTCGCTCAGCGAAGGCTCTTTGCCTGCGTCGACCTAAAAACAAAGCCCCTGCTTTGTAATCAAGATAATTAACAACAAAAGCGTGTCTGATTAAATAGAATAATGAAAGTAAAATGGAAAAACAGGAAAATACTTACTACACAAGCCGGAGGCTTGTGCAGTAACTCGATGCAGACAGAGGTTGCGCCGAGCAGGGAGTCGAGATAAGCATTAGCCCTTTAGGTGGGATGTAAAAAATTGATCATTGATTTTTAAAGAATACGTTCTAAAAAATGTTGTTTCCTTAGTCCCGTTAGGGATGCTATATGGGTAGAAATATGTTATCCCTCCTCCACTAAGTCCCG
>WQYU01000180.1 GCA_009781075.1 Paludibacter sp. | reverse complement strand
GGAATAGAATCCATATATGCCATAATATTTCTTTTATTCCAAAAATGAATTGCCAAATTTACAAAAAACAAAAGCACTAAGAGAAAGACCATTCTGCTAATAAAAAATGTCAGGACAATAGCGATAAGCCCTGCAAAAGAAAGCGCCGGTATTACCCAAAACCATTTGGGCTTGGGAATATAATCGTTTAGAAACAAATGAGAAATATAGAAAGATTCCCGCCTGTTTAATTTTGAAAATAATTTTTGTGCTCTTAATCGTTTTTCTTCATTTTGCAGAAAATAATCGGCAATCGCCTCCTGCTCTTCAAAATGCAAATCAGGGCTGATTACAAGTAATTGATTATACAAATATTGCTGTCCGATTTTTGAACTTGTCCGATCAATAAATTCAAACAAATCGTAGAAATCAATATCGTCCATCAATTGAGCGTTAATAGTCTGAAATGCAGCGAAATTATCTTTCTTTTTGAAATAATTCTCAATCAGTTCAAAATGAAAATCTTCGCTTTTTCGTTCATCCCATTTAGGAACGAGGTTAGCGGATTTTTTGCGGAAAAAATTTATCATTCTTTTGTTTATTTCCTTTCAATTATTTTCACACTTGCAACGTTATCCTATTATACGTAACTAAAATTCAATCTAATCCCCAAAGCCTGCGCAAGTATTGTAAAACTTGAAATTTGCATATCAATACACCCTCGTTCTACATTAGCAATATAAGTTCGTTTTTTACCTACGTTATTGGCAAGTTGTTGTTGTGTCATTTTTAACTCCTTGCGCCTATCACGTAAAATTTCAGCGTAATATGCAGAATACGCTTTTTCCTCAAATGCTGAACGTGTCGCAGTACCTCGTTCTCCATATTTACGGTCTAATATTGCACCCGTATCGTGCAATTTTGCAAGTTTCTCGGGATCAAAAATTCGTGCCATATTCTAAGTTATTTAAAATGTTAATCGCTTGTTTTATTTGTTTCCTATACTCTTTGTTGTCTTTTTTCAATCTGTGTGAATTATTTTCCGAATTTTCTTATTTTCATTATCCATGGTACAAATGTAATTAATTAATGACAAACGCACAAATTTTCCTTAAAATTTTTTCATGTTGTAAAGATACAACAAATTATCAAAACTTGTAAGTTTTGCAAGTTTTGATAATGTACTCTTTACTGAATAATGATAAGTAAGTTGTGTGTAACGTTTCTAAATGCTAATAAATTTATTTCAGAGGATTGCTGGTCAAGCCCGCAATGACATTAACTTATGCTCCAGCTTTGTAAACAAGATGGTTAGGAATGAAAGTCCGACTCTCTTTCAAAGTATATAATTCTAAATAACATTGACTTAAAATATATCAGCGAAAAAGATTTTGGTACAGAAAAAGTTTGAAGCGCTATGAAAAAAAACGCATAGCGTTTATGGGTTTATAGACGTGTGCGAAAGCTCACGGTTTAAAATGACATCCCAACATCAGATGCCGCGTAGCGGTGTTGTTAATCAATCCACGCAAAAAATAATGCAGCGCCGCTAAACGCGGCGCGTGTGGGAATATGATTCACAAATTCCGTGCGCTGTCGCACACGGCTATAAATACGAAAACGCTACGCGTTATGATATGATCCATGATTTTGGTTTTTCAATACGTGTTGTATGTTAACAATAAAGTTCTTATTTTTGCATTTAGAAATAATCATATAGAAATGAAGAAGTTTTTGATATTATTATTAATAATCGGGTTTGCAAATTATGCAATCGGACAAGATTGTTTTAAAAGTTTAGAAGACTATTATTCGTCAATTGATAAGACGGATAGACCTGTATTCAAATTTGTTGAAAAAATGCCGGAAATATCGGACGGTAAATTGATTATGAAAATGATTTGGCAATCGCAATTGTTTGACAGTTTACAATGTTGCCCTATAAGAGTGTGGATAGGATTAGTTGTTGAGTAGATGAAAGAATATATTCTTAAACCGACTGCGGATGGCTCTGTGACGCTTTACGTCCCTGAGATGGACGAACACTACCATTCAACAAACGGAGCTGTTCAGGAGGCTCGCCATGTATATATTGGAGCAGGTTTGTTGCATTACATCCGAACATCTTATTTTGGCGATGAAAGCGCCATCGGAACGCAATCCGAAATACAAATACTCGAATTTGGATTCGGCACGGGGTTGAATGCTTTTCTCACTGCTTTGGAAGCTGAAAGACAAAAGATAAAAATCCGATATGTCGCTTTGGAAAAATTTCCTTTATCGCAGGAAATCACAAATCAGTTGAATTATTTGCCGGAAAATTCGGTTTTGTTTCAAAACCTTCATAGCGCAGGCTGGGGGAATCCGGTTGAAATAACGCCTTATTTCACCTTGCAAAAATTGGCGATTGATTTTGCCGGTTTTGATTTTCCGAGCAAATATGATGTTGTTTATTATGATGCTTTTGCGCCCGACAAGCAACCGGAAGTTTGGACGCAGGAATTGTTTGACAGGATTTTTTCAGCTATGAATCAGGGAGGAGTTCTTACTACCTATTGCGCTAAGGGAGCTATTCGCCGGATGATGCAGCAAGCCGGCTTTGTCGTTGAACGTATTCCCGGAGCAGCAGGGAAAAGGGAAATGCTACGCGCGAATGTGTTGCGCCATGCCGATTAGAATATTTTCTCTCCGATATTTGTTTTTTTGGAAAAATAGTTGTAACTTTGTGATGAAATTATTCAGCAATTTTTAGGACGTTATGGTAACTTTCGGGTTCGATTCCTGAGCGTTCACGGGGATAGATGAAGGGGAAGTACAGGCGGGAATCCTGTTAGAAAAGCCTTTGCGTTCTCCACCAGTCCGGCGGGGGGGCGGCGAAAAGCGCAAATACGCAGTATAAAGGGGCTATTTATATAGCCCCTTTTCCTTTCTCCCATAGTAATTTTAGAAGTTTCTTTTTATCAATTATATAAATGTCCGGTAATGTGTTTATTTGCCCCTTCAATAAGCGACCAACTTCTCTCTCTATCGCGTTGTTTAATGATTGGTACTTGTTTTCTTATGAATCTGCAAAGACAGGTGTTTTTTTTTAAAAGCAAAGAGGTTTGTTTTGCGGTTAAAAAAAGATTGAGGCGCTATTTTTATTTTAACGAATATAACAAAGAATAATTTATCAGTCATGCCCGAAGGGCTTTAACGTTGATAACCCCGTGCAAGCGGAGCGCAGCTCGGGGTGTAGAGACGTGGCATGCCGCGTCTCTACTCAGGAACTACGTAGTAGTTCAACCCACTACGGG
>WQYU01000179.1 GCA_009781075.1 Paludibacter sp. | reverse complement strand
GTAAAAATATACACATATTTAAGCTCACCTGTCAATCGCCACTCGTTACTTGTCACAAAATATTCCTCAATTTCTTTTTATGAAAAAACGCATAATTTTTTTTGAATATTTACTCAGATAATTGAAAAATATTATATATTTGCAGTGGAAAGTGAGGTACAAAAAATTTTGTTCTACAAAATAAAAATTGTATTTTTGCATTTGATTATTAACAAATTTTATTGTGTATGATATAAATAGAAAACAAGTGCTGATAAGCATAATGTAAAACATATTTAAAAATAGCGTTTGGCTATATTCTTGCTTCTGAAATTTCCACAAAAAGATGCAACAAGAATAAGTATTACGCTCGCGAAATGCGGGCTTACTTATTTTGTTGCATGGTTGTGGAAAACCTCAGAAGCGGATAAATGTAAGTCCGCTTTTTTTATTGTCAAAATTGAAAGCAAAGAATGGCTATCAATATATAAAACAGAATTGCAACTGTTCCCCAAAAAATGCGAAGTGAAAAGACACTAAAAAACGGGCAAGACCTGTGAAGCCGTTAGAGCAGGAATAAACTTTTTAAATAAAATGTTTAATAAAAGCAACTTTTCTATTGAAACAGCAGTCGTTAATCAGAGCGGGGCAATGGAAGCAGATACCATTTTAAAAAACGGGATGAGTCCAAAAAAACTAAAGAGTAGGAAAAATTTTAAAAAATAAAAGATTTATGAAAATAAAAGCAGTAAAATTGAAAACACTAGTGCTCATTGCTCTTACAACATGGAGCATGAGCAGTTTTGCACAAAGAGAGACAATAATGTATGTAATGAAAAATGGCGTGGTTATTTTCCAATTGCCTGTTTCGGCGGCTGTTAATAATGTGACTTTTGATAGTGCATCATCTGACAATGCCTTGATTGTAAAGAAAACGGATGGTTCTCCTATTGACAAAATCCTGTTGAACAATATTCAACAACTTTCTTTTTCGGGCGATAGCCTGTCTATAGAAACGTTGACCGGTAGCGAAATAGTTGCATTTGACGGTATTGCAAAACTCTTTTTCGGCGACATGAATACTAGCGGAATAAAAAATCCACCAGCACAGGTCGGCTTTGATGTGATAGTATCTGTTACGCCGGCAGGCGATGTGACAGTGGAAAGTCCCGTAGCCATTAAGTCGTTGACGTTGTTTAGTGTTGACGGGAAAATGATTTCCAAACAACATTGTAACGGTGTAGAGACATGGCATGCCGCATCTCTACAGGGCAGACCTGCCGGCGTTTATATTCTTCGTGTTGAAACGGAGCAAAACACGGTAGTTAAAAAAGTAGTCAAACAATAAACAAATAAGCGATTATGAACAAAAAAATTTCAACATTCATTATGTTGTTGCTTGGTGCAACAATCACCTCTGCACAGGAAACAAATGCATACTTCAAGAAAGATTACGAAACCGTTTTTCAGTTGCCCATTGCGGATATAGACAGTATCGTCTTCAAGCAAGATACAACAACTTACTATTGTGATGACTTCGATAATCCACAGGGAGTCACTATCAATGGCGTTCGTTGGGCAACCCGCAATGTGGATGCACCAGGAGCATTTACTTCTTCTCCTTGCGACGGTGGCATGTATTACCAATGGGGCTGCGACACACCTAATTTTCTGATTTTTAACTTTTACTGGAATAGCGATTTTGCAAAAGCAGATTATTGGATGTACGATCCAAGCCCTGCAGGTTGGCGTCTGCCTACCGTAGATGAAATTAAAACATTGTTTGATTACAGTAAGGTGAGCAATGAATGGATAACCGTAAACGGTGTAAATGGTAGAAAATTCACCGACATGGCTACCACTAACTCTATTTTCTTGCCTGCAGCGGGCGATCGGCTTAAAGAAGTCGGTACGATCGACGGCATTAACTCAAAGGGAGACTACTGGTGTAGCACTTTTGAAACCAATAAAAACGGGTACTTCATATACATCAACAGCATTAACGTAGGTTGGGGTGTGATTGACCTTCGCAGCTATGGCTTCAGTGTTCGACCGGTAGCAAAATAGTTTTTGCTTATCTATTACCAAGAAGCGGTCAAATTTTTATTTAGAAAACAAATGAATGAAAAATTTTAAATACAAATTGCAAATTACCAATTAAAGAAAAAGGGCGAGCGGCTAAAAATCAATCTTTAAACGTAACGAAGCTGCGGTTTAAACCTTTATTGAACAGAATCAGTCCGCATTTTGGACATCGGTTTATTAATTAATGCAGGTATCGAACCCGTCAGGGTTCGGATATTGGTAGAAAAGCAGCAACAATAACCCCACACATCTGCCCCCGTACGGGGGCGAACAATGGATGGGATGTTTTTTTGTAATGATTTGAATTTTAGAAATTGCCTTGCTCTCGGAGAGAGCCAAGCTACCTAAGCAGTATCCTTCAGGATACTGTATCAAAGGCATATATACCTCACATCCCGCCTGCGTAGCAGGCAAACCTGACGTGTATCCTCTGCAAGTATGCCTGCTATGCAGGCAGTAGAAGAGACAGGTATGTCTTTGTAATACAGCATCCTCAGGATGCTGCTTAGGCAGGTTAGCTCTCTTCGAGAGCAATGGTAAAGAATCTTTCGTGGTGATAATAAAAAATCAATCCATGCTTTGTTCGTTTTTTCATAGCGCTTCAAACTTCTTCTTATCCCGAAAATGTCATACCTTAAAAAATTTCTAAAAATATTGTTACCTTTGCATTTTAGATTTTATTTCATGAAAATATATCATGGTAGCTATATGGCGGTTGAAACGCCTAAAATTTTAAAAAGTAAGTTTCCAAAGGATTTTGGAGGAGGTTTTTATTGTACCGAATTGGAACAGCAAGCCATTCGTTGGGCAAGTCGTTACGACACAGCTGTTGTTTCTGTTTATGAATATACGCCCGACAATAACCTGAAAATGCTTGTTTTCGAAAAAATGACGGAAGAATGGCTCGATTTTATAGTTGATTGTCGTTTGGGAAGAAAGCATAGTTTTGATATTGTAATCGGCGCAATGGCTAACGACCAAATTTACAATTATATATCAGATTTTATTGATGGTATAATTACTCGGGAACAGTTTTGGGTCTTGGCAAAATTCAAACATCCAACGCACCAAATTTGTTTTTGTAATGAAAAAGCATTAAAAACTTTGCAATTTATTGATTATAACAAAATTAAATAATTATGACAGGCAGAGAAGATAAAAACGCGAATGATTTGTTTTTCCTTTGCTCTTTGATTGAATATACAGGCAGAAAAACAAAAAATCATCGCAATGTGGTTGTGAATGC
>WQYU01000178.1 GCA_009781075.1 Paludibacter sp. | reverse complement strand
CGGAATCGCAAATGAATGTGGTTGTTGCTAATGCGGCGGCGGCGATTCAAACCATTGAACCGCAGCGGGATTTTCAAACTTGTATTGGGATAGCGAATGAATCGTTGGTTTCGGGGAAAGCGAGATTGGCGTTTGAGAAATTCAGGGGAATAAATTGTTGATATAATATGAATATATTAGATAAAATCTGCCGCAGCAAACGGCTTGAAATTGCATGGCAAAAGGAGGCAATTCCTTTGTCGGAACTAAAAGAGGCTGTCATCCCGCGCTTGACGCGGGATCCCCTAAAGGAGACTCTTCCAATCACAAGGGGATTGCGGGTCAAGCCCGCAATGACATCAATTCTAAAAAAAGTTTCCTTCAAAGAAGCATTAATTCGTTCCGATTCGGGAATCATCGCCGAATTTAAGCGGAAATCGCCATCTAAAGGATGGATTCACCCTGAGGCAGACGTGGCAAGCATCGTGCAATCGTATGAAGCGGCAGGAGCAGCAGCAATTTCCTGCCTGACTGATGAACCTTTCTTCGGCGGCAATTTTGAAGATTTCAAAAAGGCACGCGAGGCAATCAGCCGGATACCGCTTTTGCGTAAAGATTTTATTTTAGACGAATACCAGCTTTACCAGTCCAAAGCGATAGGCGCTGATGTCATATTACTGATTGCCGCTTGTCTGACGGCGGAGGAAATCGTCCGCTTTACGTCAATCGCCCACAATTTGGATATGGAAGTATTGCTCGAAATTCATGACGAATCGGAATTATCGTCTGTTTGTCCTGATGCGGATGTAATTGGTATCAACAACCGGAATTTGGATACTTTTGTTACCGATCTGCGTCATAGCTTGGATTTGGTAAGCCGGATTCCCAACAATTTTGTAAAAATCTCAGAAAGCGGATTATCCAATCCTGAAACGGTGATTAAGCTCCGGCAAGCCGGTTTTCGAGGATTTCTGATGGGGGAAAATTTTATGAAAACATCTGATCCAGGGGGAACGTTGAGGGAGTTTATTAATCAGTTGAACTAAGCGTAGCGGCAAAATTATGAGAGTTTTTCATCGTTTTTTGAGATTATTCCACAAAAACTGATTATCATTGTGGTAAGTTTCAGTGGTGTCTGTTTGGAAACAAAATGAAATGATTTGGTGCAATAATGAAATAAAAATTGTATTTTTACCGGCGATAAGAGAACAAAAATACCGATAGGAAAATTGATAAAATGATAAACAGATGACAAAAAGAATTTTGATAATATTTTTAACTGCATTTAGTTATGTGAACTCGAATGCGCAAATTGACAAGCTAAAAAATGAAATTGACAGTTTATTAAAGAGTAAAAATGCAACCGTCGGCGTTTCAATGATTGCAAATAATTTCAAAGACACTGTAAATATTAATGGAAACCTTCATTTGCCAATGCAAAGTGTTTTTAAATTTCCAATTGCTTTGGCTGTTTTGTCGGAAGTTGATAAAGGAAGATTTAAACTGAATCAAAAAATTAAAATTACCTCAAATGATTTGAATCTCTCAAATGATTTGGTACTTAATTGGAGTCCGATAAAAGAAAAATTTCCTAATGGAACAACCATGACTCTTGCCGAAATTATTCAATACACAGTGGTTCAAAGCGATAATAACGGCTGCGACATCTTATTGCGATTACTTGGCGGTACAACAGCCGTTGAAAAGTTTTTATTTCAACACCAAATAAGCGATATTTCAATCAAAGCAGGTGAAGGAGATATGCATAAAGATTGGGATATTCAATTTCTGAATTGGGCAACCCCCATTGCTTTAACTAATTTATTAACGAAGTTTTATCTTAATGACAATCTACTTTCCGAAAAAAGTTATCAATTTTTATGGAAAACCATGAAAGAAACATCAACGGGTATGAATAGAATTAAAGGGCAATTGCCTCAAGGCACAATTGTGGCGCATAAAACAGGAACTTCGGGAAGTATAGACAAGATTGTAACTCCTGCTACAAACGATATGGGCATTATTCTTTTGCCGAATGGAAATCCCATTTTTATTAGTGTTTTAGTTTCAAATTCCGAAGAAGACAATAAAACGAATGAAAAAATCATTTCAGATATTGCGAAAAAAATATGGGACTATTATTCAAAATAAACTGCCTGCAACAAGCAGTTTGCCACAAGCGGGGATTCAAAGTTACCGAATTACAAATTTGTCGAGGTGGGCAAAACTCCAAACAAGTATAAAAAGTTGTAAATTTCAGTTATCTTTGCGTCATATTTATTTACATTAACAATCATTAATTACAAATCTTATGGCAGAAGAAGAAAAAATCAGAGAACATGCAAAACACGCTTTGCAAGATTTATTTGATAAAAGCAAAAAGTGGAAAGACAGGATAAAAGACTTTGCGTGGGAAGTATTTATCATCATTGTTGCTGTGAACATTACGCTTTGGTTTCATAGTTGGAGCGAGAAAAGGCATGAGCGGGAATTGGAGAAAAATTTCTTAATCGGCATAAGGGGTGATCTTGGCATAATCAATCAAAAGTTGATTGGCGATTCTATTTTCAATCAACCTATTTTTAATTATTATGACAGTATTGATACACAAATAACCAACCATCGAATTGATAAAGCGTTTGCTGATGCCAACAGTAGTAATTTATTAAGTGATTCATACTTCGTATATGACAACAGCCGTTTTGAAAATTTTAAATCTTCGGGTTATTTAAGGTTAATTGAAAACGACTCTTTAGCACTGGTTATAGCCTATTTATATACTATTGCGTTTCCTAATATAAAAGACATGGATAAAATTGTTAATGATAATATGAGTGACTTATTAACTTATCTTTATGCAAATTCTCGATTAAATTCTTCAAAAAGTTTTATAGTTTCAGACTTGCTAAATACTTCTGAGGGAACATCCCGAATAATTGTTCGAAAAAGTTTAATTTCTAATCGTAGAGATTTGAAAGAAGGGGTAAAATATGGGGTTAGAATAATAAAAAATAGAATTGATGACGAACTCAAAAGTCGGTTTAATTATGAGGTGAAAAATCCTAATAGAGAAATCAATAATTAATGCGGTATTGATTGTTTCAAAAGGCATTTGGCAATAAAAAACGCCAGCCGATAACGGGCAGTTTGGCGCAAGCGGGGGGGGGATGCCCGCCCAAACATTTGTGCGAATTTGCGAGTGTGTGTCTCCCACTCTAACTTTTGCGAGCCCCCCGCCCTTGCAAAGCCGCTAAAACGGTATCATCCCACGTTTGATTTCGATAAATCGGAAAGATAAGCATTGTATTATTATCTGTAATTGCAAAAATAATGAATTTTTACAAAACAATTTTTCGTGCTTAATCAAATTTTTTTATCTTTGTACCCTATTT
>WQYU01000177.1 GCA_009781075.1 Paludibacter sp. | reverse complement strand
TACGCGGATTCAATGGCGGACGCCCTGCGCCTGTATTTCCAAGTTGGCGACGGCACTGTGAACATATCTCGTCCCATGGTATCAACTTCCCTAAAACTACCCAGCGGTTACGCGGATTCAATGCCTTTGAAAACGGACTCTCGAATCCTTCCAATTCCAACTGTTGCGGACTCTCATAACGTGGATTAAATGCACGACTTTTGCGCTCTTTTTTCATTTTTCCTTGCACTTTTTTTTGCAAAATTAATCTTTATTTCCTTATTATCAAAATTTTATGGATTAATCAGCAGACCCTAAATATTAACCACAAAGTTCACAAAGGAATTTCACAAAGTTCACAAAGCGCTGGATACAATCGGGTTATCTTTGTGCACTTTGTGTATCCTTTGTGTTCTTTGTGGTAAAAAAATCGTTTAATCTTTCCGCAAGGTGAACTGTAAAAACATGCTAATTATGATTTACCAATATGGGATTCAAATTATTGCCTTTCGCATTTTTTTAGTATATGCATATTTCACAAATGAAAGCAATGAAATAACTTTGGATTGAACATCTTTTTCGTTATTATAATTACGGATTAATTGCTTGTTCATAACATTCAATTTATTTTTGAATCTTTTTTTGCTTGCACGGCTTAACTTTATTTTATCAGGATAAAGTTTGTACCCTAAAAAAATAATTCCTTGTTTACATGGAACAAAAATAGCTGGTTTAAATAATAGAAAATCTGACTTCGCCTTCTCATTCAGCATCGAAATTTGATATTGTATATTTTTTTTATCATTACCAAAAAATAAAATATCGTCCATATAGCGAAAATACGATTTAATTTTTAAAACTTCTTTGGCAAAATGGTCAAGCTCTGACAAATAATAATTGGCAAAATACTGACTACTAAGATTGCCAATTGGTATTCCCTGATTGGGTTTGGTTTCATAACTTGCTATTATTTGTTGAAAGATATCAAGTAATTTTTTATCTTTAAATATGTGATTCAATTTTTTTAATAGTACTTCGTGTAAAATAGAATCAAAATATTTTCTAACATCCAACTTTACTACGTACTGATATTTTTTCATTGCCGTACGGGCTCTGTCCAATGCTGCATAAGTTCCTTTGTCAATTCTGGTTGCATAAGTATCGAATATCAACTGTTTTTCAAAATAATCATGACATACATTCATTATAGCATGATGCAGCACTCTTTCCGAAAAATCGGCTGCACATATCAGGCGGACTTTGGGGTCATAAATTGTAAAATAATGATAATTACCGACAGAAACTCTGCCGGATAAAAGCTGTTCCTGCAATAAAATTATGTTTCTATGAAGATTATTACTGTAATTAATAGCGGCTGCATCAAAGGCTTTACCTTTATTTGCCTTATAATATGCAAGATAAAGATTGCCTAACTCACATATTTTTATCATTAAATTGTTTACTCTTTTCATTTTATCAATTTTATTAAAAATCGGAGCTTTCAATTTGTTGTCCAGCAAATTTACCGGCACCGATTTTCAGGCAGTATAAAACTGCTCGCTTTCGTTTTCTACAAGAGAAAAGCGCGATAAAAGTCGGTTTACTACTCAGACATCCATCTATGTTTTAAGCTAAAGGGAAAGCACAACCCGAAAACCTATATTGTTGTTGCGATTGCTCGGGGTATTGCTGTTGCGATTGGATACGCGGCAGTTCACCGCATTGTTGTTCCAGCTGCCGCCACGATTCACGCGGTTAGAGCCCATCGACTTTTAACGTTTTATCATTTCATTTATTTATTTTCTTTGTTTCCAATCATTTCACATAATATTTTTCCGTATTTTTCAACCCTTTTATCTCCTATACCATTTATGGTAAGTAACGTTTTGGGAGTAATTGTTTCTAATCTCGCTATTTCAGCAAGTTCGGCGTCTGTATAGACCGCATAAGCCGGCACTGCATCGCTTTCGGCAATTTGTTTGCGCAAGACTCGCAGCTTGGAAAAAATCTCAAATGTAGAGGCATCAAGTACATTTTTGTAATCAATTTTTTCTTTCCGGTCGCCTTGTATACTATTTGGCTGGTCGGAGACGTATTGTACGCAAAACGACCAATAATTTACATTGCCAGCGTTTATTAACTGTTTTTCAACAGCAACTATTCTGTTTCCTCGAAGGAAACGATTCATTTCTTCCGTATCCGGCTCACTTTCCGGTATTGCTATGTTGAATATTTTAAATTGCATATTTCAAAAAAAATTTCGACCGCCACAGGCGGTATTTTGTTAGGATTTTGTTTTTTGCTTCGCTCCGCTCTGCTTTTTACAAAATCCTATTTCTTTAGCTTAAAACATAGATGGTTTATCTGATTAGTAAACTAAAGGGAAAGCACAACCCGAAAACCTAAATTGATGCTGCGATCGCCCGGGGGAATGCCGCGGCGATAGGAAACGCGGCAGTACACCGCAAAGCTGTCCCAGCTGCCGCCACGAAGCACGCGGTTAGAGCCCATCGATGGGCCTACGGGGTCGCTCTGCTGTGAAGGAGAATACTGGCCGTACCAATCTTGGCACCATTCATAAACATTACCGCTCATGTCGTAAATACCCAATTCGTTGGGTTGCTTTGTTCCGACGGGATGCGCGCTGCCGGCGCTGTTATCTGCGTACCACGCCACTTCGTTCAGATTGTTGCTGCCACTGTATTTGAAGTGAGCAGATTGCAATCCGCCCCTACTGGCATATTCCCATTCCGCTTCTGTTGGTAAACGATATTGCTTGCCTGTAGCTGCGTTTAAACGGTTGATAAACTCTTGCGCTTCATCCCAACTTACATAATACATGGGATAATTATCTCCTTCACCTTTGATAGACCAATTTTTGTCTGCCTTGTCGCGCTGTTGGCTTACGGTGGTCCCCATAATCAGTTGCCACTGTTTTTGCGTAATTTCGTATTTGCCGATGTAAAAACTGCTGACCGCTACCAGATGATCCGGCTTTTCATCTTTTTCACAATCGCCTCCCTGCTCCTTGGTGCAGCCCATCCGAAATGTTCCGCCCTGCACTAAAACCATTTCGGGTATTTGTTCATTCAATTTATCGCGCTTATATTCCAACTCATATATCTTGTTCTGTACTTCTTGCTTATTTTTTGCATCAGGTTTCATTTCCAAATACTTTTTTAAATACGTCATCGCTTGTGTACACCCTGATATATCCTTAAGGAGTCCGGAACTTGCGGATTTATCATACAACATCCCAATATTGAAATAAATATCGGGACAATCAGGCGCATATTGCAAGGCTTTTTTTAATTCTTCAACCGCATTTAAATAATCCGCATCATTTTTAGCTTCTTTGATAGCGGCTTGGGCTCTTACCCAATAGCGTTGTGCATCTTCATTCAAGTTG
>WQYU01000176.1 GCA_009781075.1 Paludibacter sp. | reverse complement strand
TTAGAACAATTGTTAACAAATATTTAATTTTCTAATGGACGCCATTAGAAAATGTTATCTGTAATGAATTGATAATTAGCGCATAATTTTGCATTAATTGTTCAAAAAACACGATAAATAAATGTTAATAATGCCTAATTTAACATTTGAGATTCTAATGGACATTTTGGGATTATATAATTTACAAAAAATATTTACACAAATAAATGTCATAAAATATTAATATTCAATAAAATACAAATACACTATGTGTAACTTTCAATTACGATTTATATAATTATACAAAGTTACAAAATATATTAATAATGTATTATATTTATACACAAATAGTTATCAACACACCCCGCTCGATTTTGTTGATAACTACTCATTTTTTATTTTTTTATGCGTTAACCCTGACTCATCTTATTGCCGAGTGTAGTATAATTTCTCTTTCGGGTTTAATGCCGGGAACTTATCTTGTAAAATTGCTAATTAACGGCACCGTTGTTGATTCTAAGAACCTTTTAAAGCAATAGAAACACAAAAAAACAAAAACAACAATTATTACAAATAAATTCAAGAGTGTTTTTAATAATTTCACAGACATTGCATAAAAAGCGGTGTCTGTGTTTTTTTTATAAAAACTTATAAGTTTTTGTCCAGATAATATATTGTCTGTGTGTGTAACAATTTCTATTTTTTTAACTTTATAAAATATTCATTATCAGCAATAAAACTGTAATTTTCGCTATTGAAAACACGCTCAAACGTACCATTGGCTATTAATTCGGCAGGCGTACCGATTTGTACAGGCAACTCATTGGATAAAAGCCAGATAATGTCAGCAACTTGCAATGCAATTTCGAGTTCGTGTGTTGAAATTAAAATTGCTTTATCGGCACTATGTGCCAAATGACGCAGCAGCAGCATTATTTCAATACGATTGGGCAGGTCAAGGTGAGCAGTCGGCTCGTCAAGGAAAATATGCGGCGTGTCTTGCGCCAATGCCCGTGCAATCATTGCCCGCTGGCGTTCTCCGTCGGAAAGTTTGTTAATAAATCTGTCCTTAAATGCCTGCAAATTAACAAATTCCAAATAATCATTAATTTTTTTCTTTTGACTTGATGAAATCGTTCCCCACCACGAAGTATGCGGCTGCATACCCATCGCAACAATTTGTTCAACCGTAGTATTTTCAATATCAATGCGTTCAGTCAACACCATTGCAAGTCGCAACGCCTTTTGCCGAGCAGAGAGGGAAAAAATATCTTCATCGTCAATAAAAATCTGCCCTGACAGCGGCTGCTGCAAACCGGCAAGCGTGCGCAAAAGAGTAGATTTGCCGCTGCCGTTTGGTCCTACAAGACAAACTAACTCACCGCTGTTCAACAACAAATTCAAATCACTTTGAACAACAATATTTTTCCCTTTACGATTATAACCAATTGAAAGATAATTTATTGACAGCATTTGTTTTTAGGTGTCGTTACTATTTCGTAATTCATCAATTAGTTCATCTAAGTTTTTTTTCTTTTTTTTACCATCGAGCATCAGCCGCACATCGGCAAAGGCTCGGTCGAGGCTATCATATAAATTGAATTCGGACTCTATTTTTTCTTCCGTTTTTTTTAACGTAACTGTTTGTGGAACAGAGTGCAAAAGCGTAACGATGCTTTTACCCAGCGAAGTTCTTTCGTTTATTTGTATATGATACGTTGCCATATTTTTACACCTTAAATTATAGCACAAAGGTAATGTTTTATTTTGTAAAAGTAATTTTTTTCACTTCATTGTCCGTCTGCAAAGTTTGCAAGACTCACATCCAACATCTAAATTGTTGTAAAAAAATATACAATAAACCTTGTTTTTAATATATTTTTTTTAATTCCGAATTTTTAAAATAATGCGCCAAAATTTCATCAAATTTATAAGCTCTCTCTCCCATAACCGCCGCACCAATTTGGCATAGCCCCACTCCATGCCCCCAACCGGCGCCGTGCAAAATAAATTTTTGAGGAATATTATCGTGAAAATCACATTTTTCAACGACAAACGCCGAACTATAAAGATGCGTTTGAGAGAGCCATTTTCGTATTTCAAGTTCTTTTCCAACGATAAGAATTTTTTTTGTTCCAACAATTTTCAACTCCACAATTCTGCTCGACAAACCACGTCTGACAGGAATTAAATCCAAAATTTGCCCAAAATCGAAACCAGATTTTTTATAAATAATTTCGGTTATTTCATTTTGGGAAAAATGGCAAGTCCAGCGAAAAAAATCCGTTGTAGCACGGTCATAATTGTTCAATACTTGCACTAAAACATTAGTATCGTGTGTGTTACAAAAACATTTGGGAGAAGATAAAATCCATCGCTTCGCATTTTCTTCTTTTGTCAAATCCTTCACCCTCCCTCCTATTCTACTACCCTGCGGAGCATCAGTAATGCTTTCAAGGTACGAAAAATGCACATCAGCCCAACAATTTTCAAACTGTTCGCTTATTCCGCCGCAGGATTTTGAATAACGAGCATCACAGATTCCATCTTCGTACATCAAAACTATGCCTTCGGTTTGCCTAACTGCCTGATTTACATTCTCATTTGTCTGCCGACTTATTCCCTGATAACGCTGGCAGTGGTCGTCTGCACAAACATCAAAATTGCTATGCGCATCGCGCTCATACCATTTTATAAATGATTGATTATCAATGATAAACGATGACTTGTACAAATGAATAAGATTGTTTTGTTGCTTATTTGCTAAAAGCCAACTGCGAGAAATAACAGCGTGTGCTTTCAATAACTCAAGCGAAGCGGAAGCGCTCATTTCGCTGGAAATTACGGATTTAAGATAATTCTCAACAGAAATAATATTGATTGCAGTAATTTTTTTGTCTTCGACAATTAATTTCAAACTATCGGTAAAGCGTTGATTTTCTTTTTGTTGCCAATGAAATTCTTTCCCTATCGTAACATTTTTTAGTTCAAAAAAACTATCATCATTTTCGGGATTAAAAATCAATTCTTTATAATATTTATCGTCAAAAAATATTTTTCCTTTTTGAAAAACAACTTTTTGTATTCCACTTATATTCAAATTATTATCGCAAAAAAATCTGCCAAAAAATTCAATCTCAATTTCTTTTTCGGTCAAAATTCCAACTGATATTTTTGGTGGTTTTATCATTTCTTTGTTAGTAGTAAATTATTTTAACGGCTTTATTTTATTTTTTTATTTTTTGCAAAAATACATATTTTCAATAAATCACACACAGAGAAAATTCGTCAATAATTTATATATACTAATCTTTTCAATGGTGTAAATATATGAAATATAAATATTTAAACAACTTTTTATCACCACTTTTGACTGTTAAACCGAAAAAAGCCAAAAGAATCTTGCTGACACAAGGTATGAAAAAAACGGAGAATGATTTTTCCATTCTCCGCTAAAATAAAAACTGCTATCCTTTTTTTATTTATCTCATTATTATTAATTGTTT
>WQYU01000175.1 GCA_009781075.1 Paludibacter sp. | reverse complement strand
TAGATTGCAGTATCTTTTGCCAGACTTTTCATTCCACTACCTGCCATAAATTTTGTTTAACAGGGTACAAAAGTAATGAAAAATAATCAGGACGTTAAGACAGTACCTAAAATATTTTCATAAGAGCAAAAAAAGAGCTAACTTTGTAGCGCAAAAAATATCGAATTTCCGATATTTTATGTACCAAAAATATCGAATTTTCGATATTTTCCGCAGATAAAAAATATGAAACGACGTTTTGAATCACGGTTATTGGCATGGCACGAGCAAGCCTTACGTCGTGCGGAGTGGAGTTACCTTCGTTTATTTTATTGCTCATCCTGTTTTTTTCTTATCATCATTGTGTTGTCAATGTAAAATTTACACTTCCTCTGAGCCCACAGGCGAACATGCTTACAGAATATTTTCAGTCTGCTAAATCTGTCAATTCCAAACAAGGTGGACATTTGTCGTGGTACAAATGCAACTCTTTATCAAAATTCTTTTCCGATATGTGAATGGTTGTTTTTCCAACCTGACGCGCTCCCCATAAAAAAACGCTGTCATTGTGGATATTATCTAATCTTAATATTCTGTTAATCATCGTTTATTATGTTTGTTTATCATGATAAAACTGCATTATTACAGCAAAAATATGAAATAAAAACAAGACAAACAAATTTATTTATTTTCCTTCTGCTTTTTATGATTTGTTGGCGGTAAGTCTATTAAAATATACCGTTACCGCCAAAATCAAAATGCAAATAAGTCTTCCATTGTTACCTCGCTATGTACATTTCCCAAATAGGTGTTATGATTTACGCCAAAAGTTGTAATCATTGTTGTATGAACAGTTTTTCGTATTTTACATTCTTCTATGAATGTTGCCCTTCGTATGCGTAGAATGTCGTTGTAATCTTTGTCTATGTTGTATTCTTTGTCGGAATACTTCATTTCACAAAGGTTTATTACTCTGTCTTTTCGGTCAATGACAAGGTCAATTTGATATTTTTTCTTTTCAGTATTTTCTCCCAAACTTCGCCAGGAAGAATAATTTGTTGATACTCCGCTAATTCCAAGTTTGCGTTTAATTTGCGGAATATGCCACAAGCCAACTTGTTCAAAGGCATAACCACGCCAATTACTAAGCGGCGCTGTGTCGTAATTGTTTGTCCAAAATTGTTCGTCTGTACTGTTTTTTTTATGGATAAAATTCAAATAAAATAACGAAAACAAGTCAATTAGTTGATAAATTTTATCTCGTTGTTTTTTGCCAAAACCGTAATATGAACGAATAAAACCACATTGTTCAAGTTCTTCAAGCATACGGGTAATAGAGCCGCCGTCGGTCAATCCCGAAATTTCTAAAATCTCTTCCCGCGACAGTCCCATTCTTTTTTCTCCAAGCGAAATAATAAGTAAAATATATTTTTCGGAATGTTTGAACAGCGAATTGTAGATTTCGGTAAATTCATTTTTTAATACGGCATTGTTGCTAAAAAACAAATTGTCAATGTTCTGTGGTAACGATTTTGATTTGTTTAAATGTTTCCAATAAAAGGGAACGCCACCGAGAATCATATAATAATCAAGAATTGTTTTGATGTCTAATTGAAGTTTTTGATTCTTTACAAATTCCTCACATTCTTTCAGCGAAAAAGGTTGTAATAAAATTTGTCTTGTAACGCGATTGTGTAAACCGCCACGATTTTTGATGATTTTGTTGAGCATCCAGGAAGTGGAAGAACCGCAAATAATCAGTACAATATTGGAATTTGCGGAGGCATAAGTATTCCACCAATACTCAAATGCTTGAATAAAATTCGAACCTTTTGTGGCAATCCAAGGAAGCTCGTCAATAAAAATAATTTTGCGCCCTGATTTTTTCATGTTTGAAATGGCATTTCTTAACATCGCAAAAGCAGTTGTCCAATTTTCAGGAGTTGGAATGATCGTTTTGAAATACGCTTGATAAGCATTTCTAAAATTTTCGAGTTGAGTTTTCATCGTTGAATTTTCGCTTCCGGAAAAATAAAAAGCGAAGTTATTACTGAAAAATTCTCTGATTAAGAATGTTTTACCAACCCTTCGTCTGCCATAAACAGCGACAAATTCAGGGTCTTCCGATTGCACAATTTGTTGTAAGTATTCAACTTCTTTTTTTCTGCCGACTATTTTATTCATCATTATTATATTTTCATTTTGGCGGTAAAGGTATAAAAAATATCCGATACCGCCAAAATGAATTTAATGATAATGGCGGTAAGTATGATTTTTTATTGCGATACCGCCAAAACAAAACAGTGATAAATGTTGGATTTAGCAGTGAAAACTATGCCTGTTATTTAATTATTTGCAGAATAAGGAAATAAGGGAGTGTGTCAGTGGAGGGGCATCACTTCTACTAAGAGGCGCTTGTCAGTAAATCGTATTCAGGTTGCAACGCTTGAGCCTGCAACAAAAAGGGAAATAACAATCCCAACGCAATCACAAAAATATATTTTTTCATTTTAAATTGATTTATTGCTGCGAAGTTAATCATTTTTATTTAATTGTATTAACTTTGCAGCCTGATAAATATTTTCATATAATGATTAATCGTACTATAATTCGTATAAAAGTACTTCAGATAGTCTATTCCTGCTATCAAAAGAATTGTAAAGATTTTGCGCTTGCCGAAAATGAACTGTTGTTCGGCATACAAAAAGCATACGATTTGTATCATTATCTTTTACTCTTAATTGTATTGCTGACCGATACCGAGCAAAAACGTTTGGATATACAGAAAAACAAGCATTTGCCTACCGAAGCCGAACGGAATCCCAATATGCGTTTAGCCGACAATCGTTTAGCGGAACAGTTGAACAGGAATGTACAGCTGCAAAAATTTGCCCGCGAAAAAGGAACTTTATGGAATAATGAAGATACTCGTTTTACACGTTCTTTATTGAATAAAATTCTCCAGTCGGATATTTACAAAGCTTATTTGGAATCGGAAGATATGTTTGAGTCGGACAGAGATTTTTGGATGGAAATTTTCAAAAATCTGATCCTGGCAGATGATGAATTATCTGAAGTGTTGGAAGATCAATCGGTTTATTGGAACGATGATTTAGATATAATCGGCGCTTTTGCTATAAAGACAATCCGTCAGTTCACGGCTAAAACGCCTGCCGATCAAGCGTTATATCCCATGTTCAGGGATGCGGAAGATAAAGACTTTGCTATCCGTTTGCTGCACCGCTCTTTGATGGAAGAAGAAGAAAACAGTCGGCGAATTAAGAATCAAATAAATAATTGGGATATTGAACGCTTAGCCACGATAGATCTTTATATCATACAAATAGCTTTGGCTGAATTGCGTAATTTTCCATTAATTCCTATCAGCGTAACATTAAACGAATACATTGATTTAGCCCGCTATTACAGCACTCCGAAAAGTCCGGTTTTTATTAACGGTATTCTTGATGCAATTGTTAAAGAATTAAAAAACGAAAAATTATTGTTTAAAGAATAAAATT
>WQYU01000174.1 GCA_009781075.1 Paludibacter sp. | reverse complement strand
TCGAAAATGCTTGAAGAACTTGAACTTTGCGATTTTATACATTCCTACTACAGTTTCGGTAAACAAAAAAAGAATAAACTCTATCAGTTAGTTGATTTTTACACTTTGTTTTATTTGAACTTTATCAAAAATCAACCAACAACAGATGAAAATTATTGGACAAACATTATTGATAATCCTTTGCACCGGGCGTGGAGCGGTTATGCTTTTGAACAGCTTTGTTTGATGCACGCTCCGCAAATTCGCCGGAAACTTGGCATTTCGGGGGTGATGACTTACTCGTCTTCCTGGCGGAGCAAAGACAGTGAACTTGGCGCACAAATTGACCTCGTTATCGACCGGCGAGACCGCGTTATCAATCTTTGTGAAATGAAATATGCTGATAATGAGTTTACTATTACAAAAGAATATGATAAAGTTCTACGTAATAAACGCAGTGTATTTAAGGAAGAAACCCACACACGAAAAACTGTACATACAACAATGATAACGACTTACGGCGTTAAGCATAATGAATATTGGGGCAACATTCAAAGCGAAGTTACATTGGATGATTTGTTTGAATTTTAATTCCATTTTCTCGAATGAAACTAATAGCAAACAACATTACGACGCGACGCGGCAGTTTTGAACTGCAAAATATTTCCTTTTCGCTGAACGATAAAGAAAATCTTGTCGTCACGGGCGCTTCCGGCAGCGGGAAAACGACGCTGGCAAAGGCTTTGTGCGGGCAGTTGTTTGTAACGGGAGAATTAAAAACAGATTACTCGCCCCATTCAAATTTGGCGCCGAAAGCAGTGTATGTAGAGCAGCGTTATACCATAAAAAATCGCAGCAATACGATTGACGGCTATTATCAACAACGTTATAACAGCGCTGATAATGAGGATTCTTACACTGTTTCGGAAGAATTGAATTTTATTTCGCATGATGAAAAAAGGATAGATTTTTTATTGAATGAGTTGTCGATAGATTATTTAAAAAATAAACCTTTACTGCAACTTTCGAGCGGAGAACACAAACGGTTTCAAATCGTCAAGGCGCTGCTTGAACCTGTGCAACTGCTGGTTTTAGACGAACCTTTCATCGGTTTGGACGTTGCAAGCCGGAAAAAACTGAATGAAATTCTGACTGCCGTCGCTAATGCCGGAACAAAGCTTGTCGTCGTTGCCGGAGCGCGGCATCATTTTCCCGACTGCATCACGCATGTATTGGAGTTGGATACCGGCGCTCAAAAAACTTTTGTAGGAAAAGAAGATTTTGTTGCTGTAAATTACGCAGTTACACATATTTTCAACAATTATGCCTTGCCTTTGCAAAAGAATAATTTGGATTTTGAAAATGCTATTTTAATGAAGAATGTTACGGTGGAATACAATAGTAAAATTATTCTTGACAACATCAACTGGCAGGTAAAAAAAGGCGAACGCTGGCTGCTGAAAGGCAGGAATGGCGCGGGTAAATCTACGTTGATGAGTTTGGTTGCAGCCGATAATCCGCAGGTATATTCCAACGAAATTTATCTTTTCGACAAACGGCGTGGTTCGGGCGAAAGCATTTGGGACGTTAAGAAAAACATTGGCTTTGTCTCGCCGGAATTAGTTGCCTTTTTCGATAGAACGGTTTCCTGTTTCGACGCCGTTGCATCGGGATATTTTGATACGATGGTTTTGAATCGAAAATTGACAAAAGAGCAGATTCAACATATCTATGACTGGTTTGAAGCCTTGAATGTAGCAGATTTAGCTCAGAAACGCTTGTCGGAAATTTCAGCGGGAATGCAAAAAATATGCTTGTTGATTCGTACATTTATTAAAAATCCGTCCTTATTAATTTTGGACGAGCCTTGTCAAGGCTTGGACGAATTACAAACGGAGGCATTTGTAAAATTGGTGGACGATTGTTGCGCACAAACAGATACGACTCTTGTGTATATCAGTCACTACGCAAACGAAGCGCCGGCATGTATTACGAATGTGATGGAATTGGAAAATCGTAATCTGCCTGCATACCAATAATCAGTTCAGCATCAATATTTTCAGACAGGCGTAATTAAGATTGATAATGCAACGTTTCAGCATAATGAATAACCTGTTCCTTTGAATACCCCGTAAGAAAAACAATATCTTCTATCGCTATATTCTTTTGAAGACATTTTTGTATGGTAGATATTTTTTCTTTTTGAATACCTTTTTCAACGCCTTCTTCACGAGCATAACTTACCATATTACGCACATTATTAGATTCCAGTACGCTCCTCTTGTATGTTTCCATTTCTGCTTCTGTTAATTGTTTTATTTCTGCCAATTCAAATAATTTCTCAAAAATTTTGCCCTGAACCGATGCAGGGCGGTCTTTTAATTTCGACAAGTTTTTTATTGAGTACAACCACTTGTCGAAATTGGTTGTTAATTCTTCTTCTGTCTTTTTGAATTTGGGTAATTCGACAAATGCAAATATCAACTTATTTGAGTATGGCGTTTTTGTCCGCATCCGCACAAGTTGTATATGTTCTACGACATACTCTTTGTCTTCTTCAAATTCATCAAACAGAACAAAATCCAGTACTGCAACCATATAAACCGCTTTCAGGCGGAAATCCCAAGTTCCTTTTCGCGCTTGCTTTTGTATCGGAAACGTTGAATAAAAAATACTCCTGTCCCTGAAAAACAATTGATTAGCTCTCTGCATCTCTACAATAAAGTACTCTCCGTTTTCGGTAATACAAAAAATGTCAAAAATCGCTTTTCTGTCTGTCTTAAAATTTCCCCACTGTTCGGGACGAAGGTACTGAATATCTGTAATTAACCCTTCTTCCCTGATAATTTCATTAAGAAAATCTATCAATAAATCCTTATTGGACTCAGTCCCAAAAATTTTGTGGAATCCAAAATCCGTTAACGGATTCAGATACCGCGCTTCTAATTCTGCAAATTTTTTCATACGAATAATTGTTTTAGTTAAATCCATTTTTTTCTTATGGCAAAATTATATATTTTTTCTTATTTCAGCAATAAAATAGCTAAAATAATTTTTATACGTTTATCTCCTAACGGACAAAATCGACGGTATTGAAATTATATTCTATTGATATGAAAACCCTAACAGGCTATTTCCTGACTTCCGCTTAAAAAATATCAACAAATTATAAGTATATCAATTAGATATGAGGAGTTTTTTGCAAAATTGGCAACGCAAAATATTTAATATAAAAGTTGAAATAGACAAAATCGTTTTTGGTGGCGCATTGCGGAAGTCAGGAAAGAGGCTGCCTCAAAAACCACTTTTGAGACAGCCTCTTCCTCTTTTTTATCTTTTACACAACCTTTGCTGCGTATTACTTATTTTGCACTTTCGTGGCTAAAATAAATACTATTTGCAAGTTGAACTGTTCCTTGATAAGAACCCTTCGTTGCAATCATGGAATATGTCGCTTACATTGTTGCCTACGCTTAGTATGGCGAGGCAACGATGGTAACGGGGTACAATTGCGGAGTGCCGTTATAATAATTCAAGAAACCTGTAATATCATAATTTGTGCCCGCCGCATAAGAACCGCCGAG
>WQYU01000173.1 GCA_009781075.1 Paludibacter sp. | reverse complement strand
TTCCATATTGAGAATGACCGTCAATGCCGTAATCTTTGCCGCCTTTGAGATTTGGAATACCGCCAAACGCTTCAACGATTTTTATTTCAGCCACTTTTCCGGATTCTTTTAAAAGTTTTTCCAAATTGTAAGTCGGTATAATCACTTCAAACGGCTGATAAAACAACTCATTTTGCCGTTTTTTCAATCTCATTTCCGTAACTTTTATTGCCATCACCGACTGGTCAATGCCTATCCATTTTCTGTTTAGCCGATTGGCAACAGCAATGGTCGTTCCTCCTCCCACAAACGGGTCAAGTACAATATCGCGTTCGTTGGTTGTTGCTTCAATAATACGCTGTAACAATTCTTCCGGTTTTTGGGTCGGATAGCCGATACGCTCTTTTGAGTTTTGATTGATTATATCAAGTTCCCACCAATCTTCCAACGCAACACCAATTTTTTCGTCCAAATAATCTCTTACAACTAATTCAGGATTAGAAATTTCCCATTTTGCATCTACATCTTTTGCACTGCGAACAGGGCTGCCTTTTATTCCTCTGCCTTGAAGCCGATATAATCTGCCGCTCTCGTCCTGTAATCTATATTTTCCAATTGTTGTGTCAGATAATTCACGAACTACTTTATCCCAATTAAAATTATAATTATCGGTTTTTGTATAAAAGAAAATAGTATCGTGTTTTCGTCCGAAATATTTTTTCGACTGCGGACGCGATTTATAACACCACACAATTTCATTTCTAAAATTATTTTCTCCAAAAATATTGTTCAAAATATCAATTTTAATATTGGCATTGGCGTGCCAATCGCAATGCAGAAAGATACTGCCTGTGGGTTTCAACACACGGTGCATTTGCCTGACGCGGACTTTTAACCAAGTTATATAATGGTCTATTCCACCTGCAAAACGGTCTTCAAAACTGCGTCTTTCACCATCATCGCCCCAAATAACCTCGTATGTCCTGTTGCTGAAAAACGGCGGGTCAAGGTAGATTAAATCTACGCTGTCGCTCTCTATTTCCTGCAATTTTTCAAGATTATCGCCAAGAATAAGTTTATTTGTAAATGAATTTACCATATTTTTTAATGCTTAAAATGCCTTATTCCTGTCATTGTCATTGCTATTTGTTTTTGATTGCACAAATCTATTGACTTTTGGTCGTTTACCGAGCCTCCGGGCTGAACTATTGCTGTAATTCCTTCATTTGATGCAATTTCTACGCAATCGGAGAAAGGGAAAAACGCATCGGAAGCAATCACCGCACCATTCAAATCGAAACCAAAACGTTTTGCTTTTGCTATCGCCTGCTCAAGTGCATCAACACGCGACATCTGCCCAACGCCACTGCCAATTAACTGTTTGCTTTTTGCAATTACAATGGCATTCGATTTTGAATGTTTTACAATTTTATTGGCAAAAATCAAATCGTCAATTTCGTTTGCGGTTGGCGCATTTTCGGTAACGACTTTCAAATCATCGGCATTTTCTGTTTTTGTATCTCTATCCTGCAACAAAAAACCGTTTAGTAATGAGCGTAACTGCTTTGTTCTCAGTTTATTATCTTTTAAAATAAGAATAATACGATTTTTCTTAACAGACAGGATTTCGAATGCTTCAAGGTTGTAATCGGGGGCAATAATTACTTCAAAGAAAATTTTGTTAATTTCTTCTGCAGTTTTTTTGTCAATAATCGCATTTGTAACAATTATTCCCCCAAAGGCAGAAACGGGGTCGCCGCCAAGTGCATCGCACCACGCATCAAAAATTGTATTACGACAGGCAAGCCCACAGGCATTATTATGTTTTAATATTGCAAATGTAATATCCTCAAAATCATTTATTAACGCCACTGCTGCGTCAATGTCAAGCAAATTGTTATATGAAATTTCTTTTCCTTGCAGTTGCTCGAACATTGATTCAAAATTTCCGAAAAACACACCCTTCTGATGAGGATTTTCTCCGTAACGCAAAAGTTTAACTCCGTTCTCGGAAATGCGCAGGGCTGTACAATTGTCATTATCTAAATAATTGAAAATCAAAGAATCATACCAACTTGAAACTGCAAATGCCTCTTTTGCAAACCAACGGCGTTCTTCTTCGGCACTTGCCGCTCCGTTTTCTTCCAAAAGTTGAAACAATGGGGCGTATAGTTCCTGTGAAGCAACAACCAAAACGTCTTTATAATTTTTTGCGGCAGCGCGAATAAGTGAAATTCCACCAATATCAATTTTCTCAATAATTTCTTCTTCCGATACCTGAGATTTCACCGCTTGGTCGAAAGGATACAAGTCAACAATCACCAAATCAATCGCATCTATATTAAAATCAGACATTTGACTGCTATCTTCACTCAATTCTCGGCGAGCCAAAATGCCTCCCATAATTGCAGGATGCAAGGTTTTAACACGCCCACCAAAAATTGAAGGATAACCCGTCAAATCTTCCACCTTCCGACAAGGAATTCCTAAATCTTCAATAAATTGCGCCGTTCCACTTGTAGAAATCAATTCAACAGACTCTGCATGAAGTTTTTTTATTATTGAATCTATATTATCTTTCTTATAAACAGAGATTAAGGCACGCTTGATTCGTTTTTTGTTCATAATAAAAACAAAATATTTTATAAAAGATTTTTTATTAATAAAAACCTTTGCAAAAGTACGAAATCAATTTAAAAAATGCAAGAATTAGAAATAAAACAAAGAAATTTAAAGTTTTTTTATGATTTTAATAATATTATATGCAATTTGTTCATCATTTTTTCCGCTAACTGTAAAATGTGCTTTTTGGTAAAATATTTTACGTTTTTTAAATAAAAAATGAACGAAATTTGCAAGTTCCTTTTCGGTTTTTCCTGCCAGAAGAGGTCGTTTCTCAATTCCGTCAATTTGCAAACGGAATATCAAATCACGCTCACTCCATTTGAGATAAAAACTTAATCCATAAGAATTTAACATTCCCAAATTTTCGGTTGAGCAAGCAGTTCCACCGCCGGTAGCAACAACGATATTTTGTTTTTTACAAAGTTCGTGTATTAGTTCGGTTTCAAGTGAGCGAAATGAAGTTTCTCCGTTTTCGTGAGAAAAAATTTCTGTAATTTTTTCACCCTGTTGCCTTTCAATAAATTCATCTAAATCAATGAATTGCATATCCATTTGTTTTGCCAGAATTTTGCCAACAGTAGTTTTCCCAGCGCCAGAAAAACCGATAAGGAAAATTGGTTTCATTTAGAAAGTTTTTTTTATGCAAAAATAAAAATTTTTTTAAAAAATATACAATTATTTTGCAGGTAAAAAATAAATCATTACCTTTGTCGCCGAAAAGACATGGTACCATAGCTCAGTTGGTAGAGCATCGGACTGAAAATCCGTGTGTCCTTGGTTCAATTCCGAGTGGTACCACTTAATATTTAGGCAGTTATATTTACTATAACTGCTTTTTTATTGAAAAAATGAAGGGCTTTAAGCAGATTATATACATCAGGATGTAAACATAATGATTGTCTTGTCCCGGAATATGTTGACCTTTTTTTCAGATTAATAATTGTTATTTTTTCACTTTTGCTTCTATCGAAGCAATGCGTTTTTTTAGGCATAATCGACTGGAATAGGAAAAATGGGAGG
>WQYU01000172.1 GCA_009781075.1 Paludibacter sp. | reverse complement strand
AGTTTGTCGGCATTTGAAAAAACTGCTGAAAATGAGAAATTTATCTCAAATGATATCCTAAATGTTGTTGCTTCTGTGAATAAAACTATTATCAGACAACTAAAAGAGGCTATGAAAAACATTTCACCTGCAGCTGTGATAACAGAATTTGGACGTGTTTTGTAAACTCTTGTATGAATTTTATAAATAAAAATAACAAAACGAAGAGTGTATTACCGTTTGTCGAAAGCATTTGTTTTTTCAAGATTTATTCAAAGCACTGGTTCTCTCATAAAAACTATTCCAATCATCTTTAGTTGCCATTCGGGCAAAGGAAAACTATGCCCGAACATGAAAAATGGAGGTATAGTTAGCATGAAATATTTATGCGTTTGCGTATGATTTGAAAATTTTTATGCTACTTTTGCAAATATTTTATCTATCAATTTAATTCAAATAATTTATTAAAAATAAAAATATTATGGCAAAAAGTAGAGGAAAAAAGTTTGCAATTACTGTAATTGCTGTTGTTGTGGTGCTGTTTTTGGCGCTGCTGATTGCACCTGTTGCATTCAAGGGGAAAATAATGCAAGTGGTTCAAAATCAGATAAATAAAAACGTTGAGGCAAATGTTGCCTTCGACGATGTTTCGTTGAGTTTTATCCGCAATTTTCCAAACGCATCTGTTTCTTTGGAAAATTTGCAGGTCATCGGACGCGATTCGTTTGCACTCGATACCCTTGTGCGGGCGAAAAATATTAACGCTGTGGTAAATCTTAAATCGCTTTTCGGTAATTCGGGATACGAAATTAAACGCTTAATACTTAACAATTTAGATGTCAATGCACATGTTTTGCCAAGCGGTAAGGCAAATTGGGATATTTTCAAATCCGACAGCACAAAAGAAGAAGTTGTTGATACAACGGCGCTTGCATTTAATTTAAAATTAAAAAATGTTGAAATTAATCATTCCAACATCGTCTATAATGACGAACAGGCTGCAATGAAAGCCGTTTTGAAGGAACTGAATTTCAAAACTTCGGGAGATTTTACAGCCGACAGTTCGCTGCTAAAAACTAAACTTGCCATTTACAAACTGACTTTTTCAATGGATAAGATTAATTATTTAAGCAATGCAAATATTGATATAAGCGCCGATATTAATGCTAATTTGAATAAAATGCTCTTCAAATTAAGTGAAAATCACACAAAAATCAATGCAATTGAAGTCGCTCTCAACGGCTGGGTGCAAATGCTTGAACCCGAAGGAATTGCAATGGACTTATCGCTTAATACCGAAAAAGTGGATTTTAAGTCATTGCTGTCGCTTATTCCTGCTATTTATTCAAAAGAATTTAAAGACCTGAAAGCAGACGGAAAGGTGAACCTCGTTGCCAATGCAAAAGGCGCTTTGGTGGGAGAAAAATATCCGACTTTCAATGTGCAACTTGGCGTTGAAAACGGATGGTTTCAATATCCTCAATTGCCGAGTCAGTTGAAAAGCATTAATTTGGATTTGGCTGTCAATAACAATACCGACAAATTGGAAACAATGATTATTGACCTGAAAAAACTTTCGTTTGATATGGGCGGAAATGTTTTTAATGCAAGTGCGCACGTGTCCGACCCTATGAACGACCCAGATATTAACGCTATGGCAAAAGGGAAAATTGATTTGGGACAGGTGAAAAATTTTTATCCTTTGGAAAGTGATATGAATCTTAACGGAATTTTTGATGTGGATATGACCCTTGCAGGCAGGATGTCGTATTACGAAAAAGAGCAGTACGACCGTTTTCAATTTGCCGGAAATATGAATGTTTCAAATATGTTGCTAAAAATGAGCGCTTTAAAAGATGAGGTCTCTGTTTCAACTGCAAAATTGCAATTTACAAATCAGTATGCAAATTTATCCGATTTTTCGGCAAAAACAGGTAAAAACGACCTTTCGGCAAGCGGCAGATTGGAGAATTTTTTGGGATATGCATTAAAAGACCAAACATTGAAAGGAAATTTAACTTTAAATTCCAATTATTTGAATTTAAATGATTTTATGGGCGAAACAACTACGGGCAGTAGTAACGAACAAAGTGCGGCTATGTCGGTTGTTGAAATCCCTAAAAACTTGAATATCAATCTTTCGGCTGCAATTAAAGAGTTAATTTACGATAAAATGAATTTTACCAATGCACGCGGAAATTTAAGCGTTGCAAATGGAATTTTATCTTTCCAAAATCTTGGGTTGCAGGGCTTTGGCGGCGCTGTAACTCTGAATGGAAAATATGACCCTTCAAATCCTGTTAAGCCAATGGTTGATATGACAATGGATTTGACTAATGTTACTTTTAAGCAGGTGTTTGAACAAATTGAAACCTTTGCCCGCTTTGCGCCTGTACTCGAAAATTTGACGGGAAATTTTTCTACAAAAATATCTTTAAATTCTGCTTTAAAAGAAGATATGATGCCCGATTTGATGACGCTTATTGCAGGCGGCTCGCTTTCTACGCAGGCGGTTGGAGTTACTAATTTTCCTGCTCTGACAACGCTTTTGGATAATCTAAAACAAATTCCTTTGGCGCAATACCTGAATCTTCCCGCAGGCAATGAAATAAATCTGAAAAATTTACTTTTAAATTTTAATATTTCCGATGGAAAAATTAACACAAAACCTTTTGACATTTCACTTGGCGACACAAAACTCAATCTCGGAGGTGCCTCAGGACTTGATAAAACGCTTGCATGGACAGGGAAAGCAACTTTACCGCAATCGCTTAATTTGGGGAAATTCCAGACAATAGGTTTTACTATCGGCGGTACATTCTCAAAACCATCGGTTAAACTTGATTTGGCAAGTACTTTGATAAACATTGTTGATGATTTGAAAGAACAGGCGACGCAGAAAATTACCGAAAAAGTTGAAGATGTTAAGCAACAAATCAATACAAAAGCCATTGAGGAGGCGCAAAAACAAGCCGATAATTTGCGTGCGCAGGCAAAATCGGCAGGCGATAAACTTGTTAGCGAGGCGCAGGCGCAAGGACAAAAATTAGTAAACGACGCAAAAAATCCTATTGCAAAAGCCGCTGCCGAAGTTGCTGCCAAAAAACTCGTTGATGAGGCGCAAAAGAAAGCCGCTCAAATTTATAACCAAGCCGACAGTCAAGCAAATACGCTGGTAGAAAAGGCACAAACGGCAGGAAATTAAAAAAAAATATTTTGATAAATATAATTGGTATTGTTGATTTAGTATAGTTTTTGTATTTTTATGGATTGTTTCCTGCTTCGCAGTCGCAATGACGGCAAAACCCGGTGGCAGTACGTCATTGCGAGCGCAGCGAAGTAATCCAGAATTTAATTTTTTGTTTCTACACAAAATTAACAATACCATATATTAAAAATTTTGTTATTTTTAGTTCAAAAATAACAAAAAATGTTTATTTTTGGCACATAATTTGCGAAATAAAAAATATTACTTTATAAGACAATGAAACGCATGGCAAAATATTTTTTAACACTTTTCCCTGTTTTTTTAGGGGAAAAATGTGTTATTATTTCCATAATCAAAAATAATTTTGCCTCCACAAAAATTCTTGAATATTTTTGGCGGTTTAGATGTATGTATGTATGTATGTATGTATGTATGTATGTATGTATGTATGTATGTATGTATGTATGTATGT
>WQYU01000171.1 GCA_009781075.1 Paludibacter sp. | reverse complement strand
GAAAGAAAACGCAAGTGGTGGAAATGATGTAAACGGCGATTGGAAAATCGATTATACATGGGATGTTCCCTGGAGCGCCGAGCCGAAAACCGATGTTGTACTGACTTATGATATTAATGTGAACGAGCCGGTTGCATTGAGGATACAGCGTTCAAAAGGAACGTTTATGAGAATATATCGTATTGTGTTGGGAAAATACGGTTCGGAGCTGACGGATAATACCTCCATACCGGCCGTTCTTTCGAATGATATTGATTTTAAGGTAATCAACCGGACGGTTTATTTATCAAAAAGCCTGACTGACGGTAAAATATATGTATATGATATTTTAGGCAGGCAACTGTTGAGCCGAGATGTAAATTCCGACAAAATATCGTTGAACAATATAGATCGAGGCATTTATATTATGAAGTTAATTAGCGGACAAATCAAGAAAACAAAGAAAGTAATAATTCAGGGTTGATTCTTTTTTGAGGCGCTTATTTTTTTGCAAAACGTTTTTATAATCTTGAGAGATGAAATTTGTACAATACTCGTGCGAACTGCGTGCGGAGCCATTTTGCCAAACTCAGTAGCGAAGTGGTGATTTTGTGTTAATCTTCTTTTTGCTTTTTTCGTTTGCTCCAAATTATTAATAGCGCTATCGCAAACGTCAAGGTAAAAAAAGATAGCAAACAAATATGTAAATTGAATTTACAAATCAAAATTGCAGATAATGATTTTTCAAAAATGGAAAGTATTGTTAAAATAAGTCCATATATTGCAATTGCTATGCTAATGTTTGTTATTGTATTGCCGTTTTCCAAAACGTTTCCAATTTTCACATTTTGTTCTTCTATTTCTGTAACAACATTTTCAGTATGCGTATTTTGTTCCCGAACTATATTTACTATGGTTTCAATTTTGTCGTTTTTTTCTTGAACTTTTGCTAATAAAATTCTTGAAATGAAATATTGTCTATTTTGATTTTTATACTTAATATCTTCTATATAACGAACAGAATTTCTGATATTTAATGCTTTTCTTCTCAGTCGCTTTAAGTTCTCTATTTTTTCTATATCTTCGGTGGTGGGATCCTTTATTGTATCCTCTAAATGTTCTATTCTCCCTTCAGTGTCGTGCCTATAAAATTTATTATAAATTGAATGTAAAAGCGTTTTACAATAAGTATATTCAATTAAAGTGTCTTCGCAAATATCATTTAATTGCTGTAAATTTGCTATAAATATTTCAATTTCATTAGTTGGAATTGTCGATAGATCATTTGTTTGTAAAAAAGATTTTTCTTCTTTGTCAAATTTTTCCTTTCTCGTTCCATATTTATTAATAAATTTGAAATATGTTTCTTTGAATAAGAAATTTAATTCAGACGCTTGGTATGCTTTGCGTTTAAATACTTCTTCAAAATTATCCAAAAAGCCCTGCAAATATTTATTGTCATTACTGTGAGAATTATTTTCTAAAGCAATATAACTGCTTTCTTCTTCAAAACAAATTGCAGCTAAATCATAATCTTTGTTAGTAATAGTTTCGTGCTTATGATAAAACTCTTTTATGTAATGATATATTGGTTTTGATAAAGAATTTTGAAAATATTCTCTAAATTTTGTTAAATGGTCTGTCTCATTTTTAAATTTTGATAACTTTTTTATATTATCTTGGATATTTTTAGGTAAATTAAACTGAAACTTATACTGAACAAATCCGTTACTACGCTTTTCAATTTTTTCTAGCAAAAGAGAAAATTGAATTACAACAGATTTGCTTTCAATTATTTCAGTGATTTCAGTTTTTATTGAAATATTTTCATTATCGTCAATAGACAATATTACCTTAAATGTATGTTCACTGCTGTCATCAATAGCATGCTCTTTCTCGCCTGCCGAAATTTTTTTTGCTTCAGACAAAAATATTGTTGGATACCAAAAAGTACAATACAAATATGAAGTTGGCATCTTTTAATTATGTATGTAATTGTATAAGTCAAGGAAAGTAACAATTTGACTTTTACCAAATTCGGTAACTTTATATCTGTCTTCAAATGTCCCATCTATTCCTGCTCGCAATATTCCAACGAGCATAGAAGAATCGTAAATTTCATCGAAATTTACACCGTTACTCTTCACAAAATTCTTTTCCAAATCTTTTTTGTAACCTACAGGATTGCTTTGTAACAACCTATAAAATAAAATTTTGTTATCCATTACGTCTGTTTTTTATTTTTCTACTAACAATAATCTATAATTGGATCTGTCTTAAACAAATAACTAATTGTATCCCATCCCTTTGAAAAGTGGATAAAACGGCTTGCAAAGATACACATTTTTCTGTATAATATTCATGTTTGTGATAAAATAGTTACAACTTTATCTTCTTAATTATTCCATCCGCCCCGTCGGTGAGTTTTACAATGTAAATTCCCGATTTTAGATTATTCAATGGTATTTTGTCGGAATCTACGGTTCGGCTCAACAATTGCCTGCCCAAAATATCATACACATATATTTTACCGTTAATCAGGCTTTTTGATAAACAAACCGTTCGGTTAATCACCTTAAAATCAATATTATTCGAAAGAACGGCAGGTATGGAGGTATTATCCGTCAGCGCCGAACCGTTTTTCCCCAGCAAAATACGATACACTCTCATAAACGTACCTTTCGAGCGCTGTATCCTCAATGCAACCGGCTCGTCTGTGTCGAAATCATAAGTCAGTCTGACGTCCGTATTTTTTTCGCCGCTCCAAGCGACGTCCCATATATGTTCCGGCGTCGTTTTCCAATCGCCGAAAGCATCGATTTCTTCGTCATCGCTTATGTTTTCTCTCCCGCCGACTTCAACATAAACATTCCCTGTATTGGGGCTGGCTGCATCGCTGCCGTGGGCAACATACAACATTAGCCTGCCCGCATTATCCGTTTTCGGAAATTCGATATATGACATCGTATTGTTTGCCCTGAAACGAATGCCGTATTCAAACATTTTGTCGCATACCGAAGTAAAAGGAGCGCTTTCTCTCCAAACGGGCGAGTTGAAAATAAAATTATCGCCACTGACCGTTACAGGTACGGGAATATTTGTCCCTCCGTTATCCCACATAGCTCCGGAATTAATTGAGACAGGGTCAACCTGCGTTGCCGATTTGAATGCGTCCAACCATTCATCCGAACTGAAGTTGACATCAAACCAAACGTCCTGCGGTTCGAGTTCCGGATGCTCAGGTTCCTTGTCTTCTTTCGGATCTGTTATTAAACGAGCTGTCGGCACACCGATTCTTTTAGCCGTTTCGTTCCATTTTGCAACCATATCTTTCAACTTATCGGGCAATTCCGATGCAAGATTATGCAATTCACACGGGTCTTTTTTGATGTCGTACAGTTCTAACTGATTGGCGGGGGAACTTCCGTCGGATAATGCAAAATTTTTGGTGACGAGTTTATAATCGCCGTCAAAAATAGCGCGGTTGCTTTCGTGTTCGACAAACAAACTGCGTTCAGGGATGGTATTACCCGTAAACTCCGGCTTCAGGCTTTGGCCTTCCATCGGCAGTACGACATGTGAATTGTATTTTTCAGGATAAGTCGAACCGGTTACATCTACGATTGTTGCCATAACATCTATTATATGAGCCGGTTGATCGACCCATGAACCGGGGTTGCT
>WQYU01000170.1 GCA_009781075.1 Paludibacter sp. | reverse complement strand
CACACAACCGCAATTTCGCAAAACCGTGAGTTGTGCGCAGTTCGCGTAGCGACAAGCATAACTCACGGTGAAGCCGTGCGAGCCGTTGTGGCGCAAGGAGCGTAGCGAATTGCGCCACAACGTGCCGGCAGCTTGGCGTGGGAGGCGGCTCACTGTGGCTCGGGCGGGAGCAAAACCTGCAAAATTGCACAAAGGTTTCTGCGGGCTACACCGCCTCTCACGCCAAACTGCTTGTTGTATGCCGTATGGGACAGTTGCTCAAATGTTTATAATCCATTCTCCGCTCTTGGTGTCAGAGGTGCGGGAAATTATGTCTTCTTGCTTTAATTGTCGGATATTTTTTTCAACTCCTGCAATACTTAAACCGATTGCTTCAGCAATTTCTGCAACTGTAATTTGAGAATTTTCTGTAATCAATTCCAGAATTTTTCCCTTACTTTTTCCCTTACTTTTTTCCCTTACTTTTCCCTTACTTTCGGTTTCGCTTTCAGCAACTTCTTTTTCAAAAGGAAGTTGAACATACATCGTGTTGTCGGTAAATTCAAAAATATTTCTATCGTAAACCTTTGTAATTCCTCGTATGCCAAAACCCAATGCCTCAACAAGTTCCAAGTCTTTGAGAATACGCATTAATTCAGGATTTCGCAGGGCTGAAACACCAAGAAAAAAGTCGTTAATTGTAAGTTGCGGAACTAAACCGCCATAAGAACGAATGGCGAAACGATTTTGAAAAACCTCGAAAATCGGCAACATTCCATACGAATAATCGTTGTGAGCAAAGGCATTAATAACAATTTCACGCAAACATTTAGCGTCAACTAAACGCTTGTCTATGCGGTGGGCGGTGCCGGTGAGTTTTGAAAGCGTGATATTTTCAATGTCGTATCTGTCTAAAATACGCTGAATTGCCGTAATCAAACAACAATTTCCGTATTCAATTGCTTTTTCAATCAGTTCAAAACGCTCGCCTGCGTCGTTAAAACGAGCAAAACGGACAGAAAGTTGATTGTTGTCTGCCATTAAATAAGCCAAGTAGTTGTATTTTCTGTCTGGGGTAAGAAAATTTAATGTCTTGGCAAAAGTGCTGTCATTTAAAGGTTTGGAAAAACGGCGATAATGAATAAACAAATCTGCAAAAGTCAATTCCTGTTCGGGCGATTCAATGTTTATCAGCGATTTAGGAAATGATTTTGTTTGAAAAGCATAAATCGTCTTTTGTGTCATTGGTTGTGCCGAACTGCCAATGCGGATAAATGTACCCGATTCTGAAAGTCCTTTGTTTTTAATGTAATATGGCTTTTCCGTGCCTTCTTTTAAGGTAATTTTCAATATTGTTTTGTCCAAAATTTTTTCGGTGGTTATGGACACAAGCGACAAAATACTCGGCGAAATACCATTAATCAAGCGGTCTTTCACTTGCAGTTGGAGTTTATCAATATTGGAAACACCGATAATATCGCCGTTATCCTTAACACCAATGTAAATATTGCCGCCTTTTGCATTTAGAAAGGCGACTGCTTCTTTTTCAAGCGAATCAGTAAGTTTTTCTTTATACTCAACTAATTCATTTTCAACTTGAAGCATTTGGTGTTCTATGTTTTTACTTTCAGACATATATCATTATATTTTTGACTGCAAATTTACGATATTTTTGGCAGATAAAATTGAGTTTAATAATATTGTATCTCTCTTGTTGTTACAAGTATTAATTTTTTACCATTTAGATTTTTCAACCAATCTCTCGGATAATCCATTCTCAAATCTATTTTTTCGGCATATTCATACCGTTTTGTCCAATTACCTTTTTCATCGTATTCGTATTTGTATGTCCAAATAATACTCCAAAAACTGTTGTTGTCTTTTAATTCCGATTTTAATTTTGAGACATCGCCGTTATCATTGTATTCAAATATTAAAAACACATTGCCGTTTTTGTTGTCATTGTTCATTTTGCTTATTTTTTTATCATCATTGTAGGTATAAGTAATTCCAAAAGGATTTTCCCTATCCTCAACTTCTGGTTTCACAGAGATTAAATTCCCGTCATTATCGTAACGGTATATTATTTTTGTGCCCCATATATTTGCTTCGCTAATCTGTCCATTGTTATTATGTGCATATTTTATAAAAAAATCAAAATCTCGATAAGAGTCTGTCCAATGCTCCTCTATTTTATTGCCTTTTTCATCATATTTGTATAATATTTCGGCTCTTTCAAACATATATTTATCAATGTTGCCTGCTGTATTGAATTTTACCTCAAATCCACTACTATTACGCAGAAAAAAATCCATATCAATGCCAACTTCAAATAACTCATCTTCGTCATACAAGTATTCCCAATACTTAATATCACGCAAATTGCCATTATATACTTTATTTTTCTCTGTTAACTCATCATTTTCACTTCTTACTTCATAAGAATTTTGAACTATGCTCTTTACTTTGCCTTTGAGGTTGAATTTTCCCCAATCATTATTTACGTTTGCTTGGCTATTATTAAAAAACAGCAAATAACCGACAACTACGGCTATTAACAACCCAACAATAACGTAGGGTAATGATTTGTTTTGTTTTCCTTGTTTACGAGGAATACTCAACTTTGCACCACAGTTCTTACAAAATTTTGCAGTGTCTTCGTTCTGAAAATTACATTTCTGACAATTCATAATATTTATTTTTAAAAAGTTAAACAATTTTATTCAAGCGTACTCCACGCTGTTATTCCATTTTTCTTTATTTGTAAAACGGCATACCAAATTCCAATGCTTAATAAGCCAAATACGGCAGGCGCAATTAATCCAAAATAGATATTGCAAGCAAAAGCAACAACAGCGGCAATCACAAGCAAAGTAAAGCCACTTTTCTCTCTGCGCAATAATTTTACAATTCCGTAAATAATTATTGCGGGGCAAATCCAAGCCAAAATTCTAATATAATCCATTGTGCCCCAATGTTCAATATATTTAAATCCTTCTATGATATAATTAAGCGTACTGAGTGTTCTTAAGAATGTTACAACATTTATTATTAGTGCAATAATCGCCCAACCGATTACAAAACCGTGCCATTGTTTTACCGCTGTTGCAAACTGATAACCAATATTGTCTGCAATATCAGCAACGGTATCGTTGGTCTTATTGACAAAATCGTTTTCGTTTTTTATAGAGAAATTTCTGTTTGCTTCGGCAAGAATTTGTCCGCCGTCTTCAGGGCAGAATTTTGTTCCGTCAATGTATTCTTTTCCGCATTTTACACAACGGGGTATCAGTTTATCAGGCGACACCAATTTTGAGCCGTCTTCACTACAGAACTTTGTACCTGTTGGAAAATTTTTTCCACATTTTGGGCAAGTTGGGGTTTCGATAAACTCTTTTTCGAGATTACAACCGCAATTTTGGCAGAATTTTGTACCCAATTCAAATTCTGCATTGCATTTTGGACATTTGTACATATTCATTGTTTTATCGCTTATAAACATTTTCCTTTGTTATTCTCGTTTCTTTTTTTTGTCGATTGATGTACGCACTTCCGTAATATGGCATACAACGTCCCAGCGGCTTTGCGAGGTGGCGGGTTTCACCGCCACTCGGACGAGAGCCAACGATGCAAAGTTACACAAAATTTCGGACGAGACAAGCCCGACATCTCGCAAAACCGCCCGTTAGGT
>WQYU01000169.1 GCA_009781075.1 Paludibacter sp. | reverse complement strand
ATTTGTTTGTGTGTTTTTTAAACTCTGAAATAGCCATATTCAATGCCTTCATTGTCTCTTCTGCGTGAAGAGTTTCCGACAAATGATAACCTACTATTTTACGTGAAAAAGCGTCTGTTATTATACTGACATAAAGAAACATATCTGTTATTTTCCAATACGTTATATCGCTGACCCAATCCTAACATAAGTTTACTTTTTTTCTCTTTGTGGTGTAAACCTATTTCAGGACGAGACTGCAATCTCTACAATATTACCTCAGCAAAAAACGCGCAGCAACTCCAAAATTCCATAGCCCGGGAACGTGATACATTATTCCGAAATTTCCGTTTTTATTGCCGGCATTTTCTTTGGTGCCGAAATCGAACCCGATAAGCGGGCGATAGTCCAAAGAAACGGCGATAGGAAGGTTTGGAATTTTATACTCAACGGCAACCATCCCCGAAACTCCCCAAGTCCAATATTGTTTCAAATACCAATTTACTTTTGTAGTAGGGTTTGTAGAACTAAGGGTCAGCCCCGGATACCATGAATTGTCACTCCAACTATAACTGCCTCCTATTCCGAATCCTGCGTAGGTAGTCCAGTCGCCCGAAGCGGTGCTGCTTGTCCAGTTGTAAGTTATTGCGCCTTGCAAAGCGCCATGCCATGAAGTGCCGAAATCAAATTCGAGAAGATTTTCTTCGCTATTGAGTAACTGATGAAAAGTCAACTCGGCGCTGTTTGCACCCAAGCGGAGTCCTATTGCACGAGGTTGTGCAGTAATTGATAATACATAAAAGAATGATGTAATTGTTAAAAACAATAATTTCTTCATAACAAAATTATTTTATTATTAAGTAATAATCAATGTACAAAAGTAGTATTTTATTATGAAAGTTTTCGTATTTTTGCAAAAAATTTTTTATGATAAAGATTAAAAATATTTATTTTTTATTTTTTATAATAATAAATGCTAATACTTTCGCTCAAAGGAACTTAACTTTGGAAGAATGTCAGCGTTTGGCAATCGACAATTATCCGCTTATTGCACAATATAATTTAATTGATGCGGCAACAGAATTTACCCTTCATAATATTTCTTCTGTTTATCTGCCTCAAATTCAACTCATTGGACAGGCAACTTATCAAACCGAAGTTACTAAACTCAAACTCAAACCCGAAATTCAAAAGTATATCGACCAGATAAATAATTTATTTAATACAGGTTTTTCTACTGAAACATTTATTGAAACGATGCCCAAAGACCAGTATAAAGCATATTTGGAGGCGACGCAGTTAATTTGGGATGGTGGGCAGTCGGCAGCAGGAAAACGAGTGGTGCGTACTACTGCTGAAGTAGAAAGGCAGAAATTAAATGTTTCATTGTATGCTATTAAGCAGAAAATCAGCGATTTATATTTTGGAATTTTACAAATTGACGAACAGAGAAAAATACTTGATTTATATTATTCAGATTTAAAGGAAGTTGAAAAAACAGTGCAATCGGCTGTAAATAACGGAGTTGCAATGACTTCGGATTTGAATCTTGTGCAAATTGAGTTTATTAATCTTGAAGAAAAGGAAATAGAACTTGCTTCGGTGAGAACAGCCTGTTTATCAGTGCTTTCTGCTTTTATTCATCAGAATTTAGACGACTCGGTATTTTTTGAAATACCTGTATATTATTCCGAAGATATTTCAGCAGATATTTTGCGTCCGGAATTGACTTTGATTCAACGTCAGCGTGAACTTTTTAATGCGCAAAAAAGGACTATTTCGGCAAAAAACATGCCTGTTTTAGGTTTGTTTGTGCAGGGTGGTTACGGACGACCTGCTTTAAATATGCTCGATGCGGCTTGGCAGCCCTATGCTATCGGCGGACTGCAATTTCGCTGGAATTTCGCTAACCTTTACAATCGTAAGAGAGATTTGAATTTGATTGAAAATAATTTGAAAATTCTTAACGTTCAAGAAGAGACTTTCCGTTTTAATACTAATTTGGAAATGAGCAATTTAACTCCTGCTGTTAGCAAGTTTAAAAAGTTGATTGAAAACGACAGCCAAGTTATAGAACTGCGCACACAGGTTAGAAAAACAGCCGAAAGTAAATATCGAAATGGGATTTATCAAATAAAAGATTTGATTTCCGACATAAACGCTGAAAATTTTGCAAAACAAACAAAATCAATACATTATATTCAATATCTCAAAAGTTTAAACGATTTAAAATTTGCACAGGGAGAATAATTTTTTATTTTGAAAATGCAATTAATTGAAAATGATTTTTTAAATAAGTCATGAAAAAAAATATTCTAATAATCTCAATATCAATATTTTGGTTTGCCTGCGGAAACAACAAAATGGAACATTCCGGTTCCGGTACATTTGAGGCAACCGAAATTATTGTTTCTGCAATGGCAACAGGGCAGGTTGAACAGTTAAATATTGTTGAGGGGCAGACTCTTACAAAAGGTGAAAATGTTGGATTCATTGATACTACTCAACTTTTTCTTCAAAAACGCCAACTTCAAACAGGCGTGCGAGCCATTAACGCAAGCAAACCTGATATTTCGCAGCAAATTGCAGTCGTTCAGGAACAAATTGACAAGGCAATAACCGAAAGGACACGTGTACAAAACCTTTTCAACGATGGCGCTGCAACTCAAAAGCAACTTGATGATGTTGAGACACAACTCAAAGTGCTGCAACGGACGCTCACTGCGCAGAAAAATCAACTAAATACCGGCATTAGCAGTTTGACAGGCGAAGGCAACGTGCGCGAAATACAAATTGCGATAGTAGACGATTTGTTACGTAAGAGTTACATTATCAGCCCGATAGATGGAGTTGTACTCAACAAATATATTGAGCAGTCGGAAGTTGTAGCGCCCGGCGTTCCGCTTTTTAAAATTGCTGATACAAAGAATATGTTTTTACGTGCTTATATTATTGCTACACAATTAAATAACATCAAAATTGGAGATATTGCAACTGTTTTTTCCAACAATTATGACGGCAAGCAACGTACATACAAAGGGCGTGTGGCGTGGATTTCGGACAAGGCAGAATTTACTCCAAAAACTATTCAAACCAAAGACGAACGGCAAAACCTTGTCTATGCAGTAAAAATTGCCGTTGAAAATACTGACGGGCTACTAAAAATCGGTATGTATGGCGATGTGGATTTTTAAGAGTTTTTCGGCTAACGTATATGCATGCCGATATAAAGAATTGGCGAAACTTTTCAAATAATCAGTTAAAATAAAAATTGGGAATATTTTCAATGAACTATGTTACTTACCCGCTTGTTTCACGTTTACTATTGCTTGCGTTAATTGTTGTTCCATGTCGTTTAGTTCTTTAATTTTATTATCATATTCATTTTTTCTGAAATAAATATTTACAGAGGCAGCCAAATGTCCCAACCCTTGCCCTGCTTCCGGAGTTGGTTTAAACCTTAACTACGCATAAAATTACTCCGTCTAATCTCGGAAATATAAAAAATCTGGATTACATTTGCTAATATCGGTTTTTTTATCTAACTTTGCGGCAACCTAATTAGGTTACTTACTAACAATATTGTTTAACCTAAATTACTGTCAGTGCGTTGATTTCTAAAATATGTTTGTAATAAATTAATATACAATAATATATAGGTGTTCTTTGATTTTTGGACTTGAATTTTAACCTGTAATTTAGGGGATTTATTCTCTT
>WQYU01000168.1 GCA_009781075.1 Paludibacter sp. | reverse complement strand
CGGTTTAATTCAAACAAATCTTTATTTATTGCAAGGTTTACAAACTTGCGTATGTGCCGGAAATACTTGTTTACCGTATTCGTATGCAGTTTTTCATCAAACAAAAATCGTTCAAATCCGGTCAATAATTCAAATGTTAATTCTTCAAAGGCAATGTCTTTTTTGAATTTTTGCAGGGTTTTGAGCGTTATTATATGTCCTTTGCGCGTTGCCGGTGCAGCGGTTCGGTCGGCTTCAATTTCGTTTTTCATAAATTCGGTAAATGAATTTGTGAAACGTCCCTTTATAAATTCGGTAAGAATATCAAGTGAAAAAGGTTTGCCAGCATTCCGGCGGTCAAGTTCCACACTTTGCAACTTTGCGACAAAGTCGGATATTTTCCTGTTTAACTTAATTGCGTTGGGGTGATTTTTTACTTTTCGATGTTTGTTATCCCATTGTTCCGGCGTTAAGTAAATACCGGTCGAAAAGTATTTTTTCTTAAAATTCAAATAGGCTTCTATCTGTACCAATGCCGTACCGTCTGAAAGAAGCCTTTTTTTGCGGTTGTAAACCACGTTAAAAAGTGTAGCATCCATGTTTTTTTAATTTTAATATGTGCGACAAAGTAAATACTTTTTTTTCAAATAAACAAATTTGATTAAAAAAATGGGTAGAAAACGGGTAGAAAATAAGCGGGTATTTTTAGGATATTCTTTTTAACTGAATTTGTGTGTAAATTGCGTGTTTTCAGCGAATTATCATTGTTTCGGATAAAAAAAAGCGACCGTTGAAAGTCGCTTTTGTTGTCTCACCAGGACTCGAACCTAGGCTGGCTGAACCAAAATCAGATGTGCTACCACTACACCATGAGACAATACCTAATCACTTTTGAAAAAGCGGTGCAAAGATACGATTTTTTGTCGAATGTGCAAACTTTTTACGGATGAATCTTATTTTGCAATCAACAAAAAATAGTTTTTCTTACCTTTTTGAATCAGTATGTATTTCTCGCCTAACAAATAAGATAAATTGATGCTTGCATCGGGCGATGTCAATTTTTCTTTGTTGATGCTAACTCCGCCGCTTTGTACCATTTTACGCATTTCGCCTTTGGATGGAAAAACAGCCGCCTTTTCTACCAATAAATCAACTGCTTTTATTCCATTATTTAATTCTTCTTTGGCTATTTCGTGCAGGGATACTCCGGCAAAAACATCCAACAAGGTGGTTTCATCCAATTTCTTCAACACTTCGGAAGTGGAACCTCCAAAAAGGATTTGAGAGGCTTCAACAGCCGCATCATATTCTTCCTGCGAGTGAACCATTAATGTAACTTCTTTTGCTAATCGCTTTTGCAGTGGACGTAGATGAGGAGCTGCATTTTGTTCTGTAACCAATTGTTCAATTTCTTCACGGGTTATTGCTGTGAAAATTTTGATAAATTTCTCTGCATCAGCATCACTCACGTTTAACCAAAATTGATAAAATTTATACGGGCTGGTGTAGCGTTTATCTAACCACACATTTCCTGATTCGGTTTTGCCGAATTTACCTCCATCCGCTTTGGTAATCAACGGGCAAGTCAAAGCGAAAGCGTCGCCATTCGCTTTTTTGCGAATTAACTCCGTCCCTGTAGTTATATTGCCCCATTGGTCGGAACCGCCCATTTGCAGGCAGCAATCATAATTTTCATATAAAAAAAGAAAATCGTATGCTTGAAGCAATTGATATGAAAACTCAGTAAACGACATCCCTTCGCTCGATTCCGAACTCAGCCGCTTTTTAACCGAATCTTTCGACATCATATAATTGACGGTAATGTATTTACCAATATCGCGTATGAAATTCAGGAACGAGTAATCTTTTGTCCAGTCGTAATTATTGACCATAACAGCTTTGTTGGGAATATCGGATTCAAAATCAAGAAATTTGGACAATTGCATTTTAATTGCTTCCTGATTTTTACGCAAAGTTTTCTCATCCAGTAAATTACGTTCTTGCGATTTCATTGAAGGGTCGCCAATCATACCGGTAGCGCCGCCAACCAAAGCAATTGGACGATGTCCTGCCCGCTGGAAATGTTTCAGCATCATAACCCCCACCAAATGACCAATATGCAACGAATCGGCTGTCGGATCAAACCCAATGTATGCCGAAGCCATTCTTTTTTGAAGTTGGTCTTCTGTGCCCGGCATAATATCATGAATCATGCCTCTCCATTTTAATTCTTCTACAAAATTCATTCTACTTTCCTTGTTATAAATCGCGTGCAAAGATAATATTTAATTATGAATTTTGGTTACCCTGTTTGGAAACTCTCTGACGAAAAAAATGGTAGTAATAGAGGCAAAAAGTAGTAATAGGGAGGGTGATTAAGTATATATTTTTTACTTAATTATACTGATTATTAAATGTTTACAAAACAGTAGTAATAAAGAAGAATAGTAGATGTAAAAACTCTTGCTTGTAATTATGAACAGGCGATTGATTTAGTATTATGGTAATCAGTCCACTTTACTTTAACCATTTGGAAAGTTTTTGTTTAGCCTGCTCTTTAGTATTAACCTGTCCATTTTCGGATTGTGCTAAACCAATTTCTACTTTATTAATGAAAAGCAATTTATCAAAAAGTTGGTCAATAGAAAATTGTTCAGGCATTCTCTCAAGCGTATCAAAGACTTGCGTTCTTGTAAGCATAAAACAAAATATTTAAATTTGACGATACAAATATAATCATTTTTTATTGGAAAATTGGAATGCAAGTTCGACCAAATCAACCATAGATGAAAAATAGTTTGCAAATTTTTGTAAAATAAAAAATAAAAATTGAATTTGTAGTAGAATAATACAACTCTATTGAAGAAATGTAAGCAAGGCAGTAAAAACTTTTCATTAACCTTGCCACTGCGAATATAGCAAAGCAATCCATTGAATATAAACATTTCGGATTGCTTTGTTTTTTCATTTTAAAATCAAAACACCCAACTTTACATTTGGTGTGTAAAATTGGGTGCTTGTTTTACAACTTATTGATAATCAATATTTTTCAGCGGAGAGACAGGGATTCGAACCCCGGGAACCTCGCAGTTCAACGGTTTTCAAGACCGCCGCAATAGACCACTCTGCCATCTCTCCCTTCCTTAAATCGGGTGCAAAGGAACAATTTTTTTTTGATTTTACCAAACTTTTAAGGGCTTTTCAGCAAAATTGAAAAAGTATTTCAAATAATTGATGCCCGTTTCTGTAATTTTAGTTACCTTTGCACGACCAAAAAGTAAATAAAGTGAGTAATATTAATTATGATTTAACAAAAATAAAAGCTTTTATTTTTGATGTTGACGGGGTTCTGTCCCCCGCTTCTATTCCTTTACATCCATCAGGTGAGCCTATGCGAATTATTAATACAAAAGACGGATACACCATGCAATTGGCGGCAAAAAAGGGGTACATATTGGGAATTATCACCGGAGGAGAGTCCGCTGCAATTCGTGCCCGTTTTGAAAATTTAGGATTCAGTTATATTTATATGAAGGCTAAAAATAAAATTACCGATTTTCGTAATTTTATTCAAAAAACAGGTTTAGACTCGGATGAAATCTGTTATGTCGGCGATGATATTCCTGATTATGAAGTCATGAAAGCTGTTGGCTTACCGGTTTGTCCGGCGGATGCTGTGCCTGAAATCAAGGAAATATCCCGATACGTTTCCCCTAAACCCGGTGGAATGGG
>WQYU01000167.1 GCA_009781075.1 Paludibacter sp. | reverse complement strand
TCGAAGAATCCGGTTTAATAAAAAAAGATTTAATTGCCGGTTTAATGACTGAAAATCATGAATTATTAAAAATTATTATAAGTTCAATTAACACAATGAAAAAGAAAATGAATAATGGTAAATGATTAATGGTTAATAAAATGGTAAATGATAAATGATAAATGGTAGATGCTAAATAAAATGGTAAATAGTAAATAGTAAATAGTAAATAGTAAATAAAAACATGATTTATTTCAAAAAAGGCTCTCACGACTATTCTTTTCGTCCTGAAGAAATAAAAGCGGCAGTTTTTGCCGCCTTAGACAAACTCGGAACAAGGAAAAAAGTATTGGCAATTCCACCTGATTTCACGCGTTTTCATTCGCGAGCGGGAGAGTTGACGCAGTATGTGTATGAATACTACGGAGATAAATTGACTGATATTCTTCCGGCGCTGGGAACGCATTTCCCAATGACGGAAGAAGAAATCAAAAAGATGTATCGGGGCATTCCCGTATCGCTTTTCAAAGTTCATAACTGGCGGGAAGATGTGGTAACAGTAGGTACTGTGCCGGGTGAATTTGTAAAGCAAGTATCGGAAGGCGCAGTCGATTATCCCGTGCCGGTTCAGGTAAACCGTATGCTGCTGGAAGGCGGCTACGACCTGATTCTATCTATCGGTCAGGTAGTTCCACACGAAGTTATCGGCATGGCAAACTACAACAAAAATATTTTTGTCGGCGTAGGCGGTGCAGAATGTATCAACAAAAGTCATTTTATAGGAGCGACTTATGGCATGGAGCGCATCATGGGAAGAGCGTTGGGTCCCGTGAGGCAGGTCTTAAACTACGCTTCGGAAAATTTCACAAAAGATTTGCCCATTGTGTATCTTCAAACAGTTATCTCGGAAGGAAAAGACGGCTTGCAGATGCGCGGACTTTATATCGGCGATGATTTCGAATGTTTTGAAAAAGCTGCCGAACTGTCGCTCGAAACAAACTTCCGCATGATGGATCGCGAAATGAAAAAAGTAGTGGTATATCTCAACCCTGAAGAGTTTCGCAGTACGTGGCTTGGCAACAAAAGCATTTACCGCACCCGAATGGCAATAGTCGACAACGGAGAGCTGATTGCGCTTGCGCCCGGATTACATCAATTCGGAGAAGATCCGACTATTGATCAATTGATTCGCAAATACGGATATGTTCATACGCCGCAAGTATTGAATTTGGTGAAAGAAAATGAAGATTTGCAAAACAGTTTAGGTGTTGCCGCTCACCTTATACACGGCGCTTCGGAAGGACGTTTCAGCATTACTTATTGCCCGGGACATTTAACTCGCCAAGAGATTGAAAGTGTTGGTTTTCAATATGCCGATTTAAATGAGATGATGAAGAAATACGACCCTGCCGTCCTGAAAGATGGTTGGAACGAAGTTGAGGGGGAAGAGATTTATTATATTTCCAATCCGGCTTTAGGATTATGGGCTTATAGAGAACGGTTTAAATAATTCAGAAATGAATTCGGGGTATTGTTATATTTATGAAAATAATAAGGTAAGAAGTAAACAAATATTAGTTATAAGTATTAATCCGAGTCAACTTTTCTTCGTGATAGGACAAGCAAACTGTCAACCTAAATCAGGAAATGACAATAAGGTTGGTAGAAAAAATCAGTTATCATTTTGCTACTTAGGTTGTTTTGTTATTTATAAGGTTAAAACGAGATTGTTTTCAACAGTATTTATACCTTATTTTACAAACAAAACAACCTTAGTAGCAGGCAGTTACATATATATCTTTCCTAACCTTATTACCTAATTAAGTATGAAAAATAAAATATCCTATATTCATTATACCAATTCGGTACGAATTATTTAAAAAATAGCATTAAATTTGCTACGAATTATTCAAAAAACAGTACTAAATTCGGTACGAATTATTTAAAAAACAGCATTAAATTTGGTACGATATTTTTAAAAAATTGCATTAAATTCGCTACGAATTATTTAAAAAATTGCATTAAATTTGCTACGAATTATTTAAAAAATAGCATTAAATTTGGTACGAGCTTTTTAAAAAATAGCATTAAATTTGGTACGAATTATTTAAAAAACAGCATTAAATTTGGTACGATATTTTTAAAAAACAGGATGTAATTCGGTACGAATTATTTAAAAAACAATATTAAATTTGATACGATATTTTTAAAAAATAGCACAAATCTTGGTACGATATTTTAAAAAATTATTGTATCTTTGCAGCAGTTATTTCTAAATATATAGTATGGCTTACATAAAACGAAACGTAGATAAAGTACTTTTGTCGTGGAAAACAGACCTCGACAGGAAACCTTTGCTTATAAGAGGAGCGCGTCAGGTTGGCAAATCTTCAACAATAGAAGAATTTGGCAGTCATTTTGAATATTTTGTGACAGTTAATTTTGAGAGAAATAAACAATTAAAAACTTTATTTGATGGCGATTTGGATGTGAAAGAAATTTGCCTGAAACTTTCAGTACAATTCAAAAAGCCGATTGAACCCGAAAAAACGTTGCTTTTTTTTGATGAAATTCAGAGCTGCCCCAATGCGATAATGTCTTTGCGATATTTTTATGAGGACTATCCTGAACTTCACATCATTGCGGCAGGGTCGCTGTTGGAATTTGCACTTGAAGAGTTGCCTACTTTCGGCGTTGGTCGTATTGACTCTTTGTTTATGTATCCTTTTTCGTTTCAGGAATTTATGTTTGCCTGCGGCGAAGAGCTCTTGTGGAACGAGGTTTGTAAATCTTCGCCCCAAAAATCTCTTTTTCCTGTTTTTCACGAAAAATGTTTAGATTATTTGAAAAAGTATCTAATTATTGGCGGAATGCCTGCAGCTGTGTCTATTTTTTTGAAAAGCAACGATATATTAAGAGTTCAAAAAGCGCTTGACAGGCTGATTTTATCATTTCAAAACGATTTTGCAAAATACAAAAAGAAGTTGCCTGCATTGCTGTTACGTGAAGTTTTTACTTCGGTTGTAAAACAATCCGGTGGAAAATTTATCTATTCAAAGGCGGCGGAAACAAGTCAACACAACATAAAACAAGCGGTTAATCTGCTTATAATGGCAGGTTTGGTTATTCCTGTGGTTAGCAGTTCTGCCAATGGAACGCCACTTGGTGCGGAAATAAATCATAAGAAATGCAAAATGCTGTTGCTTGATACCGGAATTTTTCAGCGTTTGTTGGATTTACAACTTTCGGAAATTTTGTTTTCAGATGATTTTGATGTTATAAATAAAGGCGCTATTGCCGAGCAGTTTGCCGGTCTGGAACTTATTAAAAATTCATCGCCATACATGCCTGAAAATCTGTATTTTTGGACAAGGGAAAAAGAAAGAAGCCAGGCAGAAGTAGATTATCTTATACAGCGTAACGATAAAATCATACCCGTTGAAGTGAAATCGGGTAAAAGTGGAAAAATGCAAAGTATGCACTTGTTTCTTGCTGAAAAACAATCTGAATACGGTATTCGTACCTCGCTTGAAAATTTTACGGAATATGATAATATCCGAGTTTATCCATTATATGCGATAGGAAATGTAAAGACAAAATTTGTAAATTTATAACAATATGGAAAATTTAGCAGACATAGGTTTAATCGGTTTAGCCGTAATGGGCGAAAACTTAGTGCTTAACATGGAGAGTAAAGGATTTACGGTTGCCGTTTATAACCGTACGGTTTCCAAAGTA
>WQYU01000166.1 GCA_009781075.1 Paludibacter sp. | reverse complement strand
TTTCGCAATAGACGAAGGACGGATACACAAAATGCGAGCTGTGTTTATGAATGGTAAATAATTTGTGAGCAATGATTTACAAAGAGTTTATTTATAAATAATTATTGGGTGGAAATGAGGGGGGACATACGAATATTTAAGGCGTTGGCTGCAATGCGTGGAGAGAGCAATTAATATAAAAGTGAATGAGAAAAATGATAATAACAGATTTCAACAGTATTCGGAACGATAAAGAAAATACTTATCGTTGGCAAATTACCAAATGTAATAAAGTGATAAAATATGTCTTGATGTGTTTTATTGTATTGTTTTTTTCTTCATGCGTTCCTGTAATGAGGGTAAGTATGCAAAAACAAAAAGAATATCCGTCACTTGAGTCGGATGCTCAATTTGCCGTATATAAAAAACCACAACAAATTCCCATTAACTATGAAACATTAGGAAAAATTAAGGTTGTTTGTACTACTGAATTAGCTAAAAAAAGTGATACAACAAAATGTGATTCAATTTCTATTTTTCGTAATGCAGAAAGTAAAGCAAAGGAAATCGGAGGAAATGCACTTCTGATTACAAAGCATAAAAAGCCTACATTTTGGAATTCATATTATTTCTTAAATGCCAATGTGTTAAAAGTTTTCGATTTTTCAGCCCCTCTTGACACCTTGTACACCAAGAAAAATCTTAGAAAATATGAAATTTACGGCAAAGGGACATGGTATTTACGGTTTTCTATACCTTACGTCAATAATTTCATATTGCAACCTAATGGAGAAAGAAGCATTTCAAGTACAGGCTTTTGGGGAGCTGCAATAGGATTTGACTATTACCATCAAAATACTCAATATTTGAGTTTAATTGCAAGTGGAGCAATGAACTATTTTCTTCCAGTTCCAATGGGGGCAGATGTTAATTATGGAGAAGAGATTGTAGAAGACGAATCTTGTTCTTCTGAATATATAGGTTTAACGAACAATCATAGATATCGGTATTTCTCTTTGGGTTATGGCTTATCCTATTCACATAACTCTTGGATGCGTACATATAATGGAGGTTATACTCCTGACGGAATCCGTGATGATATTCCGCCTAATAAAGAATATACAGATAATACTTTAGGATTACTATTTACCACTTACTGGACTTCTAAATTTGGTTTAAGTTTAGGGATAATTTATCGTCCAAATTTTATCAGGTTAAATACGTCTCCTGTATTCAAATATGAACATTTAATAAGTATTGATTTTGCATGGCGAATTAGATTAAAAAAAGGTGCAAGACAAAAATAATGCACAGCAGCCAACAATTAGGGTTTAAACGCAGCGCTAGCGGAGTTGCGGTTTAAACCTTTGTTGAACTGAACCGGTCTACACTTTGGGAACACCTTATTTTACTATGGGGTTTCAATAATTGGCCTCTATTCCGAGTAGCGCCTTTGAAGGTTTTTTGTTTGAACAATACAATAGCTATCCGCAGGAGGGGACAGAATCTTTCGCTGCATCCGCACATTCACATGCTGGTTCCTGCCGGTGGATTGGATGATGACGAAATGCAATGGACTGATTCGCCCAAAAAGTTTTTTATTTTAAATAAAAATAAAATAAAAGTTGTAATTTTACCGGTGATAAGAGAACAAATATACAAAATGGAATCAAATAAAAAAATAGAAAGTCCTTATAAGGCAAAATAGAGATATGGCTCCGTTCAACACAATTTTATATTCAATTTTTCGTCTCCCAAGTTTTGTGATATTGGCAGATGTTGCGAAGAGACGAAAAATTAAACATAAAATCCTATAACGTTAGCCGCCACCCGTACAGCGCAGCAAGACTTGACAGGGTGGCGATAACGGAGGCAAGACCTGTGAAGCAGTTAGAGCAGGAAGAAACTTTTTTAATAAATGTTATATCAAAGTAAATTTTCAATCGAAACAGCAGTCGCGAATTGTAGCGGGGCAATGGAAGCAGATACCATTTCAAAAAACGGGGTGAGTTTAAAAAGCCTGACGAGTAGAGTAGCTAATAATTTAAAATAGGAGATTAATAATATGGCAAATTGTCCAAGATGTGGTAGATCTATTAGTTCTCAAATTTATGTTCCAATAAATGAGGGAAGAACCAAGAGTGTAAAATGTGAGTGTGGATATACTATAACATATCAAGTTCCAAAGCCCCGCCCCTTGGGACGAATGCTTGATACTAGAGAGTTAATAGTTAAAATTGGGAAGATTATTATTGGTATCTTATCAGTAGCGGAATTTTTAGCAGGATTGTTTTCTTCTATATGGGTTGGAATTCTAGTAAACAGAGGTTCTCATATCATTATAGCAGTTTTAAGTGGAATTGGAGTTTTCATTTTAACAGTACTTCTCTTAATTCCGAGTATAATAATTCTATTTCCATCAGAAAGCGTAATTCTTCCGAAAGCATCTTATAACCCTGTATATGCAAATGAGAAGAGATTAGCAGAAGCACAAGGAACTATTGGTCTTATTGTTTTGAGTGGCATAATAAATATCGGCGTTATCATCGCAAGTATATTTATAGGGTTAAAAACATTTTAACAAAAGACAGAAATGACAAGTACACAACGTGCAATTGCTCTATCGGTTTATTTTGCCAATAATTATTGGACTCTTTTTTGCTTGTTTGGTAATATTGATAACAAATAATTTTGAAAACCTGAGTGCTTTTTTGAAAGGTGGCATCATTTTCTTTATTCCCTGTTTGCCCTGCGCACCTAAGGATGTGAGTACGGAAAACATCAGTTTCGATGAAGTGATGTGTAAAATAGAAAGACTGTGAAGCAAGAAAAAATGGCTACACCCAAACAATTTGAACGTTAAACAATAATAGATTGAATAATATGAACGAAAAAGTATATGAATATGATGCTGTAATTCAACATAGTACCATAGGAAAAGGCGGAGCGTATGTGTCGTTTCCATACGATGTCCGTGAAGAGTTCGGCAAAGGAAGAGTGAGGGTTCATGCCACTTTTGACAACGAGCCATATGATGGCAGCGTTGTTAATATGGGGGTAAAAAATGCTGATGGTTCGGTGTGTTATATCATAGGTATCCTCAAGGATATTCGCAACAAAATTGGCAAGCAAACAGGAGATACGGTTAAAGTGACCATACGTGAAATAGTATAAAAATAAAGGCGAGCTTTTTAAATGTTTAATTCGATAATTAAAAAAATGTTTACCTTTGTATGATACAATAATGACACAAAAATGAAGTAAAGTGAAGAATCAAAAATAGCAGCATGAATAAACAATTAATATTGATTACTTTAGGTGGAGGTGTTGGAAGCGCATTCCGCTACTTGACCTCATCTTGGATTATGAAACATTTCCCTTCTACTTATCCTTTAGGAACTTTTGCGGTTAACATAACAGGATGTTTCATTATTGGTTTTCTAATGGGATTGTCAATCCGTTACAGTGTTTTTGACAGAGACTTGCGATATTTGTTGATAACCGGATTTTGTGGAGGATATACTACTTTTTCCGCTTTCTCGGCAGAAAACATGCGATTATTGGATAACGGTAATTATTGGATACTTGCATTGTATATAATAATGAGCGTAATTTTCGGTCTCACTGCGGTGTGGGGAGGAAATAGTATATCCAAAATGATTATCCAATAAAATTATTTCTTAGCCCTCATGCTGTCCCAAATCAAATAAGCGATCAAGGCAAAATACGGTATTATTGCAACAACTT
>WQYU01000165.1 GCA_009781075.1 Paludibacter sp. | reverse complement strand
TCTTTCCTTGCTGCGCTAAACTATTTTTATTCAACTGTGAAAAATACACAAGAATACTTGTACAATGAATAAAGCACGAACACACAACGAGGGGTTTGGCGTCAGGCGGGGCGTTGTCTCGTGGGACACCTCGCAGGATTTTGGAAGTTTTCCTCCCGTCCGAGCCTTTGTGAAACCCCGCCCGACGCCAAGCCCCAGACACGTTATGCGACACCCGCTGACAGCGTACTGCGGAGATGGAGCGGGAAATTAGAAAAAATGTGTAATTTTGCAATGATAAAAAGTAAAACAAAATAAATTGAAAGTTATATGATTACAGTAAAACAAACATCAAATTATATGCACAATGCGAAAAAGTTGTTTTTGCTTTTGATGGCAGTAAGTTTTTCGTGTGCTTTGTGGGCACAAAGCGGGAAAACTGGAAATTTAAGATGGAATTTATCAAGTGACGGCACTTTAACTATTTCGGGGTCAGGAGTTATGCCAGATTATGAAAGTCCGAATGAATTTTGGAATAAGAAATCCCCATGGCATAAGTATAGTGAAAAAATAAAAAAAGTTATTATAGATAAAGGAGTAACAAGTATTGGAGATTTTGCTTTTTATTGTTGCGACAGTCTTACTTCCGTTACCATCCCCAATGGCATTGCAAGTATTGGAGAATATGCTTTTTTTGCTACTAAACTAACTTCAGTTACCATCCCCAATAGTCTAACAAGTATTGGAGATTTTGCTTTTCGCTTCACTTGGCTGACTTCAGTTATCATCCCCGAAAGCGTAACGAATATTGGAGAAATGGCTTTCTCTAGCAATAATAATCTAACTTCAGTTACCATTCTCGGTAACCCGAGTATTAGCAGTGGTGCTTTTGATGACTGTAAAAAATTATCCGATATAACAGTATACTTGAAAAATCCTAACCAAATATACAATAGTAATAGTCGTTTTTTATGTTTTAACTGCTATAAATCAGCGACTCTACATGTCCCAGCAGGCACAAAATCTCATTATCAACAAGCCGAAGGCTGGAAGTATTTTAAAATTGTGGAATACAATAGCCTTATTGATATTGAGAATTTACCAATAATAGATTGGTCATTAGCATCCTATTCAATCGCCAATAAAAAAGAATTTAACATAAACGCCCGTATTAAATCCAAAACACAAACAGAGGTAAGTATATTTGTTAATGAACAAATTACCAGAGGAATAAATGTCGTACAAAATGATGGTTACGACAGAACGATAAATCAGAATATAGACCTTGTCGAAGGTTCTAATACGATAAAAATGCAAGTGAAAAATGCAGCAGGAGTAAAAGAAGAAGAACGGGTTGTCAATTATATAATACCAAAACCACCTATTTCCGTAGGCAAACGTTATGCTTTAGTTATTGGGAATGCTAATTATACGATTAAACCTTTAAAAAATTCAGTGAATGATGCCATAGACATAGAAGCAAAATTAAAACAATTAGGCTTTACAACAGTTTTGGTTGAAAATGCGACAAAAGAAAAAATGGAATATGCCATTAGGGATATTGCGTTAAAAGCCAACGGGTATGAAGCCGTAATGTTTTTTTATTCCGGTCATGCAATACAATATGAAGGTAAAAATTATTTATTACCAGTCAATGTAAATTTACAAACTCCAAGTGATATAAGTTATTGTGTTGATATGGATTTGGTATTAGGCAAAATGGAAGATTCCGGATGTGGAATGAAAATAGTAGTGTTAGATGCTTGTCGCAATAATCCGTTTCCAAGTTGGACAAAGGGAGTCGGCAGAGATGGCTTAACAGGAATGGATGCCCCGTCAGGTACTTTTATTGCTTATGCAGCAGCCAAAGGCAAAGTGGCGCAAGACGGAACAGGAAGAAATAGTCCCTATACAGAAGAATTTTTAAAAATGTTAAACATACCAAGGTTAAATATATTTGATTTCTTCCAAGAACTTGGAGATAGTGTTAAACTTAAAACCAATGAACTTCAAATACCTTGGACGGAAAATTCATTTAGTGGTAAATTTTATTTCAATAATAAGTAATTATGAAAACACGACTATTGATAGTTCTATTTCTTATGCCGATGTGCATGCTGGCACAAGAATATTTCACAGGTTGCCTGATTAATGAAGAAGCATACAACGCGCTACCTCAGAAAAAAGAAAACCTGACGCGCGATTATGAAATTTTACCGCCGAGTTATTCTTTAAAACAGTATTGTCCCACACCGAACAATCAAAGCAGTTACAGTACATGTACTGCTTGGTCTTCGGCGTATGCTGCCCGCACCATTGCAGAAGCCGTTGCATACGGATGGAAAGATAAAGAAAAGATAACACAAGAAAGTTTCTCACCCATATATATTTATGCAAAGATAAAAGAGAGAGATGATAATTGTCAAAGCGGCACGTATATTAATAAAGCATTGGAGATAATGAAAAATGAAGGAGTTGCCAAATATAAAAGTTTTGATGTAAAATGTGCATCCTATACCCCTTATTCATTAAAAGAAGAAGCCTGGCAATATAAAATCGATGACTATCTTACGCTATTTGATAGTGACAGCCCTTATTCTATAAAAGTAAGAGAAACAAAAAAAGCAATTTACCAAGATAGACCGGTAATTATTGGGATGAAATGCTACACATCGTTTAGCAATGCTACTGATATATGGAATGGACGCACCGATATCGACAGAGGTAATCACGCAATGTGTGTAATTGCTTATGACGACAATAAAAACGGCGGCTCTTTTCAATTAATGAATAGTTGGGGGCTTGGTTGGGGAAATGGTGGTTTTACTTGGGTAACTTACAATGATTATTACCGCTGTGTAAGAGAGGCTTACACTATATATGTAAAGAAAAAAGAGTTGCCAAAACCGCAACCTAAACCCGAACCACAGCCACAGCCCAAACCTGAACCGCCCCCCGAACCAATTAAATCAGTGAATTTAGGAGGGGAAATACATTACCATTTAACAGCCGAAGGAAAAAAAGGTGATGAAATGTATGTTCAAATCCATTCGGAAAAGGTAATTCCCTATTATCGAATGGAAAAAGGTTATGAATCAGGTAGCCGATACCGTATTTATATATCCAATAATGAGCCTGCCTATGTTTATGTAATAGGTTCTGATTTAAAAAATTCTGTAAGTTTGGCTTTTCCGCTTGATGATAAAACTAGTGCTTTAATAGACAAATCGAGTAATATTGCCATTCCTGACGAAAAATGGTCTATCGAAATGGATACTACCGTTGGAACGGATTATGTATGCGTATTGTATTCTGAAAGCGCTTTGCCAATTCACGACATAGTGAAAAAGGTAAAAGAAGCATCTGGTAATTTTTATGATAAAATTAAATTTGCTTTGTCAGATGATATGATTCCTACAAAAGAAACTAATTACAGTCAAAATGTTATTCGCTTTGATGTGAAAGGGGCAAAAAAAACAGTTGTACCTGTAATTGTGGAAATAGAACACAAATAAATTAATGGTAAATAAATGAGAATTATTATAAGAAAATAAAATGGGCGATCGCATAACGAGGGGTTTGGCGTCAGGCGGGGCGTTGTCTCGTGCGACACTTCGCAGGAATTTTGGAGTTCGCCTCCCGTCCGAGCCTTTGCGAAACCCCGCCCGACGCCAAGCCCCAGACACGTTGGCTGCAAGCGGGGCGACAGTGCGGCAGACAACAATAGAGTGGCTGACAACACTTGAAAGTTTCGTACTTCGAGAGAGTTTTAGAGAAAGCCGACAATTTGACAGTGTTAAAGACAAT
>WQYU01000164.1 GCA_009781075.1 Paludibacter sp. | reverse complement strand
TATTGTTAGAAAAATTGCTCTGAATTTGCTTAAAAAAGATACAGGGAAAGAATCGTTACGTTCTAAAAGGCTCAAAGCAGCATGGAATAAGGATTTCTTAATCAAGTTAATTAATTTTTAATGAGTTAAACCTGGCTTTTAACCCAACAATTCGTAAAAGAATAAATAATTTTATACTTTTGCCCCAAAAAAATATGATAAAAGTTTAAGTTAAACCGGAAGATATTTCTGTATTGTCACAAGAGCGGTACGAATATCCGCATCCAAGAGTCCAACAAAGGATGGAAGTTATACTGTTAAAGTCAAAAGGATTTTCTAATTTTTTGATATGTAGCGCATTGGATATTTGTCCTAATACATTGAGAAGTGTTTTTCGTATCTATAATGAAGGCGGAATAGAAAAGTTAAAAGAGATAAATGTTTATCGCCCGCAGAGTGAATTGAAAGAATTTTCAGCTACTATTGAAGATTACTTTAAAAAAAATCCCCACCGTTCTATCAATGCAGCAGTGGCAAAAATCAAAGCATTAACTGGCGTAGGGCGCAAAGAAACGCAAATTAGAAAATTTCTTAAAGATATGAATTTCAGATTTATAAAAGTTGGTTCAGTACCGGCAAAAACTCTGACAGAAGAAAAAAAAGGAACAAAGAGAATTTTTGGAAAAAGAACTCGAACCAAGATTAGAAGAAGCAAAAGATTGAACAAAGTGGGAAATTATGGTTCAGAAAAAGAATTGAAAACATTATTGGCTTTAAATTTTCAGCTATACGACAACGCAGTTTATGACCGAGTGTAGTATAATTGCAAAAATTTTATTTTATTTTTGCAAGTCTTTAAAAATTAGACATGAAGCAGTACATTTTTTATATTTTCATTATTATTTTGTTTTTTTCCTGCGGCAATAAACAAAATGAGAGCGATGCTCAAGCAAAATTTTCTGAGATAGAACAACTTGTGAATGCGGGAAAATACAATGCTGCAAAAATTGCACTCGACAGTTTCCATATTAATTTTTCGGAAATGATTTCTTTTCGCCACAAGGCATTGGCTTTGGAAGACACGCTTTCGATGCGTCAGAATAGACGTATCATCACTTTTTGCGATAGCATGCTTGTTATCAATGAAAAAAAAATTGATTCTTTGCATACATTTTTTAGTTTTCAAAAGGATGAAAAATTTCAGGTCTTCGGAAATTATATTTATTACAAACAAACTCAAAATGCAAACATAGGAAATACTTTTAGGGCATACATTGATGAAAATAATGATTTTTTTATCGTTAAAAATTTTTTTGGAGGGTTACCAAAAAATTGTTCAATCGCACTCAAAGTTTCATTTGGAGATTTATACTCAACAACAGATACAATACCCAAAAACAGCCCTGCCCGTTATCAATTTGAGGCAGACGGAAAAATCATCGAATCATTGACTTTAAAAAATGAGCAGATTGAAAAATTTGCTGCTTTTATAAATCAATTTTCCCAAAATGATTTATTCGTAAATTATGTAAATTCAGGCAGATATCAACTTTCTAATAATGAAAAAGAAATAATTTCAGTATCATATCAGTTTTGGAAATTGCAAAAAGAAATAGAAAATTTGAAAACACAAAAAAACAAAGCGGTAAAAAAAACTATTGCCGTTTTATCCCCGTCAACACAAAATTAATGATTTCGGTTTTATTTCGCTTAAATACATCATTAATATTTTGACGAATATATGGCACTTCCAGCCCCTTGATTGTGTACAATACAATCGTTGCCGAAAGGTCTGCATCCAAACGTTTAAATACCTTACATTCAACTCCATGTACTAAGATTTTACGTATCATTTCGAGTTCTTCGATGTCAACTTTGCGGCGCGAGCGCTCAACCTCATAAATGTCCTTAAAGAAATCTGCTTTTAACGAGCCGTTTCGTTCAACTGCATCTTTTACTGCATCCAGATGTGAAATAATGTGTCGCATAAGTTTTACGTCGGGCGGCAGATTTTGTGCGGAAATTTCTCTAAGACAAATAATAATACGCTTTAATTCATTATTAATAACGGCTTTATAAATTTCATCTTTACTTTTGAAATACATATAAAGAGTGCGTCTGCCCTTGCCGGACTCTTCGGCAATATCGTTCATAGTTACGTTTTTTTTACCTCTTTGGGCAAATAATGTACGTGCAACCTCAATTAACGTTTGTGATGTTAGTGAATTATTCTTTATCATCGGACACTTGTTTTGCGCAAAATTATATAAAATTTACCAAATTAATTAATATTTCATATTTTTGTAAAAATAATTTTGCCTTTGCATAATTTATGTACATTTTTTATTTATCTTTGCATTTTGAAAATAAATTGGAAATCATATAATATTAACTGTCATAGTTTAAAAAAATATAACTTTAATCATTGATTACCAATTTTTTATAAAAAAAATATTTTTTATTTTTAGAACAAAAAGTTTATCAAATCTTTGTTTTTTGGTATAGAATTTGATATAAAAATATGTTGTATTTTAAAAAAAATATTGAAAAAATAATTTTAATAAAAAAATAAGTATTAATAATTTAAATTTTTAAAAAGATTTATGAAGAGAAAAAATTTATTCTTAAGTTTGATTTTGAGTGCAGCAATAATTTTAACCGGTTGCGGGTTGAATAACACTGCAAAAGGAGCCTTATTCGGCGGCGGCGGCGGCGCTGCTATTGGAGCGGGTATTGGTGCATTAATCGGCAAAGACGGCAAATCAGCCGCAATAGGTGCAGCCATTGGTACGGCAGTAGGAGCCACCACAGGTGCAATCATCGGAAAACAGATGGACAAAGCCAAAGCCGAGGCAGCAGCCATTGAAGGAGCAAATACTCAGGCAATTACAGACGCTAACGGATTGCCGGCAGTATTGGTAACTTTTGATTCCGGAATTTTATTCACATCCGGCAGCAGTACTCTTAGCGCCTCTGCACAAAATTCGCTAACAAAGTTTGCTAGAATTTTAGTTGAAAATCCAACAATTGAACTTAGCGTATTAGGACACACAGACAACACAGGTTTTGCAGGTTCTACGGCAGAACAGAGCAGGCAAAAAAATCAGGCTCTTTCTCAACAGCGCGCTCAGTCGGTTGTAAGTTACCTTAAGACAAAAGGTGCATTGACATCGCAGTTTAAAGAAGTTTCAGGCAAAGGTCAGGATATGCCGGTTGCCGATAACAGCACTGCAGCAGGGAAAGCCCAAAATCGCCGTGTAGAAATTTATATGTATGCCAGCGAACAGATGGTTAGAGATGCTCAAGCACAAGCAAATCAATAATGATTTTTTTTGATGATTAGATAAAAACTGCTGTAAAGAATTACAGCAGTTTTTTTGTTTGTACTTTCATCATCCACACAATAGATAAAATTTGTGAGAAAATTTATGTAGTTATTTAGTCATACCTTAACAACGGCTCACCCGTAAAACCTTGTGTTTTACGGGTGAGCCATGATAGTTAGTATTTCGGGTATAAAATGCCTATAAAATAGTATATAAAAGCCAATATAATGACGTTTATGTACAAAATAAAGTATCGGCAGACAGGCACATTTTAGCGCCTCAACCTAAATCCAAACATATACAACTTTTGATTTTTCGTGCATTTCATATAATACACTACAAGTCAATATTTTATAAAATTAATTTTGTAAAATTTCATTTTCCACGAATAGTAGTGTTGCGTTAACTTTTAACATTTACTTGTAAATTATTGATATACATATATATATACACGTTTTTTGATTTTTCGACTTGAATTGACATAATTTTGCAATAAAAAGCAAAATTATGTT
>WQYU01000163.1 GCA_009781075.1 Paludibacter sp. | reverse complement strand
TTCTTCTTTCGTCGGTTCTTCTATTGTGGCTCCGCGTTTTTTGAAAAACTGTTCATTAGAAGCCAAAGCGATAAAAGGAGATTTATCTTTCTCTGTGACTTTAATATACTTATTTTGCATTTTTGTGTTTGTTTTAATAAAAACAAAGTGAAGTATTTCCTGCTAAGGACCAAAGTATTTCCCGTTAAGGACCAATGTCCCTGTTAAAGGACACTGCAAATATAAGCATTTTTATTTAATTGTAAGCGTTTAGAGTAAATATTTTGTTAAAAAATTGTGAAAAATTTTTTGAGTAGAGAGTTTTTTAAGTTGGAAAAATGAAAAACACGAATAAACGAGCTTATGGTTTATTTTATAGTTACATTTGAATTTTTAATTGTTGCAGGATTTGAACTTGCATTTGTAGAAATATCTACTAATATTTCGGCGCTATCATAAACTGTTCCATAAAAAGAAAAATTTCCTGAATCTGTAAATGTTTCGCCTTTTTTTAATTTGAACTCTTTTTTGATAATATCTTTTTTGTAAAATCGACCAACTTCAAAATATCCTAAATGAAATATACCGGAAATATCTGCGGTAGTGGTTAATTCTATACTATAACTACCTTTTGCTGTACCGCTTGTTATTGGATCGCCTTTCCCGTTCCAGAAATATAATGACGGAATTTCAGCGCTATCGCCGAAAAGCTGAAAATCACTATCATCCCATGTTGCTTCTTTAGTACATCCCGCTGTTAATAAACCCAAAATAAATAATAACCAAACTGTTTTTTTCATTACTATAATTATTAGATTATTAATATTCAAGATTTTACATTTTTACTCCGCTTTACCGTATGTTTAATTTTAAACGCAGCGAGGTTTAACTCAAAACTCGTTTCGGTATCGACTATATCAAGCGCATTTCCTATAATGTCGCCAAATAGCGCTTCGCCTTTCTGTATTAATGTCTTTTGCTTCTGTTCATTTTCGTGGTCTTTCATCAATTCAACAATTGCCGTTGACATATCCTGCATTTTTTCAAAAGCCTCAATGATGTCAATAGTCGTTTGGGTTGCTCGTTGGCTTTTGAGTATGGTTGCCAACATATAACAGCCTTTTTTGGTAAAAACATTTGGAAGTTTGTTTTTTCCGCCCCAACTTGATATCGAAATTTTCGATTTCAAGTTTGACCACTCTTCACTTTCAAGCCGGATAATATATCCTTCAGGAAATTTATCGGGATTATTTCTTACAGCTTCGTTTATACGCATTGTTTCTACTCCGTATAAAAAGGCTACATCGCTATCCAATATCACGTTCTGATTCCGTATATTGATAATCTTTTCTTCAACTTGATTGAACCGTACTATATCACTCATAATGTTTCTTGTAATTACTTGCAAATGTAGCTATAAAATCAATACCTAAAAGTTAATAATATTTAAAATAAAATCATTTGGACTATACATTATTGTTTTAGAGTTATCTTTGTTGAAAATTTTTAAAAATAAACACGCATGATACTAAAAAAAGTGACTGTTTATAAAACAATAGAATATTCGGTTTGTGGCGGATTTAATATACAAACCGTTCCTTATCAAGTAACATTTTACTTGTTTGGAATACCAATATGGAGATGTACTTATATCAGCATTTATCCTGAATAAGATTAATCATATCTTCATAGGCATGCTCAACGTGTATAATATTTGCAATAGGCGAATTGAGGCAAATAATACTACCCTGCTCGTCAGGATAAACTCTAAAAATGTGATTGATGTTTATCAATTCTTTTTGCGTTACAGTTCTGCTTTTGTTTACGAAAACTGATACTTCAATAAATTTGTTCATGAGAATAAAATTTTAATGATTTGACGCAACAAAGATATAAAAAATTAAGCGCTCACAGAGAATAAAATGTGATTTGACAACCCATTTTGTGGGCGCTTATAATTTTACAATGTTAATTATTCCTAAATATAATTCTAAATGATTTGCATTAACTCCAAATGCTTTATATTTGAGAAAGATTTAACATTTCAAATTTGGCAATGCAAAAAAATAGCCGGAAATTTGCAACGTCAAGATAATTTTTCGGGCAGGTGATGCCCAATTAAAGGGCTTTTTTTATGCCTGTATTTTTTGAAGTAAAGGAATTGGTAACGTGTACCCCTGTGTATTGGTTGCAATGGCTAATACAGTTAAATCCCGAAAGATTACTTGACAGCAGGAAAGGCGCGTTACTTTTATTTTAAATTTATTTATTATGTCAAGTAATCAAAATGAACTGGTAAGTTATTCAAACGACCAATTAGTGACTAACAGCCTGTTGGTCGCTCAAAAATTCAACAAAAAGCATTTTCACGTATTAAATGCGGTTAAAAACTTAATTAACTCACACGAAAAATCGTGTCAGTTATTTGTATCAACGAGTTACATTGATGAAAGCGGAAAAGCAAATCAATTGTACATCATGAACCGCGACGGCTTCTCGCTTCTCGTCATGGGATTTACTGGAAAAGACGCTTTGAACTTCAAATTGGAGTTTATTGAAGCGTTCAACAAAATGGAAAAGCAGATAAAAGAAGCCGTAAAGCCCCTCTCCTCAGCCGAGATGTTTCTGCAAAACGCTCAATTAATGGTTGAGCATGACAAGCGTATTGCGAGCGTAGAAAGCAAGTTGCATGTATTGGAAGCAAAAACGACAACGCGAATTGAAGAATTCACAATTGCCGGTTATGCAACACTCTTAGGGTTGCACGTAAATTTAGTTCAAGCAAGTAAATTCGGAAGGCTTGCTAAAAATATGTGTAAAAATAGTAATATTGTACCAGGAACTATACCAGACCCAAGATTTGGGAACGTTCATACGTATCCGGAACAAATTCTTAAAGTAGTTTTTCAAAATCCTATAAATTAAATTGATATGAAAAAAATTGATTTAACTGGTAAAAAATTTTCTATGCTTATGGTTATTAAAGAAGCAGGAAGAAAGAGAGAAGAAGCTGCATGGCTTTGCAAATGTGATTGTGGAAATACAATTATTGTTTCATCGTATAAGTTACGATCTGGTCACACGACGTCTTGTGGTTGTTATCAAAAAAAACGCGCGTCGGAAGCAAATATAAAACATGCAGATAATAAAAGAGGAATACGCACGGCGGAATATAGGGCATGGCGACACATGAAACATAGATGCTCTAATAAAAACAACAAGGATTTTGAAATTTATGGAGGTCGTGGTATAAAAGTATGCGAGAGATGGAATAATTCATTTGAAAACTTTTTAGCAGACATGGGAAGGAAGCCGTCTGACGATTATTCTATCGACAGGATAGATACAAATGGGGATTATACACCTGAAAATTGCAGATGGGCAACAATAATAGAACAGGCAAATAATACTCGAAGAAACTTGTATTTTGATTATAATGGAGAAAAGAAAACAATATCACAAATTGCAGAAATTGAGTGTGTAACGTATTCTACTATTTATATCAGATATCGAAGAGGGAAAAAAATGTCTAACCGATGCGAGGTCAAAATGTATCCTCGTGAAGTTTTAGAAGAAGTATTTGAACAACCTATTAATTAAAAACGACATGGAAACGAAAGATTATTCAAAAGAAGTAAACGAATGCGCAGAATATTTAGCAAACAGCGCATTTGCTACTGAAGATTATATGGGCGACCTGTGTAATTTGTGCGACACTATAAAAACAATCATGGACGGAGCAATTGAGAAAATGGAGAAATTGAATATAAAATTCTCTTCGATTTACGAAAACATATATCAAGCGATAACAATATCCGATGTTATCAAGGAAAAAATCAATTGCGACGGTTATGTCA
>WQYU01000162.1 GCA_009781075.1 Paludibacter sp. | reverse complement strand
TTTTCAATTGATTAACGTAAGAATAAGAACAATACTGAACGCCTCTGTCAGAGTGATGAATGAGACATTCAAATTTGTTTGTGTGTTTTTTAAACTCTGAAATAGCCATATTCAATGCCTTCACCTTGTCGTTGTTGATAATGTATTCCATTCTATGCTTGTTGTCAATTCGTCTCGACCAAATTTCCATTTTTTTGTATCTCAATTTTTCGGGCTTACCTGTACCTGTTTCTGGGTGTTCTTGCAATTCCTCAAACAATTTGTAAATCTTTCTCAGAAGAATTTTATTGCCTGCTTTTATATGAGCATCCAAGTGTAATTCTGCCTCCTGCTCTACTATTAGTTTATAACTCATAATCCCATTTTTATACGAAGTTCCTCCAAAGTGTATTCTTTACCCTTTCCATCTTTGATGTTTTGTAATCCTCTATTGAGCATTGAATAATATTCTTCCATATTCATTAGTGTATCGTCTTTGGTTACGGGGATAATTTTATACGTCTTTTCTTTATCTCGCCGGATAAGAATTTCCATACCGTCATCTACTTTGTCAAGATAATTTTTTTGATTATCTCTAAATTCCCTTGTGCTTATTACTAACATAAAATTGTATTCTTTTGATTTGTACCAATTCGGTACAAAGATATAAAAATATTCACACTTAAATAATTTCAATGCCTGTTTTTTTTAATTTCCTCAATAAATGGGTCGCTTTCCAAAAAATAATTATAAAAAAAGAATGGTACGAAAAAAATTTTCCCAAGGCGTTGCCATTGGGCTGGATTATATTGGGCTTTCAGCCCGTAAATACATTTTTTTTGTTTTCGTAAGGGCAGGTTTAAAACCTGCCCTTACTACGACCATTACGGAACGTCCTCGTTTGCAAACGAGAGGCAAAAAAGGTAATAATTTAACGGAATAAGTCAGAATGAGTGCCTGTATTGGTAAACAGTAAAATAAATTCCCTGTCGTTTTGTTTCCATATCAATAACCAGTTCTGTTTGATATGGCATTCCCAGTAATCTTTATAATTTCCTGATAATTTGTGAGGTTTATATTGTGCCGGCAGCGCTCCGTTTTTCTCCAATAGTTTGATAACAATCATTAAAGCCTGCATATCGTATCCGCGCTTTTTGCAACGTTTTACATCGGCTTCAAACGTTTTAGTTGTTTTAATTTGATACATCAGAATATTTTTTTGAACAGTTCATCGGAATTTTTATACGAATTTATCCGACCGGACACAATATCTTCTTGTGATTTTTGGAAGGCTGTTTTTCTTGTTAATGTCTGCGAACTGCTCGTAGATATCGTCCATTTGAATTTTTTAGCAATGGTTTTGAATATATCTATGTCTGCTGTTGGAACGGATACTGTCATTGGCAGTCTTGCTACTGTTGCCATAATTCTATATGTTAATTTTATTGCTGCAAAGATAAAACTATTTTATGTAAAATCCAAAATTTCAAGCGGAACGGCAGAATTATCCGACAAAATTCTCATCATTTCGTCTGCCAAAGTTTTACATTCCACTTCTTAAATTATAAAAAAAAGAATGGTACGAAAAAGGTCGTACCATTCCCCTACAAAAAATGAAACCAATAATGAAAAAAGAATATTTTTTTTATGAGAAAAAACTTTTGCCTGTTTCAATTATTTATCCCCCCCCAAGGCGTTGCCATTGGGTTTTATTCTGTTTCCATTCGTTTTTAAACGAGTGGAATTTGGTTTTATGTTTTTAACATAAAATATTATGCGTTAAAAACGCTCTACCATTTGCCCCATCGTTGCAAACGAGGGGCAACAAAGGTTTTTTTTGTTTAGTTTTTCTGGATTACTTCGCCGCTTGCAGCGGCTCGCAATGACGTATGTTCGCCTTGTTTATCGTTATTGCGAGGCACGCAGTGCCGAAGCAATCCAGAAATCCTAACTTCTAACTAATCATTTAATTTCAATTATTTCAATTTTTTTATTTCCCCCAAGGCGTTGCCATTGGGCTGGGTTATATTGGGCTTTCAGCCCGTAAATACATTTTTTTCTTGTTTTAGTCCTCTGGATTGCTTCGGGCTATCGCCCTCGCAATGACGTACTGTCACGAGGATTAACGTCATTGCGAGCATAGCGAAGCAATCCAAAATCCTAACTTCTAACTAATCATTTAATTTCAATTATTTTATTTAAAATCAGGATGAATTATGGCTACACCTCCAACGTCTGCACCCGCATAACTGCTTCCGATTCCGTCCAAATCAGTCAGGCGAACATATTTGTATTTAGCGCCCGACGGAATTTTACCGTGCATATCAACTCCCGAAATTGAACCTGCGGCATCACCAACGTAAACCCAATTTGTCAAGTCGTTGCTCACTTCCACTTTTGTTGGCTCCACATCAGGACCAACTTCAAACACATAAATATCATTACCCTCACCGTCGGTAATAAAAACGTTAAAGCCCACAACTATTACGCCGTATGCTCCCAAAGTAACAACTTCGTAAGAAACATCGCCTACCGAAACACCCAAAATGTTGTTCGGGTTTTGATACCCCACATCAGATGTCCATGGAGTGCCGTGTTGAAAATCAACCACAAATGTAGCACACGACAGCACGCCGCCGGGTATGATAACCGTATTGCCCCTTGAATCCTGAAATTCTATATCGCCGTCAATATCTCCGCCATTGGTTGCAGCAGGATGCAAAGCAGCAACAGCATTGATTTTTACCACTGTTCCGCTTGCATTTGTTAATCGAACATAACGATACTGTTCTGCCGACGATTTAGCGGGCGATGAATTACCTCCCGATGTCTGGGCTAAATCAACTCCCGATGAAGAGCCGCCTGCCGTTCCGGCATAAGTCCAATTAGTCAAATCATCGCTTACTTCAACTTTAATGGCATCATTAGCGGCGCCGACATTAAATACATAGATGTCATTATTGTCGCCGTTTGTGATATAAACGCCAAATTCAAGTACAACAGCGTCATCCTTATCCAAAGTGATGTAACTGCTGTTGTTGGGCGCACCCAAAATTGCATTTGTGTTCTCGTCGGCGGTACAACTTACCACCTTCAAAACACACGCCATTGAGCCGTAAGGAACAATAACCTTGTTTCCCTGTGCATCAATGTACATAACCTCTTTTTCGCCGAGATTGGGATTCGGCTCGTCGTTTTTGTTACAAGCCGAAAACATCATCATCGTTGTGAGGCAGGTCGCTGCTATGGCAACTACAATCCTCAAATTTAAAAACTTGTTTGTCATCTTATTTTATTTTACTTTTAAAAATGAATAATTTATTTAATTTCAATTTTTTTTATTCCCCAAGGCGTTGCCGTTGGGTTTTCTCCTGTTTCCATTCGTTTTTAAACGAGTGGGATTTGGTTTTATGTTTTTAACATAAAATATTATGCGTTAAAAACGCTCTACCATTAGCCCCATCGTTGCAAACGAGGGGCAACAAAGGTTTTTTTTGGGGTTTTTTCGTAGGGGCAGGTTTTAAACCTGCCCTTACGAAACCTTTTGTTTTCATTCGTTTGCCGCTCGTATGGGGCAGGTGTAAAACCTGCCCCTACGACTCGCAATGACGCAATTAATCATCAGTTTAGTACTTTTACTGCACCGTGCGATGTTTGGAGGATATATACCCCGCGCATTGGCAAGGTGGCAAGGTATTGAGCATCACCGCTGACGGCTGTGCCTTGTGCCAAGCATACGCCCGAAACTGTGTAAATGCTGTACCTCTCGCCTGCCGAAAGTCCGCTCACATACAACGCTCCGTTTATTGTCCAGGCGTTTATTGCGGAGAAATTGATGTCATTTATGCCTGTCCAGCCGTTGATTTGCACGGTTATC
>WQYU01000161.1 GCA_009781075.1 Paludibacter sp. | reverse complement strand
TGAAGTCCGTGAGGCAAACACGGTAGAAGATTTGTACAATCTTGTTTTATCAAAAAAGTAAAAAATGGAACAAAACAATCCGTTTTCATTGCTCGGAAAAACAATTTTGGTAACGGGTGCATCTTCGGGCATTGGACGTGCAATAGCAGTCGAATGCTCGAAAATGGATGCACAAATGATTATTACGGGACGCAACAAGATGCGATTGAACGAAACTTTTGCATCCCTTTCAGGCGAAAATCACGTTCAGATAACGGCAGATTTGTCGGTTGAACAGGATATTGAAAATTTGATTGCGTCGTTGCCCAAATTAGACGGCTGCGTCAATAACGCAGGAATTGCTCGACAACAACTTCTTCAATTTTCCGAGAAAAAGGATATACTTGATGTATTTGAAACAAACACGTTTTCGTCATTTTTGCTTATACAAAAATTGATTCAAAACAAGAAATTGAACAAAAATGCTTCGATTGTTTTTGTCAGTTCCATTTCAGGCGTTTATTGTTCCGCTGTGGGCGAGGCGTTGTATTCGGCATCGAAAGCTGCAATTAATGGTTATCTGAAAGGTTTGGCGCTGGAAACGGCAAACAGAGGAATTCGTGTGAACAGCGTAAATCCAGGCTTGATTGAAACGAACCTTTTCAATTCCTTTTCGATGCCTTTTGAAGTATTGGAAGAAAAGAAAAAAGAATATCCGCTCAAACGTTTCGGAAAGCCTGAAGAAGTGGCTTATGCCATTGTTTATCTGCTTTCCGATGCTTCGCAATGGGTTACAGGGTCGAATTTGGTAATTGACGGGGGCTATACATTAAATTAAATTAAAATGGAAACATTTATTAAAGCAATATCGTATTATTTGCCTGAAACAGTGTTGACTAACGAGCAGTTAATTGCAGAATTTCCAGAAGAGAATGTTGGGAAAGTGGCAAAAAGAGTAGGTATCAACATACGACACATTGCAGGAGAAAACGAATGTGCTTCCGATTTGGCAGTAAAAGCAGCAGAGCAACTTTTTGCCGAACACTCTATCCATAAATCAGAAATTGATTTTCTTTTGCTTTGCACACAAACTCCGGATTATTTTATGCCTGCAACGGCTTGTATCGTACAAGACCGTTTGAATTTACCGACTTCGTGCGGTGCATTGGATGTTAATTTGGGCTGTTCAGGTTATGTGTACGGCTTATCGTTAGCAAAGGGCTTGATTGTTAGTGAAATAGCGAAAAACGTTTTGTTGATTACTGCCGATGCCACTACCAAACAAATTCATCCAAGGGACAAAGGCAATCGTACGCTCTTTGGCGATGCTGCAACGGCTACGTTGATTTCCACAGACGGATTCGCCAAAATTGAAAGTTTCAGTTTGGGAACCGACGGTAGCGGGTATGACAAATTGATTGTCAAAAGAGGCGCATTTCGAAACCGCAAAAGAGTAGAAGACGATTTGGCTTTCGACGATTCCGGAAATGCTGTTTTTCCAAATCATTTGTATATGGACGGACCGGAAATTTTCAATTTTACGCTTGAAAATGTTCCAAAATTGGTTAGTAAAACACTTGTTGTCAACGGATTGATGAAGGAAGAAATTGATCTGTACATCTTTCATCAGGCAAATAAATTTACGCTTGATTTTCTCAAAAATATTTTAGAAATTGATGATAAAAAGTTTTATTACTGCATATCGGAAATTGGCAACACAGCTTCTTCTACCATTCCAATCGCATTGATAGCGGCTATGAAAGAAAATGTCTTATCGGGAAACGTTTTGATTGCCGGTTTTGGTGTCGGACTTTCGTGGGCTGGCTGTATTTTAAAAATTAAAAAATCATGAGTTTTGTATCAATTGATTTTGTGATATTCATGCCTATTGTTTTTTGTATTTATTGGGCATTGAGTAAAAATGTAAAAATTCAAAACCTTTTTCTGCTTGCCGCCTCCTATTTTTTCTATGCATGGTGGAATTGGCGGTATCTGTCTTTGATACTTATTTGTTCGCTTACAAATTATTATGCAGGTTTGCTGATGCTGAAGTACGACAGTCAGAAAATACGAAAAATTATTCTGTATGCTTGTTTTGCGGTGTGTTTAGGAATACTTGGCGTATTCAAATATTATAACTTCTTTATCACTTCATTTGTAGAGGCGTTCAGTTTGTTTGGAGCAAATTTACCGGCAAAAACTTTATATATAATCCTTCCTATCGGTATTTCGTTTTATACTTTTCATACGCTGACTTATACAATTGAAATTTATCGCCGAAAATTTGAGCCGACAAAAGATGTGATTTCGTTTTTCCTTTTTGTAAGCATTTTCCCGCTTGCGATGGCAGGACCAATTGAGCGTGCAACAAATTTATTGCCACAGATTTACAAACGCCGTACTTTTGACAACGCCCAAGCAACAGACGGTATGCGCCAAATTTTATGGGGGATATTAAAAAAAATAGTCATTGCCGACAATTGCGCTACTTATGTAAATCAAGTTTTTCAAAATCCATCCACGCAAAGTGGCAGTACATTATTATTAGGACTGATTTTCTTTACTATTCAAGTTTATTGCGATTTCTCCGGATACTCCGATATGGCAATCGGAATTGGTAAATTGCTTGGATTTAAGTTTTTACAAAATTTCAACTATCCCCTTTTTGCGGTTTCGTTTGCAGATTTTTGGAAGCGCAATCACATATCTATGACACAATGGTTTATGGATTATGTTTATTATCCGATGACTAACAACAAAACCAAACTGTGGCAATGGAATTTATGCATGATTGCAACCTTTTTATTAAGCGGATTGTGGCACGGCGCCGGCTGGACATTTGTGATATGGGGTTTATATCAAGGCGTATTTATTGTCATTTCATTGAATTCTCAAAAACGCAGAAAACGGTTTGAGAAAAAACACAATTTGAAAGACAATATGCCTTACAAATTCTTTCGAATGCTTATGACTATTGGAATTGTATGCATAGGCGCTGTGTTTTTTAGGGCAAGCAGTATTGGGCAGGCGTTTGAGTATTTAAGAAACATGGTGAATATGAGTCTGTTTTCTATTCCAATAATAAAAAATGGATTGCCTTTACTATTAATCAGCATTACATTTTTCTTAATTATAGAATGGCTACAAAAAAATAGGGAACATGGATTATCAAAAATGCCTTCAAATCTTGTGTTGCGGTGGTTGATTTACGTTTTATTTTGTGTTGTAATATATAAATTTGGCGTATTTAATTATTCTCAGTTTATTTACTTTCAGTTTTGATTATGAAAAAATTTGTTATTCGTATTGCCATCTTTTTTTTAATAATTACTATCATTTATGTACTATGCGAGTGGAATATATTATTTTCTGGCAAATATATACAGCGACTTGATTTGGGCGCAAAAATCGTATATCATTCTATAGAAAAAAGTAAAACAAAGAAAAAGGTAAAGAAATTATTGATTGGCGATAGTGTTGCAGAGCAGTTATATAATAATTATGATTATAATGATAGCATTTATTCGTTAGCATGCAATCAAGCAATTACGGTAGCTGGTCATTATTTTCTGATGAATAATTTTATAAACGCGAATAAAGATGAATTACCGGAAGAAGTTATTTTCATATGCGCTCCTCTTCCATTAAGTAATAATTTAGACAAATATACTTTCCCTTATCTTCTGAAACCTTTTTATAATAAAGAATATAAACCTTTGATGGATGAGTATTTAATGAAAAGAATTAAAACAATACCGTTGTATTTTATATCTCAATTTCCACTAATAAGGACAAGTGATTATACTCCAGCAAGATTTTGCTTTCCCAAAGAAGAAAAATTTGATGGAATATTTTCTCCATTAACCAAAGATTATTTAAAGAAAATTGTACAATTATG
>WQYU01000160.1 GCA_009781075.1 Paludibacter sp. | reverse complement strand
CTCATCGTCCATAGTAAAGCCCTTTATGATATACTCTTTTAACCGCTGTGTTGCCCAAATTCTGAATTGCGTTGCAATACGCGACTTTATGCGGTAACCAAGAGAAATAATCAGGTCAAGATTGTAAAAAGTAGTTTCATAATCTTTTCCATCGGTGGCAGTTGTTCGGAATTTCCGAACAACTGAAATTTCATCCAACTCGCTTTCTTCAAAGATATGCTTGATATGCTCACTCACATTCGATTTGCTTGATTGATATAATTCAACCAAATTCGCCTGCGTAAGCCAAACATTCTCCTCTTCCAAACGGACATCGAGATTTACATTATTGTCTTCGTTTTGATAAATTACTATCTCACCTTTATTTTCCATTGTAAGTTTTTTTATATAAATTGAACATATTTTTTAAAACATAATTTGAAATAAATAACTCCTTGCCTGTTTTGTCGGAATGTTATGTAATATTTCTCATACACTGTTTCATATACACGAACTCCAATATGCCGCCCTAAAAATGGCTCTCTGAACTCGTCAAAATGTGGCGGATAGTACCTGTGTAAAAAATATTTACGATTTTAGATTTCATACTTCTTGACAAATCAAATAAAGAAATAGCATACCGCTGTTCTTGTAGTAAAGCACCCGTCGGAGTTGAGCAATGCACTGAAAACAATATTTGTATCAACTATTATTCGCATTGAGAAGATTATTCAAATTTCGACTGATTTTGTTTCCACCACTTCCGATTGATTGCTTGTGCAAGATTATCTACTTCCGATTGAACAGTGCTATAATTAGCAGTCAATTCCCTATAACGCAGATAATCTATCATATCTTGCATTCGTTCACTGTTAGTTGTGAACGGAAGACGAATAACAAATTCACTTGCTGTTCTTTCTATTATCATAACAATACTGTTTTTATCTATTAACTTTTTACTAAAGATGCAAAAATAAACTTTTTATTTTAAATAAACAAGCACTAAACGTTACGGTTAAATCTTTTTTTGAGATACTATTTTTTATCAAGATAAAAATAAAGATTTTTTAGCCCGAATAGGCTTTATTTTAATAACCGCAGTGTCAACGACCTGCGGTAGATAAACTACTCAATTATGCCCGAAGGGCAGTACTTTTATCATCGCTTTGTACTGCCTTACAGGCAGATGTTTGTTCGTTTTTTGTCCGCAGGTTGCGGCTATCGCCTTACCTGCGGTTATGAAAATATTTCCTTTACAGGCAAAAATAGCACATAAAAATGCAAAATTTTTTTTAGCCCGAATGGGCTTTATTTTAATAACCGCAGTGTCAACGACCTGCGGTAAACGAACTACTCAATACTGCCCGAAGGGCAGTACTTTTATCATCTCTTTGTACTGCCTTACAGGCAGATGTTTGTTCGTTTTTGTCCACAGGTTGCGGCTATCGCCTTACCTGCGGTTATGAAAATATTGCCTTTACAGGCAAAAATAGCACATAAAAAAAATTTAACCAACTTTACCGCTGTTTCGCATACACAAACACCAATCTCCGCCCCCAAAAAATTACGAATTACGAATTAAAAATTACGAATTACGATTTTTTATGGTGATTTGAATTTTCCCAAGAATTTTACATATTTCTTCGGCATCTTTGAGCAATCTATCGGCTTGTTCCTGATTCAGATAATCGGTAGCCAAAAGTAATTTTAACCAATAAACTGTTTCGCGTGTCTCTTTGTATGCTATTGAAATTTTTGATAAAAAATCTTTATCAGATTGTCCGCCGATAGATTCTTCAATGTTTGCTCCAATAGAAGTTCCGCTACGTAAAATTTGCTTTGACAGTACGAACTCTTTCTTTTCTTCGCACAAAAATTTGTATAATTTTACAATGCGTATTGCAAAAGCAAAAGATTTTTCCTGTATGATATTATCTTGTTTCATAATATTATTTATTTTTATTTGCAAGTCGTAATTTTTAATTCGTAATTCGTAATTGCAAATCACCTTACGCAACTTGGCATTGCCTCTATCATTCCGTAGGCGATAAATCGGGCGTATTGCTTGGTCATAAGGGTAACGAGGGCGAGGTCGTATTCGCCAAAAATTGTTGTGTCGTGTAATCTGTCGGCTGTTTTTGGAGTCCATTTGCTGCCCGCACCGATACGCGAACCATTGTTGTTGCCGGTTATGGAAGTGTCAAAACACTGCTTTTCGGCTGTTGCATTCACTTTTTGTTGCATAATGGCAAGTTTCAACTCGTTTAAACCGACATTTTTATCCGCATTTATGCCAAAATATCGAAAGTAATATTTATAAACTTCAAGCATTTTGTTATACAAGTCAATGCCTTCTGCCGATAAATTTGCTTTGTATGGAGCAAACCAGTCATAAAACATTTGTCCGTTTTTCATTGTTTTGAGCGAGTGAGCGGGCAATTCCAATTCTTTTTCCGTAAAAATAGAAAATCCTTCTTTTGCTTTGTTGGACTTGTAGCACATTGCCAACAAAATACTGTCGGCAATCATTTGACTGTCAAACTCTTTAACATTTCCTTCGCTATCGAGCGGACAATAAATGGTATCATCGTGCCATTTACTATCACTGTTCCAAATAGTTCCTGACGCAACAAGTGCAATCTCTATGTTTGAAAGTGATATTGAAAAATCTTTTTTTTCATTGTCAAGATAAAAAACTCCGCCTTTGTATCCCATTTTATGCAATTCCTTTCCGCCTGTATTTTTTGCAATGATATTTTTTCTTATATAATCAAGATAAGTTATTCTTTCTTGATATATCAGCGGCTTGCCATTGCGAACATCGAGCAATTCCCATTGTTTTGTGCCGCTATTTTGTTTGGTTTCCCATACTTGCAGTTTAAAATCAGATAAAACAGGACTTGTTTTTCCGCCGTATTTTAGCACAGACATCACCAGTCCCCATCGTTTTAATCCAAAAATTTCCGCATTAACCAACGCAGAATCCAATACTTTGAATTTGTGAGAGAACCACGCTGTTCGTTTATCTTTTTTCTTTATGTCGCTGTCGGAACAATACCAAAAACAGGTAAAATTTTTAATATTTTTTTGAATTTTATTTAAAATCAAAAACGCTTTGTTTTCTTCATAAGGCGGGTTCATCACCACAACCACCTGCTTTTTAATATCTCTGATTATATCAACTATATTCGTTTGGTTGCCGCGATACAAAAATTCCGGCATACGGTCGTTGTTCAAAAAATCGTATTGTTTCACATTTTGAAAACCGTTTGCACGGCAGATATTCACATCTCCCGCCTCGTAAGTGGAAACAAAACAGTTGTTTTTGTTCGGAATATCCACAAGCAGATTGCAAGTGCCGCAAGCGAAATCGAGCCAGACAACATCGCTGTCGGGGAAAATATCCTGTTTGGCAAGCATTTGCCATTGCAGTTCTACAAGTTTTTTCGGGGTATATTGCGCCCCAAGTTCGCGGCGATATTCGTCAGAAAAAAGCATATTGCGGTGTTCGGCAATGTAGTTATACACTTCTTTGGTCGGCGGCAATTTAAAGCGTTTCCAAAAACTTGCGTGTATTTCAGGCACTTCCAAATCAAAATGTCTTTTTCCATCGTCATAAACGCCGTTGCTGTATGTAAATAAAGTAGTGTCTTCTTTGCCTTTAAACAAACTGCCTGCGTTGTAGATAGTTCCAATGAGCAAGTCGCACAGAAAGAGTTGCACCAATACATCGTCTTTTACAACGTTTTTTGCCATATTCTTAAACGAAATCATATCACGCCATTCACTAAAAAGTCGGATAGAATTGTCAATGGTTACACTGATTTCGGTTGTGTTGAATTTGATTTGCTGGATTAGCGTGTGTATGTCATCGCCAATAAACGGCTCAAAATAGACGGTT
>WQYU01000159.1 GCA_009781075.1 Paludibacter sp. | reverse complement strand
TATTGGGTTTATGTGTTGGATACCATTATTCTACAATATTCCTGAGAGCAGTGCATTATTTTTTTGAACTGGCTGTCTTATAAGCTGTGGTTTTTATTGGGTTGTGGGCGTAGCCCACTTTGGATCATTGAACAAACGGTTCTTTTTTTCATCATTAATAGACTTAATTCCTATTGACTGCAAATGTTCTATGACAAATTGTTTATATAAGCCATTAAAGTAATAGTACCAATCATCATATGATTTTTTATCCTCTGCTGAAATTATATAAGAATGAATACCTTTGTCTGCATAATATTCTATTATACTAGGATTTTGTTTATAAATAGCAGCGTTATAAACATCGATTTTGGTTGTGTTAGTGTTATTGTCTAACCCAATCCATATTATATCTTTTTCAAATGGTTCCTTGAGGCTTATATTATACTTAACTTCATATGTGTCGTTTGATATTTTCATACCTAACGCAAAAAATACATCCATAAAGTCTTCCCCATAGAAACCTTTAAGTTGTCTCCAATCTTTGTTTGTAGATTCAATTGAATAAATATCATAATTATTATTATCATATGTTACAGTTGTTCTTTTATTTGTTAAGTCGGTAATTGGAGGTGCATCTATGACAGGATTTATTCGCCAATCTGAATTAGGATTGGTCATCTCACCAATTCCAATCAAATATTTTTGCACATAATGATCATAATCAATGGTTAATAATTCAAACCATTCATCATACATAGCGCCATATTTTTCTTCCATTCCGTGTATTGCATCAGAGCCAATATCAGTTTGAATTGCAAATAGTTCTCCAATTGTTGTATTGTGCGTCAAACCAAGCTGATCTGTCCAGGTTACAGGTTTTTCAAAATCATATTTGCCTGTGTACTCTGTTTTGTATGAAATGTGATTAGTATCGTGTTGAAAATATACATTAAGCAAATTTTTGTCTGGGAATCCTTTTAGTTGTCTCCAATCGCTATACTTACCTGTTCCAGGCAGCTCGTATAAATTATAAAATTTACCATTGTATTCTATTTGTATATTACTGTAACTGTCAGTAGATTCTTTATTGCTATCAGATATTGATACTGTTTTCGTATTATCGTCCCAGTTAACATTTAAATCAAAGCTCTCTGCTATTACCCTAAGCGGAACCATCGTTCGATTATTAATTATTAATGGAGCAACATCAAGAGGTAATTTGTCTATTTTTATACCGGCACCATTATCACAATAAAGGGTTGGATCGTTAATATATAAGAAATAACCTTGGCCTTGTCGGTTAAAAAAAAAGACCTTTTGCTGTTCTCCATCCCATTCAATTTTTACACCTAATGAGTCTGCAATATTTCTTAAAGGAACAAGTACACGGTTGTTTTGTATTACTGGTGGCTGGTCAAACTTTATAGATTCACTATTATATGTCACTGTAATGTCACTGTTAGCACTTATACAATAAATTGAGTTAATACTAAAAATTATTACAAATAAAAAAAATGAAATCTTCTTCATGTAATCTCCACCTCTTTTTGTTTATGACAGTTTTTGAATCGAGGCAACTTGTTTGAATATAAATATTGTTTGAACATAAATACTATCGGAATTACAGTAACTTTAAGGTTTACAGGGAATTTCCTCCAACTAACCGGATTCAGCCTTTGTTTGTTTTCTGCCCAATAAATCGCTCTCGCTGCCTATAAATAAAGACGGGACGTTTACTAACTGTCCCGTCTTTATTTATGTCGCCGTTCAAGTTGCTTTTGTACTTTACCAAACTGTACTTTGCTTATGATGGCTTCATGGTTGCCCTTTATGCTGGTCTGTTGGTGAGAGAGTACACCGGTATAAAAATCGTTTCTTAACATACCGTGTACCGTGCCTTTTGTCCAGGCATTACCCTGCCTTGTAACAATGCCTTCACTATTTAGCATATCTACGATTTGCTGTAAGGTCTTACCTGTCTGTGAAAGGCTGTACATCCTTTTAACGGTGGCCGCTTCCCCCTCATCGACGACGACACTTTTTTTATTCTCGGAATATTTGTAACCATAAGGTGTTACACCGGCTGGCTTGTCTCCTTTATTAGCTTTGGTCGTTCTACCTTTGGCAAGCTTTAGTGCTATGCTGATACGTTCGTATTCATCCAGCAATTCAAACATGCCGTTTATCAATACTTCGCTAGGGTCTTTTTTGTAAATGCTGTATCGCGGCTGTTCTATGCTGATAACTTCGCCGTGCTTCCGTTCTATTTCTCGGCGTATTAAAACCTTCGCTATATCACTTCGCCATAAGCGGCTTGTGTTCAGTACGACAATGGTATTCGTGCCGTTAAGGACAGAAAGCAGTTGTAGTAGCCCTTTCCGTTTGCTTATCAGTTCGTCGCCGTCGTTCTCTATGGCCTCCGTGCCTGATATGCCTTTATCCTCGAATGTCTCTAAAAGCTCCAGGCTGTTATCCATGCAGTATTTTTCAATGGCTTGCCGCTGGGTATCTAACCCGTATCCTTTTTCTGATTGTGTGTCTGTACTTACCCTTACATAACCGTAAACCTTTTTATTTTCCATTATGCCAGGCCCCCTATCCCGTTTTATTTATTGTATCATGGCTATAGGGGTTCGTCAACTATCATGAATGATATTAGACGTTAAAGCTATAATACATATTGAAATATAAATAAAAATAGCCATTTAAACCAATGGTTTTAAGCCAGGTTAAACGGCATGTTGGGATAAAGCATTCTGGTCGTGATAATTAACGCAATTTATGGTTAACCACTGTTGATTACAGGATAATTTATCTTTTATCAAAATTGGCGTTATCTGTCTCCCTTTAGAAATCTTCTTCCCTATCTCCGTACTCCGCTTCCCACATCTCTTCAAGCTCCCGTTGTGCTTCTCTCATTCTTGCCTTTGATGTTTTCATGTCATCCGGTGGAATAGGGTTGATGTTATATTCACTACACAATTTTTCGTAAAGTTTAAAGGCATCTGACTGTTCCCCGGCCGTCACCCTATCAATAATGCCATCCTCAAGGGCAGTAAAAAGGTTTTCCCTGTCTTCGATATTGCAATTTGCGATAAAATCTATTACGGCTGTGTCGTTTTCTGCTTTTCTGCAATTGCTTTGCTAACAGGCTTAAATATGTTCTCGTAAAAATCATCCATGTGATACGGGTTATCCAAATCATAGGAACGCATTAGTTCAACTTTACGTTGCAGGTCTATTAAGTCCATCATTCTTCACCTGCTTTGTTCGGATGTGGATAACTGTCATATATGGCCTCCCCATTCTGTCACATTCTTTTTGCCCTATTTAGAGACATAGGATTTGCGCCATTCTCATAATCTGGTTCTTCGTATTGCAAACCGTCGTCCTCCCATCCACATACAGAACAGATTTCGTAAAAACGTTCGTAACTCAACTGATCCGGCGTTCCACATACGGGACACGGGTAAATCAGTGGTGGCTCAGCCGCTAACTGCTTTTCCCATTCGGCCTTGTATTCGTCCAGGTTTGCGCCATTTTTATGCCATCCGCAACCACGGCATACTACGCAAATGTCATCATAATCAAAATAATACTGTCCACAGCATGGGCAAAGCAATAAATCGCCAAATGCCCGACTATCCACTTTTTCCCCTAATTCCTCACACATTGCCATGTACAAGGCAAGAGCTTCCGGATATTGGTTTTTAAAAACGCCTTCTTCTACAGGCCAAAATAATGACTTCTTTTCATCGCAAGCAGATATAAAATCAATTGGAAACGCGCTTGAAGAAGGGGTCCAAAAAGGGAGCCATTGATTATGGGAAAAGGAGCCAAAGAGTGGCTCTTTTTATATGAGCGATTATCAAGAGGGTTCCATATAAATGTAGGGCTGC
>WQYU01000158.1 GCA_009781075.1 Paludibacter sp. | reverse complement strand
TAGGGCTTGCATATCAATAGAATACAATTTCAAACGACAAATCTTGTTCGTTAGGACATTCACAATGAAAGCCCTACAGGCTAATATGGTCGGAAACATTATATTTTCCATTGATATTTATCGCCTACAGCGAATATAAGATTGAATATCACGATGTTATAAAATTGCTTATCCAAAACTCAGGTTAATAATTTTTTCTTGATTTTCTGAAGTATAACCATATTTACGCATACATAACAAAATTTTGCCATACTCAGATTGCTGACTTGTGTATTTTTCCCAAATCGCATTCTTGGGCAAGCCACTTTGAAGATAATCTTCTACGATTTGGCACTTTATGTTTTCGTTAAAGTTTAACGATTTTTTGCCTTTAATTTTTGATTTTAATCCTAACATAAGTTGACATCTTTGCTCTTTGTGGTGTAAACATATTTCAGGACGAGACAAAAATATTATTTTTGAAAACTTTTACAAACTATTGTTGGCGCCATTATCTTTGTCAATCAATCATTTCAAATCCGCAATAACTTTGTAAAACTTTTGGAATTACAATTCCTTTGGGTGTTTGATTATTTTCCAAAAGTGCGGCAACAATGCGCGGTAAAGCCAAAGCGCTCCCATTTAAGGTATGAGCAATTTGAGTTTTTTTGTCGGCTGTACGGTAACGGCATTTAAGACGGTTTGCCTGAAAACTCTCAAAATTTGAAACAGAACTGACTTCCAACCAGCGTTGCTGAGCAGCCGAAAATACCTCAAAATCGAAAGTCAATGCGGAAGTAAAACTCATATCACTGCCGCAAAGACGCAAAATTCTGTACGGCAATTCAAGTTTTTGAATCAAACCTTCGACATATATTACCATTTCATTTAAAGATTGATACGAATGTTCAGGCGTATCTATTCTAACAATTTCCACCTTATCAAACTGATGCAAGCGATTTAAACCACGCACATCTTTTCCATAAGAACCTGCCTCACGGCGAAAACAGGCAGAATACGCAACATTTTTTATCGGCAAATCTTTTTCCTCTAAAATTACATCGCGATAAATATTTGTAACAGGCACTTCGGCTGTTGGAATTAGATATAAATCATCAATTTGTGCATGGTACATTTGTCCTTCTTTATCAGGCAGTTGCCCTGTTCCGTAGCCCGATGCCGAATTGACAACGTATGGCGGCTGCACTTCTGCATAACCTGCAAGCAGGGCATTATCTAAAAAGAAATTTATCAGCGCACGCTGCAAGCGCGCACCTTTACCCTTATAAACAGGGAAACCGGCGCCGGTGATTTTTACTCCAAGTTCAAAATCAATTAAATCGTAGCGTTTTGCCAGATCCCAATGAGGAACTGCTCCATCGTAAAGCGTTGGAATTTCGCCATTTTGACGCTCGACAATATTGTCTTCTGCATTTTTCCCTTCGGGAACACTCACATGAGGAAGGTTCGGGATAGTAACTAAAATTTCCGAAATGTTTTGCTCAATTTCCGTGAGTTTTTCACTAAATATTTTAATCTTTTCTTTCAAATCAGCGGTTTCTGCCTTTGCTGCGGTTGCCTCATCCGTTTTTCCTTGTGAAAAAAGAATTCCTATTTCTTTGGACAACGCATTCATTTTTGCAGAAAAATTGTCGAGTGCGTTCTGGGTATGCTTTCTGTTTTTGTCAAGTTCGATTACTTGATTTATAAATTTTTCACCATCAAAATGTTTTTTTGCCAAACGACTGATTACATCTTGCGGATTATCCGTTATATATTTGAGATTCAACATTTTATATTATAATTTTAGTGTTTTTTTTAATAATATTTATTATTAATTGCAATTAATTAACCGATTTTCATTGATTGTATTTTCCATGTGTAATTTTTCCCCTTGTTAAATGTATCTACACCTACAACAGGTAAAAATTTTGGTCCGAAAATTAGATATGAGTGCTGTCCCGACGTAAGCACAATCCGTTTCTGGTCTTCTCCTGTAATTGTGTAATTATTATTGTCAATTTTCAAAGTCAATGTGCGTAAAGTGTTATTAACAATTGTAAGTACAACAGTATCAGTTTGTTGTATAAATTTTGAAACTGACGGTATGATTGGAATTTCTGCAACGCGCTCAGTAAAATTAGTAGCATCGCGATATACATAACCTTCAATTCCGCTTTCAATGTAAATTACAGGAATAAAGCCATTTACAGCAATATCCGAAGTAACAAAAACAGTAGTATTTTCAGGTAGCCACGCTAAAATTGCCGAATGTCCGGACGACAAACGATAAAGATTAGAATATTTATTAATTTTTCCATAATACGCAGTCTGTGCATATAGCGAAGTAACTGCAATAAAAAATAATAGAAAAATATATATTTTTTTCAAATACTTCCTCATAAAGATATGAATTGTATATTATTTATCAACAAAATTGCCAATAATTTTTTAGCAATAAAATAAAAAAATTACAATTTGTTTGTCACCGTGTCCGGGAAAATAATTATGGGTTTAAAAGTGCGTGCTTCGTTGTAATCCATTGTAGCATAAGCCATTATAATAATTATGTCGCCGACCTGTACTTTTCTTGCTGCTGCCCCGTTGAGGCAAATTTCACCACTTTGGCGCTTTCCTTCTATAACATAAGTTTCAAAGCGTTCGCCATTATTATTATTGACGACAGAAACCTTTTCATAAGGTAAAATATTTGCCGCATCCATCAAATCGCGGTCGATAGTGATGCTGCCAATATAATTCAAATTCGCATCTGTAACGCTTACGCGATGTATTTTTGATTTTAATATTTCTACAAACATTATTTATTTTAAATAAAAAAAATTATACATTTTTACAAAAATTTTTCAATTTTCATATTATCTATCAATCGAACATCGCCACAAAACACTGCTACACAAACAATTGATGGCTTCGACCAATCATTTACCGTTTTGAGTGTTTGCCTGTCGGCAATTTCTACATATTCTACCTTTAAACCATTGATACAATTTATTTTACACTCAATAATTTCGACGAGTTCATGCGGCGATTTTTCAGGTGCAAAATTAGTATTTTCCGATAATATTTTATAAATATTTGAAGCGACTTTTCTCTGATTTTGCGAAAGCCTTTCGTTTCGGCTACTCATCGCAAGTCCGCTCGGCTCTCTAACTATCGGACAATCAACAATTTCCACCCCAAATCCAAGCAATTCATTCATGCGATGAATAATTGCAAGTTGTTGAAAATCTTTTTCGCCAAAATATGCGCGTGTCGGCTGTACAAGTTCAAAAAGTTTGCTCACAATTTGTACAACCCCGTTGAAATGATTCGGGCGAAATTTTCCCTCCATCACTTTATCAAGCCCTCCAAAATCAAATTCAAAAGTATTTGTAAGTTCGTTTTCCGAGTAAATATTTTCTTTTTCAGGACAAAAAATAACATCACAGCCCGATGCTTGAAGCATTGCAGCATCACGCTCCAAAGTGCGCGGATATTTTGCCAAATCTTCTTTATTATTAAATTGTGTCGGATTTACAAAAATGCTGACAACAACATTATCATTCTCATTTACAGCGCGTTGCACCAACGATAAATGTCCCTGATGCAGTGCGCCCATCGTAGGAACAAAACCAATACTTTTGCCGGAGATTTTGGTTTTTTTTATATAATTTTTTAATTCCGAAACGGATTGAATAATTATCATTTTTCCGTAATTATTGGGATTTGTTAAAAAAATATTCAAAATTAAATTGTTGATAATCAAGGAATTTTAAAGTAATATATAGATTATTATTTCATCAATTACCACGATTGCAAAATGCAAAGGTAGCATTAAATTTTTGTATTTATTACACACAAACTCATAAAAATACAGACCTCTGCGCTAAACATCAATTTTTCATATTAAAAAAGAATCTAAACCCAATATTTTTCGTACATTT
>WQYU01000157.1 GCA_009781075.1 Paludibacter sp. | reverse complement strand
TTTATTATTGTATCAAAAAATTCTTGCATTTGCTTATAATGTTCATCTCCTCCTCCATTGTAAAATGAGTAGGTTATGCTATCTTTTGTAACGGAAAATTCTTCATCAACTCCATCAACACATGCCTGACAGTAACCATCTTGAATTTTTTTAAAAGTTTCCAAATCAAAAGTTGCTTTCAAATAATTCCATTGTTCTGCTGAAGTTTTAATTGTCGTTTGATAACTTTTAGGATTTCCTGTTGGCGGATAAGCGATATAACTGATTGAATAATCTGTCATATTTGCATTGATTTTCAATTTTTCATCCAATCCGCTCCAACCGCCATGACGATGATAACTAAAAATTAACGAGTCATCATCAACGATTTTGTCATGTTTATTGCAAGATGCCAAAAGAATAACTACAAGAGTTAATAGTAAACCATATTGTTTTTTCATACATTTTTTATTATGATTATTTATTACATTGACGCTAAAAATACAAAAAACGTTGCATGAAAGATAAACAAATTTTAAAAAATTTTTGTTTGAAAAATAATTAGTACTTTTGTTTTCAAATTATGATATGTTTATCAATATGAAAAAAACTCCTTTCAACAAAATCCACCATGCGCTCGGCGCAAAAATGCTGGAATTTGCCGGTTACGACATGCCTGTTGAATATTCGGGCATCTCGGACGAACACAACACCGTAGTCAATGCAGTTGGCGTATTTGACGTATCCCACATGGGCGAGTTTTGGATTAACGGACCTAAAGCGCAGGCTTTTATCCAAAAAATAACATCCAACGACGTAGCAGCCCTGCCGGTCGGAAAAGCGCAATATTCCTGTTTCCCGAACGAGAAAGGCGGAATTGTTGACGATTTGCTGGTCTATCGCTACGGACCGGAAAAATTCATGCTTGTGGTCAATGCCGCCAATATTGAAAAAGACTGGAACTGGTGCGTGGAAAACAATACCGAAGGCGCTGAGTTGCAGAATGCTTCAGATAATATTTCACAATTAGCGATTCAAGGTCCTTTAGCGCTGAAAACGCTGCAAAAACTGACGGAGACTGATTTATCAACTATACCGTATTATTCATTTCTAACCGGAAAAATTGCAGGCGTGGACAACGTAATCATTTCCAATACCGGTTATACCGGCTGCGGCGGATTTGAATTGTATTTTTATCCCCAGTATGCAGAAAAAATCTGGAATGCCGTTTTTGAAGCTGGTTCCGAATATGGCATTAAACCTGCCGGACTTGGCGCCCGCGATACGCTACGTTTGGAAGCGGGATTTCCTTTGTACGGCAATGAATTGGACGATAATACTTCACCGCTTCAAGCAGGATTGGGTTGGATCACCAAGTTTACCGAAGAGAATAATTTTATTTCCCGTCCGTTGCTGGAAGCCGAAAAAGCCAAAGGACTTACGAAGAAATTAGTCGGTTTTGAAATGGTTGGCAAAGGCATTGCCCGTCACGGGTATGAGATTGTTAATGCTGAAAGTGAAATTATCGGCGTAGTAACATCGGGTAGTATGTCGCCTTTTTTGCGGAAAGCCATCGGTCTCGGTTACGTCAAACCGGAATATTCGACTTTGGATACCTCTGTTTTTGTTCGCATCCGTGAGAAAGATATTGAGGCGAAAGTGGTGAAGCCGCCGTTCAGAAGGAAAAATTAATCAGGATAACTTAATAACCTGAGTCTGTGATAAAAATTTTATAGATGGCATTCGGTAAAAGCCGATTCGGGCGCTTCTTCAGAACGCAAATGGAACAGGATTGTTTGAACCGATTTTTATTGACTTAATACCGATAGATGGACCAAGTCGGGCTACCATTGCGCTATCAATTTTTGCCAGCTTTGGCGTGTTAAACTGACATTGTATGATCACACTGTTGCTATACGGTCCGGGCAGTAAATTAAACGTAACGGAGCCGGGGTAATTATCATCGAAATTAAACAGAACAATCTGCATACCGTTATTGCTATGAGGAACAGTCATTGATTTTCATAAATAAAAAAAGCGTGTAAACTCTTTTTGTTGGTTTACACGCAAATTAGTTGAAAGTTGAAAGTTGAAAGTTGATTTTGTATCATTCAAATATACTATCCCATAACCCTTATTTCCCAAAGCCCCCTTAGTAGCAGACAGGATACAGACACCTCCCTCCCTTATTCCCTTATTTTTTCGGACAGCGTATTTTGATAAAATCTTAAAAAATCGCCGTATTCATCAGTAAATGTTTGCCTTTTATGATGCTTCGGTTGATTTAAAATATACTTGCATACCTTATCAATATCTCTCTTTGATACTGAAAATGCCGAACAGGAAGATTGCCAATAAAATTTTCCTTTGCACAACTTGTTATTGTTGATAAATATCTCGGACGCTTTTGCAATCAAATCGGCTAATTCTTTTTCACCCATAGCAGGGTCGCGTGAAACTAAGAAATGAACATGCTCCGGATTAGCATATATGGCGTACATTTTGCATTGATGATTATTGACAATACCTGTAATATACTTTTCAATGCGTTCACGATGATTTTCAGATATACAGGGAAATCTATCTTGTGTTGTAAAGACGAAATGTGTATAAAGGTTGTTGTATTGAACTTCCATAGTTTTTATTGAGTTTTTAGTTAAATATTGCGCAAATATACAAAAAAATAAGGGAATAAGGGCAGGGGTGGAGAGATATTTTTTTATGCTACTAAGGGGGCTTTGGGAAATAAGGGTTATGGGATAGTATATTTGAATGATACAAAATCAACTCTCAACTTTCAACTCTCAACTAATTTACGTGTAAACCAATATGTCAAAGAACGTCTGATACTATTGAGTAAATTTTATTATGGCAATTTACAATTCAATTCTTTTTTTCTCCTTTCCCTAATCCGTTTCTCCATATTTTTGTTGCCTGCTTCTTCCGAAAGCCAATTTTCACATTGTTTTATCAGTAGATTGTTGTTATACGACAATTTTTCAGCAAGAAACAGGATGTCGTCATTGATATTCTTTTCAGTATCCATTATTTTTCAGTATTAATTAATATTATGACGTTACAAAAGTACAGCCGATTGATAATCATGTCAATACCTAATTATAGTTAGAAGGCATACCTAAAATTAGGTATATGACATAAAGGAAAAATACCGTAAATTTGCATCAGATTCTAAAATGAAAAGAAGATGAAAAATATACGGTTAAAGTTGAGAATTGAGAGTTGAGAGTTGAGAGTTAGCTAAATTTTCTTATATTTACTTGCTTTCACCGGAAAAATCCGGTCATTCATCGAAAATCCGCCGGCTTTCGTCGAATAGCTATTGTAGAAATATATTAATCCCGTTAATTTTGCATATAAATTTTTGAAACAAAATTATTAATTAAAAAATTGAAATTGATATGAAAAAAATTGTCGCAGGAGTTATTATTATGATGGTGGGAGCCTTTTTGTTATTTGACAAAATGGGATTCTTTCTTCCCGATGTGCATCCACTGATTATTTCATGGCAAATGTTGCTTATTGCCATTGGTATTATTCTGCTGGTCGATAAAAAGCAGGACCATAAATCCGCCGGTCTTGTGTTAATCGTCATTGGAGCGCTATTTTTATTACCTAAAATTTTCCCTCTAAGCCTGGGCGGTTTTATTATACCCGTGGTTATTATTGCGGTAGGCATTGGTTTTATTATTAAAGCCACAACGCGAAAAAATGAAATGAAAGATTCCGAAACATGGAGCAGCAAGCATCCCGAATGGAATACGTATTTCAAAGATTTTGAAAAAAATGTCACGACAAAAAGCGGCGACACTGTGTATAAGGAATATGTTTTTTCAGGTTCTAAGGAAAAATGGACGCAGGGAAAAGTGAAAAATGTCTCTATTGAAGCGCGTTTCAGCGGCGTCGAATTAGACTTTACGCAAGCCGAA
>WQYU01000156.1 GCA_009781075.1 Paludibacter sp. | reverse complement strand
TTATTGAGAAATTATGCAAAAGATGTGAGTGGATTTTTTACACGCGTTTTGTCAAAAATCACAGCGGTTACGGCTTTACAATACTTAACAACAGACCTATTGGTAAAATTAAATATGCACTTAATTAATTCCGCCAACGGGTATTTATAAGTTTTTTGTACTTTTGCAGAAAAAATAAAGATATTAAGAATTGGTAATTTCAAAAAAATTGAATAATAATATGCAACGAACAAGAGTAAATGATGCAATAAAAAGTCAGAGTTTTGGTGAAAAATTTTTGTTAAAGGGTTGGGTGCGCACTCGGCGCGGCAACAAGAATGTTAGTTTTATCGCTTTAAACGATGGCTCTGCTATTGATAATATTCAAATTGTGGTAGATAATGAAAAATTTGGCGAAGATTTTCTTAAACCAATTACAACAGGCGCAGCCATTGCTGTTGAAGGGATTTTAGTTAAAAGTCAAGGCAAAGGTCAAACAGTTGAAATTCAGGCAGATAAAATAGATATTTACGGCACGGCTGACCCCGATACCTATCCTCTGCAAAAAAAAGGACACACGCTCGAATTTTTACGTGAAATAGCACATCTGCGTCCACGTACAAATACTTTTGGGGCAATTTTCCGAATAAGACATAATATGGCGATTGCGATTCACACATTTTTCCACCAAAAGGGTTTTTATTATTTTCATACGCCGATAATTACAAGTTCCGATTGCGAAGGGGCAGGGCAGATGTTTCAGGTTACTACGCTGGATTTGAATAATTTAGAAAAAAATAACGGTACAATTGATTATTCTAACGATTTTTTTGGGGCATCTACAGCATTAACCGTTTCAGGGCAACTCGAAGGGGAACTTGGGGCGATGGCGCTTGGTGGAATTTACACTTTTGGTCCCACTTTTCGCGCAGAAAACTCAAATACTCCGCGTCATCTGGCTGAATTTTGGATGATTGAGCCTGAAGTTGCTTTTATCGAAATTGACGAAAATATGACTTTGGCGCAAGAATTTATCCAATTTTGTGTGTGCTGGGCGTTGGAAAATTGTACCGCCGATTTGAATTTCCTTGCGCAAATGTATGATAATGAACTTATTGACAGGCTTAAATTTGTTACTGAAAATGATTTTGTACGCCTTAGTTATTCAAAAGGAGTAGAAATTTTGGAGAATGCTGTTGAAAACGGAAAGAAATTTGAATATCCTGTTGTCTGGGGAACTGATTTGCAGAGTGAACACGAGCGTTATTTGGTTGAAGAGCATTTTAAAAAGCCCGTAATTTTGACCGACTATCCAAAGGAAATAAAAAGTTTTTATATGAAACAAAATGACGATGGCAAAACGGTTCGTGCAATGGATGTCCTGTTTCCAAAAATCGGTGAAATTATTGGCGGCTCTCAGCGTGAGGAAGATTTTGAAAAACTTAAACTTCGTGCAGAAGAAATGCACATACCTCAAAAAGATATTTGGTGGTATATGGATACGCGCCGTTTTGGTACGGCTCCACATTCGGGCTTTGGACTGGGTTTTGAGCGGTTGCTACTTTTCGTTACAGGAATGACAAATATCCGCGACGTGATTCCTTTCCCGCGCACGCCAAAAAATGCAATATTCTAATTCTTTGCTAAAAGAAAATCTACCAAACTAATTGCTGTCATCGCCTCAACAATAGGGACAGCACGTGGAACAACACAAATATCATGCCTGCCGTTAATTTTTATTTCAGTTGTGTTTCCCTCAATATCAACTGTTTGCTGTGCTATTGAAATGGAACTTGTTGGTTTGAATAACACTCTGAAATAAATCGGCATCGAGTTTGAAATTCCACCTTGAATACCTCCCGAATTGTTGGTAGCGGTAATTATTTTGTTGTTTTTTGAAATAAAAATATCATTCTGTTGTGAGCCCTTTTGTGAAATTCCTTCAAAACCGGCGCCATAATCAAAACCATGTGCGGCAGGGATGCTCATCATTGCATAGGCGAGCCGAGCCTGAAGTTTATCAAAAATCGGTTCGCCTATACCTGCACTAAGCCCTGATACAATGCAAGTTACTGTTCCGCCAATACTGTCGCCATTTTCTTTTATTTCTTGTAAAAAAACAAACATTTTTTCTGCAACATCTTCCTGAGGACAGCGTACCGGACTTTTTTCTATTTGTGAAAAATCAATTTCTTCTATCGAAACCGAAATTTTAAAATCTCCGATTTGTGAAGTGAAAGCATTGATAGAAATTCCTTTGTTGCGCAATATCATTTTTGCAAACGTTCCGGCAACCACTCTAACGGCAGTTTCACGTGCCGAACTGCGTCCGCCTCCGTTAAAATCGACATTACCAAATTTTTTATAATAAGTAAAATCGGCATGAGATGGGCGAAAAACGGTTTTTATATTTTCATAATCAGCGCTTTGAGCATTTTCATTTTTAATAATAAAAGCAATGGGATTTCCCGTGGTTTTCCCTTCAAAAATTCCTGAAAGAAACATTACTTCATCGCTTTCAGTACGTTCAGAGGTGAATAAAGATTGTGCAGGACGCCTACGCTGCATTTCATTTTTTAAAAAATCAAAATTTACATCCAAACCAGACGGACAACCGTCAATCACACCGCCAATTCCTACTCCGTGCGATTCTCCAAAAGATGTAAGACGAAAATTTCTCCCGAAAGTATTCATATTCAACAACTTGAGCAACCATCCGAACAACTGTCGCAACCGCTGCTACAGCCGCCGCCACTCAATGTTGCAAGTTCTTCGCTACTTGGTTCTCGTACTTGACGAACTTGACCATTAAAATGAAGAGTATCGCCTGCAAGAGGATGATTCAAATCAAGAGTAACGTGTGTCGGGCTAATGCTCACAATTTCTGCCTGAAAATGTGTACCGCTTCGGTCTTTCATCGGGATTACATTGCCTACAAAAATTTTAGTTTCGTCAAATTTGCCATCAACTTCAAAAATCGCTCGCTCCAATTCAACGACATTTTCGTCAATATATTCACCATAAGCGTTGTTTGGCTCTATTGAGAACTCAAATTTGTCTCCCTCTTGAAGCCCCAAAAGAGATTCCTCAAACTTTGGCAACATACTGCCTGTTCCAAAAATAAAAGTCAAAGGACGTTCGGGAGTGGTTTCTTCTACAAGTTCGTACTTACCGTTTACACCATCGGCATACAATTGGTAATCTAATGATACTAATTTATTTACAGATATTTTCATGTTAAATAAACAAATTTTAGGTTGCGTTTACAAAGTATAAATATTTGGTAATCAAGGCAAAATATTATTTGTATAAATAATAATTATTTATTTATGCCCCGATTTCAGAGATGCAAAGATAAAGTAAAATAGCGAGAAATCGTAAAAATACAAAATAATTTTTGCAAAAAATTGTGATAGTTATGTTATCAAAGATAACAAATTTATATGATAGAGGCTATGTGATATAGTTTACATAGAACATTTATACTTAAAATTTTTATAAATATTTTTTCAACACCGCGTTTTTTGCTGCAGGTATTTCGTCAATTATTTTCTGCGCTTCGGCTATTTGCGTTTCAATTTTTTCTATTTCTGAAACGATTTTTTGTTGGTCGAGAAAATCATGTAGGGAAATTATTTCCGAATAGGCATCTGCTCTATTAAGTCTAGAAACATCTCCATCTTTTGATAAATTCTCTAAATTTAACTTTTGTAAAGCATAATAAAGTAGTCTCAAATTATATTGATTATCTTTGTGCACATCTAAACCACATACTTTCTTCATATTGAACTTTTTTTAAATTAATCCAAAAAGGTAAGAAAGTTTACTTTTCCGGATTGCTTTGGGCTAACACCATCGCAATGACGTAAAAGATATGACACACAAAAAGCGGGGAATGTATTTTTATAAATTCCCTGTTGTATATTTGTATTTATTGATGATAACCCTGT
>WQYU01000155.1 GCA_009781075.1 Paludibacter sp. | reverse complement strand
TTGAGCGTGGAGCATATCACTACCGGATATGGAAAGAAGCAAGTACTGACCGACGTATCTTTTTCAGTAGAAAAGGGAGAGATCGTTTTATTGAGCGGAGGTAATGGGTCGGGAAAAAGCACTGTGCTGAAAACCATTTACGGTTTGCTGAAACCATGGACGCCGGAAGGAAAAGTATTTTTTGAGGAACAGGACATTACAGCCTTGCCCGTTTCGGCAATGATACAACTCGGCATTGTGTATATGCCGCAAAAAAAGAATGTTTTTGATGATTTTACGGTGGAAGAAAACCTGCTTGTTTCGGCAAGTATTTATTCAAAAGCTGATGCACAAGAACGAGTCAATAAAGTATTTGAAGTTCTACCCATTCTGAAAACGATACGGAAGCGAACGCCTTTTCATCTAAGTGGCGGCGAAAAACAACTCCTTGCCTTTGGAAACGTTTTGGTACATTCTCCGAAATTAGTTTTGCTTGATGAACCGTTTGCAGGGGTGGATGTTAGCAATTCAGAAATTTTGAAAAATTGCATTTTTGATTTGAATAAAAAATATGTTACTTTTGTGGTGGTTGAACATAAAAGGCAAGTGATAGAAGGTGTTATTGGCAAAGAGTTAAAGAGAATATCCAATTATCAACAGGAGCTTTTTGGGGGTATAATGAGTGAATACAATCAAAGTTAAATAATAATTTTTCAAAATTATAAATATGAAAAATTGGGGAGAATATCTTAAAAGTCCTGATTTTTTGATTGGCAGATTAGGTGTTTCTATAATTACATTGGCATTTACTGGAAGTCTGTCAATTCCTAAAGTGGGTTTGTTTTTGTCACTTCTATCTATTATTTTCTTGATTGTAAAGCAATTGTTTTTTGACAAAAAAAATGATGACAAGAAAATGATGGCAAAAAATAAATTGTATGATCTAATTACTAAACATATACTACTCTGCTGGGGAATTTCAATTTACGCTCTAATTATTTCTCTAATAAACATTGAATGTATAAGAAGTAGCATTAATTTGAACGAAAATTGTATCATTTTTAAATGGTGGGCGCAGATAATAATCCCTTTACCTTTTATTGGATTGTATTCATTAATAAAATTGATAATGTATTTTTTTCAACTGGTAAAAGAAAAACAAGAATTAGAAACTAACTTTCAAGATTTACTTTCAGATTATGGCTTGTTGGAAGATGTTAAAAAAAAGAGAGGTGAAATAAAAGAAAAGTACTATGATAACAACACTCAAACGGAAAAAAGAATCACTCATTTGTTATCACACATAATGTATCAACAATCTTTATCTTTTGCTGATGTGATAAAGGCCGATCATATAGGTAATTTGAATGCAGCTTTTGCTAAATCAATAAGTATTGCTGAAAAGTTAACCAATAATAAAGAAAGTTATGCGTGGTTTTCAAATATGATATTACCAGAAACTTATGCCGAACCGGATAACGCAGTACATGATTACTATAAAAAACTCCTCAATGCTTTTACAAATAAAGATTTAATAAAAATAAGACGAATTCATTTGCTATATAGAGATTCTGTCGTTTATGACAACGTGCAAATCATAAAATTATTTACGACTTTATTAGTTGAATATTTTATGGATATTGAATCCAAAGTAATAATCATTGAGAATTTCGAGGATTGTAAGGAGAAAATATTCCATTTCAAAGAAGGCAATATCAAAACAAGTAAAGGATATTTACTCGATTTTGCTTTATTTTATGATAAAAACGAAACAGATGATTTTTTTCAAAATCATAATTTGTTATTCGCTGATTTTTGCCACCAAAGAATTGATGATAAGATTAATTATAATGAACAAGGTGTTTATCATATAAACGATTATAATACATTTAATGTTATAAAAGCGTATTATTTGTCTTTGTGGGAAAAAGATAACTATGTAAAATATTTGTTTAATTTATTACAAAAAGATTTAAAAGAAAATGTTAAAGAAGATATTCAAGAGATAACCAATTTATATTCCAAGCATTTTACAGTAGTTGATTTTTTCCAATTTTGGAAAGAAACAAATGACAAAATAAATCTACATAATTTGACTATTAATAATGTTTTTAATGTTTGGTACAATTGGGATAAGTACAAAGGATCTAACCTTTTTGATTTTGATTCAAATGATTCCGAATTGGCAAGAAGATTATTGGATAAATTTAATAACTTTTTTTTTGATAAAGAAACACCAAAATTGCATGAGATTTACATTGACAACAAAGTAGATGATATAAAATATATTACAATAGATAAGGAAAAATATAATGAATTAAAAACTAAGTTTGATAATGAATTTAAACAATATTTTATCCGTATAAAAAGAACTTAATAAAATAAGAATCTTAGATTTAATAATATGAAAGTAAAATTATGTTATCTTTTGTTTTTTATCTCATCCCTTTTTTCTTGTACAAACAAGGCCAAGAATATCGAAATTGGTTCAATCCAACAACTAACCGGACAAATGTCCAAGTATGGAAAAACGCTGCAAGCTGCTTTGCTTGCAGAAACAGATATTATTAATGCAGAACGCATGAAAGCGAACTTGCCGTTAATTAATATTTCTTTTGAAGATGACAAATTAGATCCCAAAACAGGGATTAATGCTTTGCAGCAATTGATTCAAACTAAAAATATTCAAATCTGTTTTGGGGCGCAAAGCAGTTCCGTAACAATGGCTATGGCGCCTATTGCCAATCAAAGTAAAGTAGTTTTGATTTCTTCCGCTTCCGGTGCGCCCGAAATATCACAATCAGGCGAATATGTTTTCAGAACTTGTCCTTCGGATATTTATGAAGCAAACATTTGCGCCGATTACTACAATGCAAATTTTTCGAATAAATCGTTAGCTATTATCCATACTAACAATGATTACGGTGTTGGACTAAAAGAATCGTTTTTGAAAAACATCAGTAATCCCGAAAAGGTAACTGTATTTCCTTTTCAACAGGGGCAATCCGATTTTAAAACAATCCTTTCAAAAATAAAACAACAAAAAATAGAGGTTGTTTATTTAATAGGTTATGAAGAAATGATTGCCGTATTTAAACAGGCATTGGAATTAGGTTTGACCTGCCAATGGCTTGGAAATAATCAAATGAATGACCCTGATATAGTGAAAAAATTTGAAAAATCGTCAAATGGGACTGTTTTTCCCGGTCATCAGTATGATCTTGATAAAATAAAATCAACTCATGCGGATTTTTATGCAAAATACTTAAAATATTCTGGCGGCGTTGATTTGGATGTTTTTGCCGCTTATGGAGTTGATGCGCTTATTGCTGTTAATCAAGCGCTGTTAAATGGAGCAAAAACAGGAGAAGAAATCAAAAATGAATTATTCAAAATGAAAGAAATACAAGGATTTTCGGGCGTTTTCTCTTTCGATAAGAATGGAGACCCTATTAAAACCATAGGGTTATATAAAATAGAAAATGGTGAAATTATAAAATTGTAGAAGTATGCTACAATTGGTTTATAATATTGTAATAACAGGGATTGTATATTTGTTAATAGCAATCTCTTTTACAATTATATATTATCCTGCTAAATTTTTCAATCTATCTCACGCCATAACCCTAACCTTTTCCGCATATTTCACCTACCTTTTCTCCATACAACTCCAAAGCCCTGTATGGCTATCCATTCCTTTAGCCATAGTTTGCGCCACCGCTGTAGGAATGTTATCCGAAATAGCCCTGTACAAACCTTTGCGAAAACGCAATGCCTCTCCCATGATATTGATGCTCGCCTCGTTGGGACTTTATACTGTTCTGCAAAATGTGATTTCCATGCTTTGGGGCGACGATACCAAAAGCGTGCGCACAGGCGAAGTGAAAGTAGGGCATCAGTTTTTTGGCGCATATATTACCGATATTCAGATTATCACGATTGCGGTTTGCGTG
>WQYU01000154.1 GCA_009781075.1 Paludibacter sp. | reverse complement strand
TCACTTTTTGACGGATGAAAAACAAGGGGTAACTTTTTGAAAAAGGCTAATTTTGAACTCTAAAACATTGAACAACAAAAATATAAAAATATAAATGAAATTTTATCGGGCAGTAGTGTTAAAATATATGTTTAAATAAAATTTCTTTGTTACTGTAATTTTTGTTATAAAATCCGTAAAAATTTTCGCAAAAGTAATACAATTTGTTTGTATTAAAAAATAGTTAATTATGGTAGTAGTGTAAAGTAGATGATGTTATTATATAAATCGTAATTGAAAGTTACACATAGTGTATTTGTATTTTATTGAATATTAATATTTTATGACATTTATTTGTGTAAATATTTTTTGTAAATTATATAATTTATGTGGTTTAGAGAAAGGGAAAATAGAAGGAATAAAAGAAGTAGCCAAATCATTATCTAAAATGGGTGTTCCACTTGCTAAAATTATAAAGGCAACAAGTCTAAGTGAAATCGAGATTAACCAAATATTAACCTGAGTTTTGGATAAGCAATTTTATAACATCTTGATATTCAATTTTATATTTGCCGTAGGCGATAAATATCAATAGAAACTATAATATTTCCGACCATATTATCCCATAGGGATTTAATTGTGAATGTCCTAACGGACAAAATTTGTTGTTTGGAATTGTATTGTAATTCTATTCTATTGATATTCAATCCATACGGGATATTTATCGAACTCACGTTATTGTAAATATTCGGCAAAAAAGCCCATCATACATTTATAAAAATCAATAGAATTTTCTTCTCGGGAAAAACCGTGACCTTCATTATATTTTACCATATAAGACACATTAACGCCCATTGTGCGCAATGTTTCAACTATTTGGTCGGATTCATTGATATTGACGCGCGGGTCGTTTGCGCCCTGAACCACAAACAGCGGAGATTTGATTTTTTCTATTTGATAAACAGGCGAAACTTCCTTTGCTATTGCAGCCTCCTGCTCATTTGAGGTGTCGTACCAAATTTCTTTTAACATTTCCAAATATGGTTTCCAATACTCCGGAATTGAGTTCATAAATGTAAAAATATTTGACACGCCAACATAATCCACACCACAGGCATATAATTCACTTGTTTTTATCAAGCCCATCAAAGTTGCATATCCTCCGTGCGAGCCGCCGTAAATTGCTATTTTATCCTTATCAACCCAGCCCTGCTCTATAACGTATTTTATTCCGTCTTCCACATCATCCATACATTTTCTGCCTACCTGCTTAAACCCCGCTTTAAGAAATTCTGTACCATAACCGCCTGATATTCTAAAATTTACCTGTAAAGTTGCATAGCCGCGCGAGGCAAAAAGTTGCGTTTCGGGATTAAAACCCCACGAATCGCGCACGCCCTGCGGTCCGCCATGCGGATTAACAATCAGAGGTACTTTTTTGCCTTCCGAAGCCGCTGTAGGCAAAGTAATATAGCCGTAAATTGTCAAGCCATCCCGACTTTTGAACGAAATAGGGCGCATTTGAGCCATATCTTCTTCTTTGAGTTGTGGCATCAAATTATATAAAAGTTTGAATTTCTTTGTTTTAGCATCATAAGTATAATAAGTTCCATAGAGTTTATCGCTTTGAACAATCAACAAAAATGTGTTTTCCTCATCGTCAAAATCGGTAATATAAACTTCATAATTTGGAAATTCATTTTTAATTTGTTTGTCAAAATCTTTGTAGAAAGCGCTTTGCGGCACAATTACATATTTTTCTCCTTCGTAAGAAAAATAGTCGATTTGGTAATTGCGTTTGCGTGAGCGACTCATTCCCGAAATATCATAATCAGGATTAGCAAAAACTTCTTTTACAATCTTATTATTTTTAAAATCATATAAAACGATGCGCGTTTTGTCGCTTCCAACGTTAGTCGACATATATGCAATATCAGGATTTTTGCCCGAATAGTCAAATCCTTCGATAGAAAAACCTTCATACCACGTTCCGTGATAAATAAGTTTAAACTCATTGGTAGTCAAATCTTTATACCAAAGTTCCGACTCAATGCCATTTAACATTTTTGAATATGCGCGAAGATTTCCGTCTTTGTCAAAATCGTAGTCCACTATAGGATTCTCAATGTCTTTATTTTCAAATAATTGCGTCAATTCTCCCGTAACGATATTGAGTTTGTAAGGGTCAAAAACCTGTTTATTATTTTTGTTCATTTGAATGATAATAAAATCTTTTTGGTCTTTGAGCATATTTAAAATACTGGCTTGAATATCGTCAAAAGGCGTTAAGTCAATATTGTTTGAGCCGTCGAGATTGATTGCAAAAATATGATAATTTTCATTTCCACCTTTGTCCATTGCATAAATGAGCCGATTTTCGTTAACCCATCCATATCCGCGAATAAGTTCGTCTTTTTCTTGGATAACTCTTTTCACTTCGCCTGTGGCAATGTTTTTAACATAAACATGGCGCTTTGTGCTGCCGTCTTCCTTTTCCATATACGACATATATTTTCCGTCGGGCGAAATGCGAAAAGATGACGCCTTCGGGCGCGAAAAATAATCATCCACCCGATATTTGTAATTGCCTTTGTCCAATGCTGCAAGTTTTTGCAAATCCTCGTCAGAAGTAACTAATTCGGTATTTCCCGGAAGTTTTGACTCTGTTTTTTTGTGATTTAAAGGAAATTTCATTGATAACCAATTATTAATTATTTTGAAAAATGACAAATTAAGTTTTTATGCAAAATTAAAAGATATTTTTTTCATAAATTAATTAAAAATAAGATTTAACAAAATTTAGTACACAAAGACTATTCTGTGTAAAAATATAGAAAAATGTTTTTTTTTTGATAAGAAATTCAACTCGGTGCAAGAGATTTATTAGAAAACGACTAAACAAAAAACCTGTGATAGTAATGTTAACCATTAATATTATTCGTTTCAAAATATTTGCACCATTGTTTCAATCCGCACTCGAGGCATTTTGGTTTTCGTGCCTGACAAATATATCTTCCGTGTAAAATAAGCCAGTGGTGTGCTTTAGGAATAAGTTTTTTCGGAATATGTTTTGTCAGTTCACGCTCCGTTTGCAGTGGATTTTTTGAGTTTGTAGTAAGTCCTAAACGCTCGGAAATGCGAAAAACGTGCGTATCTACTGCCATTGTCGGCTTGTTGAAAATTACCGAAGCAACAACATTCGCCGATTTGCGCCCAACACCAGGCAAACGCTGCAATTCATCCACACTATCAGGTACTTGCGCATTAAAATCTTTCACAAGCATTTTTGCCATACCCACCAAATGTCTTGATTTATTATTCGGATACGAAATTGATTTTATATATTCAAAAACAGTTTCGGCATTACTCGCTGCCAAAACTTCCGGCTCGGGGAAGGCAGCAAAAAAGGTAGGGGTTACCATATTTACGCGCTTATCGGTGCATTGAGCTGAAAGAATAACCGAAATAAGTAATTGATAAGCATTTTGAAAGTGCAATTCACTTTCAGCAACAGGCATGTTTTTTTCAAACCAACCGATAATATTTCTAAAGCGTTCTGTAGTTGTCATTTCTTTTTGAAAATTTTGTTGAGAATAAATCTATTATTCGAGAGAAATTTTTTGCAAAAATAAATATTTTTTGTTATAAAAAAATAAGGACGATAAAAATCGCCCCTATCCAATAATGTATAAAACTATAATAACCGCCTAAGATATTTGCGTATAATAAAAATAAATTCTACCTTTGCATCAAAAAAGGTATGACCAATTAGGATTTTCTCTCAAGCGAGCGCGTCCCGTGGTTGCGCGAGCCAATGAAGAAAAGAAAATAGAATCAAAAAAAACTCAAGGAGAAAATAGAAAGTGGTGATTATGAAGTTTTTTTTGAAGACGAGTGTCATTTTAAATTAACGTTGACGATTATTCGTGCATGGTTTTTGGCAGGTTCACAACCGGAAATAAAATCGCCTGTAGACAGATTCAAGGTGAGTATTTTTGGC
>WQYU01000153.1 GCA_009781075.1 Paludibacter sp. | reverse complement strand
GATTACAACGACATCAATGAAGATACGCGAACACAGCTTGAGCTAATCAACCAAACATTAGCCCAACTGCAATCTGAAAACAAAGTGAAGAATACTCCGCGTAAAAAAATTGGATTTTATTGATAGATTAATTGTGAAAAATTTCACTTAAGATTTAGTTAAATTTTATTAAACTTATATAAAGCATTGATTATTAGATAATAAATATTTATAAATTAAACAATTAACAATTAAAAAATTACAGGTATGAAAAAAGTTATTTTTATTATTCTTTTGCTATCTATTAATACGATAGTATATTCTCAGGAAAGTGAAAAATATTTTCCTTTATTAAATGGACTTGGAATAGAACAAACTATGCCATTTGGAACAAAATTTTCTGATGATGTGTTTGTGAATTATGACAAAAATAGAAAAAATAATAGTAAGATAAAAGACAATAAATATGTATCTTCCTTATTCTATTTTCTTAATAAAAATAAAACATGCGTATATGCAATTAGGCTTGACTTTAAGAAAAAAGAATTTGGAATTGAATTTATAAATAATATTGAAAAACTGTCTTCCAAAAGTGAAACATACACACACTCTTATTTTGTAGGCGCAGGCATGAATTTAGATATGACCAACATATATACAAACATATATTATAAAGACTTTATTATTAGGTATGAATCCCCAGAGTCGGTATATATTTATAATTATAATTATGGTTCTTTTCTTGAAAAATATGACGAATTTGAAAAAACAGGACTCTGTAAATTAGATGATGAATTTAAGTTAGACTGTGGAAAATCCGGTTATTCTGCATCTTCATTTGTGTATTTTGCAATAAAACCAAATAAAAAGACAATATCTTTCCAATTCAATTATAACGGAAAAGATTGGATGTTCGCAAATAAAGTTATTTTTTTGTTAGGAAACGGAAATACAATTGAAATTGCATTGAATAATTCGAGAGATATGAAAAAAGATGAAGACGGGAAGCCATATTGTAATGAATTATGTGTTGGCGATTTAACAGAAAACCAAGTGGATGCTTTGTTACAGAATAACGATGTGAAATTTAGAGTTGTTGGTGACAAGTTTAATCAAGAATTTTTATTGAATCCGTTTTTGATCGCCTCTCTAAGATATGCAAAAAAATGCTATGTTGGCGGTGTTTATTATAATTAACCTTATAAATATATTTCGACATACGGTTAATCAAAAAATAAATAACCGTTTACTCGAAATCATCCAATACAAAAAATACAAAATTAGTAGATGAATTATGCAAAACGAAGAAGGACAAAAAATAGTAGGGCGCTTCTTTGAGGCATTATACGACCTGAAAGCAAGGAAAGTAATTCGCGGCAAACAGACATTTACGCGGAAATATGGTATAAACAACCGCAATTTTTGGTTACTCGAACAGGATAAGTCGCGCGATATTCTTCAATTGGAGTGGATTGCTCATCTTGTCAATGATTTTGGCGTATCGGCAGAATGGATTTTAACAGGAAAAGGGTACATGTTTAAAGCGAAACGAAGAATAAAATCTGAAATCTGAAATATTACGTAATTTACTGCAAAATACACTGCAAAATAAAAAAACAAGTCATTGTAATTTGTTTATTAGCAATGACTTATTATTTTTGAACTGTACCCCCGCTGGGAATCGAACCCAAATTTCAGGTTTAGGAAACCCGCGTTCTATCCATTGAACTACAAGGGCGGTTGTTTTTAAAACGATGCAAAAGTACGATAATTATTCAGAAAATGCAAGAGCGGATTGCGTGTATTTATATTTAAATATTATTTCTTGATTGAAAAAAAATAACTACCTTTACCGAAAATTTTTAACAAACTAATATATTAGTCATGAGGAGCAATGTTTTTGAATTAACAACAGAAGAACTAAAAAAAATTGCCGACGTTCTTCAAAAGAAAATTGAAGATGGTCTGGAAAAAGATGGTCTGGAAATCTCGTGTATTCCTACGCACATCGTACCGAAAAAAGAGATTAGCGACGAAAAAGTGTTGGTATTGGATTGGGGTGGAACCAATTTCAGAGCTGCAATTGTAGAATTTAAAAGCGGTAAGGCAAAAATTATTGAGACATTGTCGAAAGACAAAAAATATCCTTTGTCGGCAAAAGAGACCGTTGGATTCGATCAGAGTAAGTTGCATGAAAAAATGGCAGGCTGGATAGGAGAGCTTAAACAATTGGACGAAAAGGTGACCAAGATAGGTTATTGCTTTTCTTACCCTGCAGCTTCCCGATTAAACGGAGACGCGATATTGCTTCGTTGGACTAAAGGAATTGATATTCCCGATATGATCGAGAAACCTGTTGGCGAACCGCTGATGGCATATCTAAACAGTCACAAAGATATAAAAACGACCTTTACCGACATCAAAGTTATTAATGATACGGTTGCCTGCCTTTTTGCGGGACTTAACGAAACCGGATTTGATTCATACTTGGGATTGATTGTTGGTACCGGTACAAACATGGCGAGCTTGATGCGCTTGGATAAAATTGAAAAATTGAAGAATAAAGACAGCGGTTCTATTCCGGTCAATCTCGAATCGGGTAATTTTTATCCTCCTTATTTAACTGTTGTTGACGGTTTAGTTGACGCCATGTCGAACAACAAGGGGCAACAGCGTTTTGAAAAAGCAATTTCCGGAGGATATTTGGGAGAAATATTCAAAACGGTTTTTTCGCATGAAAAAATAAAATACGACTTCGACGGCGGAGCTTTAGCAAATATGATCAACAATCCCGAAAAAAATCCGGAAGAACAGGTTGCTGTTGCACGCTGGATTTACGACCGTTCGGCGAAACTTGTCGCCGCTTCACTGGCAGGCTTGGTTCAGGTTTTGGTTGCTCAGGACTCATCTATAAAAAATATTTGCCTTGCAGCCGACGGTAGCGTATTTTGGGGAAAAGATAAAAACGAAAAATGTTACTACAAAGAATTGGCTTCAAAAGAATTAAATCTTTTATTGCCTGAAGGAGTCAGCGTTACAATCATTGATGAAATGGCTGATCCTAACCTGATTGGTTCGGCTATTGCCGCTTTGTCTTGAAAAATAAAGGAATGTTTGTCATTGCGGGCTTGACCCGCAATCCCTTGTATTTGCAACAATTAAAAAAGGAAGTCATCAATTTGACTTCCTTTTTTTACATCCATCTAAAAAGAATTTTTATTTACATAAATGATTTTTGCCCGTTATTTAATATTGCATCACTTTTTTAAGTAATATACAAATTCCCCAACTGCCTGCCCTGCTCTAAATATAAAATACACAGATAAAACAATTGCAATTATTTTTGCCAGTCTATTTGTCAGTATTAAATCTTTTGCAGTTTGATACAACTGATTTATTTCTTTCATAAATTTTCCCCTTTTTTTATTCGTTGTCTTATGTAGATTATGATTGCAACAGCAGGCACTAACAAGCCTAATCCCATTACAATCACATAACCTGTTGATAAAAATTTTATGTTAGATGATATAATTGTCATCAATACTGAAAACCAAACTACTATTAGAAAAATCCAATTCCAACTGCTCTTTTTCATAAAATTAATTATTTATTGATTAATAAACTCCGGCATAATCGCTTGGCGAACATCGTAATTCTGCCATGCTTTCAGCATTTGTTTTTGTTGATATACCTCTTTCCCAACAATACCCATCCAAATCTGTTCGCCAAGGCTTTCGGCAGAATTTTCCAAGAGAGTCATGAAAAAGTCTTTTTTGGCAGGATATTCGCTAATGGAATAATTATCAACTTTGGCTAAAGTGGCAGCGTCTTTGATAGCTGCGTCTATGCCGCCCAATTCATCTACCAATCCCAATTTCAACGCCTGATTACCTGTCCAAACGCGCCCCTGTCCGATGGAATCAATCGCAGCTTTGGTTTTTCCGCGTCCTTCGGCGCAACGGCTTATAAACTGATCATAACCTCTCTCAACAAATGCCTGTACTTTAGCTCCTTCTGCATCGTTCAAACGGCGG
>WQYU01000152.1 GCA_009781075.1 Paludibacter sp. | reverse complement strand
TTGCTCCAATTGCCGAGTGTCCGCTCGCGTCCCCACGGATCATACACTCGCTGCTCGACTATCGCGCCGGCTTCATTGTTCAGTTGCAGGATGCTGCCTTGATGGTCGGTATAGATGTAGAACAGGCTGTCGATTCCGCCGGAACGAATTACTATTGCTGCATTGTTCGACACTTTGCGGATGGCGGTAGTGGCGACGTTTCCGTAAGATTGTTGGATAATCAATCCTCCGGAAAAGAGCATTAGCAGGAGTGATAGACGATAGGTTCTCATTTTATATGACTTTTTTGTCTCGCACTAATTTCTGCAAATGTAATAAAAATTGTTGTATAAAAGCGGTTGGCTTGAATCGTGTTCACTTTAATATCTGTGCATTCACCTTGGCAGGAAGGAAATAAACCTTATTTTCACCTTATTTTATTTAACAAAATAAACTTAGTAGCAATAGATTATAACATATCACCAACAGACCTTATTACCTTATTGATTTTTCTTTTTACCCATTGTCTCTGATCGATTTTTAATAAGGTAATAAGATGGGGTTGTTTGTATAATTCCTTGGCTACTAAGGTCGTTTTGTTGTTGAAATAAGGTGAAAATAAGGTTGGAATTCCATTGTTGAACCAAACCTGCGGTAGCTCTCCGTTACCAAGCCTTCGCAAAAATAAAAAAAACCTCAAATTTTAATTTGTTTCGTTTCAAATTTTCGTTACTTTTGTAGTCAAAAAAATAAAACATTATGATACGTACTGTCTTTACACCGCAAAATGATAATTTTGTATTCCCTATTCCGACAGAATACATTGGTAAAGAATTAGAAATAATTGTTTTTCCGACAAATGAAATATTCTCTAAACCGTTGCTATCCAAAAAGGTAACTTTCAATGCTATTTCAATAGATACGCGCCAATATAAATTCAACAGAGAAGAAGCTAATGCAAGATAATCGCAATAAAGTTTTTATTGACAGTAATGTTGTAATTTACGCATATTCAAACTCAGAAGAAGCGAAACAACAAATTGCAAGAAAAATTACCAAAGAAAACTACACTGTAATCAGTACCCAAGTTTTACAAGAAATGAGTAATATTCTTTGGCGTAAGTATATGTTGGATTATACGTCCATTAAAGAAACTTTACAAGAATGTATTTATTCCAGCAATGAAGTATATACAAACCAACAACAAACTATTTTTAAAGCATGCGATATTGCAAAACGTTATCAATTTTCATTTTATGACAGTTTGATAATATCTGCAGCGCTTGAAAGTAAATGCGATGTATTGTATTCTGAAGATTTGCAACACGACCAAATAATTGATGGCGTTTTAACCATTATAAATCCTTTCATTGGATAGTCATAATCATTAATTTTTTTGTTTAGTTGTGCTGTCCACAGACTTGCATGCAACGCTCAAATAATTGCTCCAATTGCTGAGTGTCCGTTCACGTCCCCATGGGTCATACACTCGCTGCTCGACTATCGCGCCGGCTTCATTGTTCAGTTGCAGGATGCTGCCTTGATGGTCGGTATAGATGTAGAACAGGCTGTCGATTCCGCCGGAACGAACTACGATTGCCGCATTGTTCGACACTTTGCGGATGGCGGTAGTGGCGACGTTTCCGTAAGATTGTTGAATAATCAATCCTCCGGAAAAGAGCATTAGCAGGAGTGATAAACGATAAGTTCTCATTTTATATGACTTTTTTGTCTCGCACTAATTCCTGCAAATGTAATAAAAATTGTTGTATCCATATAATCATGATGAAAACCGCCAATCTGAGAAACTATAGTTTTTGTTCCACAAATAGAAAACAAAATTATCAAAAGGAGTATCCGCATAATTCTATTTTTTATGGAAAATCATAATTATATGGTATTATATGTAAATATCCTTCATCGTCGTAATAAAAATTAGGATCATAATTTATTTCTTTCATATAACCATCCATGTTTTCCGTATAAATGGGTTTATATTTCAACGAAAATATTCTATTATCTAATAATTTAAGTTCTACTTGAATATGGGAAGAATCGCTACAATCAATACAGAGTTCAGAAATGATCCTCGTTACAGATCGTAATCGTTTGCTTTTTATATTCACTAAATATAGCCCTTGTATTGTTAGAATTTCATCCTTCATGAATACATATATTAATTTACTCACAAAGTTTTCGCTGATTGGTATGTTTCCCACTAAATACATTTTAGAACAGGGACGCATTTTTCTAAAAAAATCACCTTTGTCTTTATACCAATGTTCGGAATTGCCGCTATCATCAACTAAATCGCTAACCTTTGATAAATTATCAATACTATCAGGAATAAAGACAGTTAACTTTCTATTTGAAACAATAGTATCATTCGGTTCATACCATTGCCAAACTGGATTGATAGGAGGCCATGTCCAGTGATTGATAATATCTAGTTCAAATAAAATATTAAATAAACTATCCGGTAGCTCTTCCAGCAGATAATTATCTTTCAATTTTTTCCAATCTAATGAATTGATAACCTGAATACGATATGTTTTCTCATTGGAATAAATTGTTTCAGGAAAAGTAATAGAATTATTAGGATAATTGTCAAATATTGGAGACTTATAAAAATTGTGAAAAATATTATTAATTGTATCCATATAATCATGATGAAAACCACCAATTTGAGAGACTATAGTTCTTGTTCCACAAATTGAAAATAAAATTATCAAAAGTAATATTCGCATAGTTTTTATTTTTTTAATAGATACCATACTGGTTCATTAAGTAAAAGTTTAGGTATAAGTTTGGAAATATTATCAGGAGTCTCAAGCAGTAAATATGAAGCATATTTATCAGCTAGTGACTTATAAAAAGTATTAACATAGCTCCATGCACTAATTTGTTGATAATTCCACTTATATGCATATGCTTCTTGAGTATTCTTGTAGCCTTGAAGAAATGTAGTATTAAGTCCCGCATGTATATATTCATGACCCATAGTCACATATAATTTTGCAGGAGAAGTAAAACCACTTTTATATAAATAGACATTTGAACCTTTACCTATTCCTAAATACTTGGTTGTCCCTTCTACATATTCTTTGGTTTCAATATTTTTAACATAGTCGCCAACTTTTTCATATCCGTCCGGTATAGTACCATCTGCATATAAGTTTGTTACTCCTTTTGAATAAGGTTTAAGATGGGCATCTGAAAAGTCTTGAGCATATTCATTTGAATATTCCATACCATCGCCTACCACTATAGGCTTTGTCGGATCAGTTGGAGTTGTAGAAACGCTTTCAAATATGCTATTTCCTCCTGTCAATATATTTCCTCCATGATTATACGCTGTTATTCCTCCGGAAACAGCACCTATTACACCGCCTGTTAATGCCCCCCAGCCTCCTCCAATTAAACCGGCGTTTAGTCCTTGTCCAAAATTAGATCCATTTGCCCATGCATTACCGGCTCCGCCAACAAAGCCACCGGCAAAACCTCCTGCGGCTCCTGTTAAACCTCCACCTAAAATTCCTATAGTACCGACCGCCTCACTAACCACAAGACCTGCTCCATATCCAGCCGCACCTGCAAGTCCTCCAACGACTATTGCTTTCAAATAATCTCCTGTATTATTTAAGTTTCCGGAATGCGCTTGTATTGCTGTATTAATAAAAGCGCCAATAATTATTGGAACAAACCAAAACTCCCCGCTCGGATCAGTAAATTTTAGCGGATTATTCATGCAATAACTGTATCGGTTAAAATTTTGGCTCAACCCCGGCGCCTGCACAAACGGATCCGCACTCAGAAACCGCCCCAACACCGGATCATACAACCGTGCATTCAAGTTGATCAATCCGAACTGCGGCAGGTGTTCCTGACCAATATAGCCACGGTCGGTGCGGCGGTAGCCTGCATCGGTCAAATAGTTGCTCCAATTGCCGAGTGTCCGCTCGCGTCCCCACGGATCATACACTCGCTGCTCGACTATCGCGCCGGCTTCATTGTTCAGTTGCAGGATGCTGCCTTGATGGTCGGTATAGATGTAGAAC
>WQYU01000151.1 GCA_009781075.1 Paludibacter sp. | reverse complement strand
GGGAGAAAGGTGCAGTAGAAAATAATAACAAACTTGTCAGGCAATACATACCGAAAAAAACGGATTTTGATACACTTAACTATCATCAAATAAAACAGATACAGTATAACATTAACAATATACTGCGAGCAAAATTAAATTTTTATTCACCAAAAGAATTTTTTCCCTACATTTGCAAAATGAATAGTTGCATTTAATAGTTGAAACTACCTAACTCTTTAATAATATTTTCTTTTATTAAAAAAAATAGTAGTATTTTTGCATTTTATATTTTATATAATGAAATGAGCAGTTTTTTGGAAAAAATTGATAAAAATAATATACCTGTACATATCGCAATAATTATGGACGGAAACGGTCGTTGGGCGAAACAGAAGGGTTTTGGGCGTATCTTTGGGCATCAAAAAGGCGTTGATGCTGTGCGCGAGGTAACAACCGCTGCTGCCGAACTTGGAATCGGTTATTTGACTTTATATGTTTTTTCCACTGAAAATTGGGAACGTCCAAAGTTGGAGGTAGATGCGCTAATGGAACTTTTAGTTGATACTATTGAGAAAGAAACTCCTGTTTTGAAACAAAATAATGTCAGTTTGCATACCATTGGAAACCTTGACCGACTTCCTGAACGTGCATGTAATAAAATGCTTAATTGTATTGCCGACACTGCTGATTGTACAGGGTTGCGATTAGTGCTTGCCTTGAGTTATTCGGCGCGTTGGGAAATTGTATGTGCCATGCAAAATATTGTAAATGAGGTAGTTAAAGGAGATATTTCTCCTGAAAATATTGATGAAAAAACTATTTCTGCTCACCTTACAACTTTTGATATGCCTGACCCCGACCTAATGATTCGTACAAGCGGCGAGCAGCGAATAAGTAATTTTTTGCTTTGGCAATTAGCATACTCCGAACTTTATTTTACCAATCTGCTTTGGCCTGACTTTGGCAAAGAACAGTTGTATGAGGCGATTTTTGATTTCCAAAACAGAGAAAGAAGATTTGGAAAATAATATCTGCATTTTATGAAAATATTCGTACTAATATAAAAAATTTTCAATCACATAAAATGTTTGCAATTTACAAAAAAGAATTAAGTTCGTTTTTCAGTAATGCCACAGGATATATTGTGGTTGGAATTTTTCTAATGCTGACGGGACTTTTTTTGTGGGTTATTCCGGGCAGTTACAATATTCTTCAAGCAGGCTATGCAAACGTCGACGGACTTTTTATACTCGCTCCATGGTTGTTTTTGTTGCTTTGTCCTGCAATTTGCATGCGGCTTTTTGCCGAAGAGAAGCAAACAGGAACGTGGGAGATACTTGTTACAAAGCCGATTAGTCCTTTGCAAATAATTTTAGGAAAATTTTTTGCCGCTTTTTCACTTGTTGTTATTGCACTTTTGCCTACCATATTGTATTATTTTTCTGTTGCTTGGATTGCAGATCCGTTTTGGAACGTTGATTCCGGTGCTTTTTGGGGGTCATTCATTGGGCTGTTGTTTTTAGCTGTCGACTATGTTGCCATCGGCACTTTTTCCTCCTCACTTACTCGCAATCAGATAGTTGCCTTTGTTGCTGCGGTGGTGATATGTTTTTTTATGTTCTATGGATTTTCGTTGATTGCATCTTTTTTCAATCACGCGCAAGCGATACAAAATGCTGAAAATCTAGGAATTAATGCTCATTATCAATCAATAAGTAGAGGAGTTGTCGATTCGCGCGATGTAGCATATTTTACTTTGATTGCAATCATTTTTATATTTTTAACAAAGATTAACTTAAAACATAAAAAGTAATTTTTCGAAATTTCTTTTAGTAATAACCATTAAAATCTTTAAATTTTTTTTTAATAAAAAATTAATATAATGTCCAAACCGCTAATATTAGTTACAAATGACGATGGCATTGAAGCCAAAGGGATTAAAGAGTTAATTGACACTATTGTACCACTGGGTGATATTATAGTTTTTGCCCCTGATGGACCACGTTCGGGGATGTCCAATGCAATTACGGTAAATACACCGCTGCGCTTCAAAAAGATAGAGATGTGCGACAACGTTTTGCGCTTTGCATGCAACGGCACTCCTACTGACTGCGTAAAACTTGCTTTGCATAGCGGCGTGCTTCATCGAAAGCCAGATATTCTGCTTTCGGGTATAAATCATGGCTCTAATGCGGCAATTAATGTTATTTATTCCGGCACGATGGGAGCCGCTTTTGAAGGGTGCGAAAATAGTATTCCTTCAATAGGATTTTCGCTGGCAAATTACGATGGGAAAGCCGATTTTAATTTTTTTAAGCCTTATATCATTAAAATTGTAAAAGAAGTGTTAAAACATGGCTTGCCGCGTGCAGTTTGCCTGAATGTCAATGCTCCTATTGGTGAAGTTAAAGGACTGAAAATCACACGACAAGCATGGGGATATTGGACAGACGAGTTTGAAAAACGGATCGACCCAAACGGACATTCATATTATTGGATGTCCGGATATTTTAAAAACGAAGAACCCGCCAACCACCAAACAGACGAATGGGCTTTGGCAAACGGCTATGTTTCAATTGTTCCTTCAATCATCGACCTAACAGCACACGATTTTGTCGATGAAATGAAAACATGGAATTTATAATAAAGAAATGAAATGTTAAAAATTGTAATGACATTAGATGAAATCCCTTTCGCTTTCGGAATTATTAAACGCTGTCCGGCAAGTAATTAAATTAAATTTTGAAGAACCGCTTTGGGTGCGTGCCGAAATCGGCGAATTGCATGAAAACAATAGGCATGCTTATTTTGAATTGGTTGAAAATGCCGAAGATTCCAATAAAATACTTGCCAAAATACGTGCAATATGCTGGGAATCGACATATAAGATGCTTAAACCATATTTTGAAGAAACTACTGGACAGATTTTACGCGAAGGAATTTCACTGAGAATACAGGTAACAGTCGATTTTCACGAAGTTTACGGTATCAGCTTGAATATCAAAGATATTGACCCTGCTTTTACGGTTGGTGATATGGCAATCAGACGGCTGCAAATTGTCCGCAAACTGCAAGAAGAAGGTATTGCAGATATGAACAAAATGCTGCAACTTCCACAATGTGTACAGCGGATTGCGATAATTTCATCCTCTACGGCAGCAGGTTATGGCGATTTTATTCACCAGATACAAACCAACGAACGTGGCTATAAACTCTATAAGGTTCTGTTTCAGTCAGTTATGCAAGGTGATGCGGCAGCAAATTCAATAATAAGTTCTTTGGAAAAAATTTATGCAAACTTAGAACTTTTCGATGCAGTGATTATTATTCGTGGTGGTGGAGCTGCCACTGATTTGGCGTGTTTCGATAGTTACAATTTGGCTCTGAACATTGCACAATTTCCACTGCCGATTGTTGTAGGAATAGGCCACCAGCGCGACAATACGATTGTAGATTTAGTTGCAAATCAAAGTTTGAAAACTCCGACTGCCGTTGCAGAATTTTTAATCAATCAAATGCAAAATACTGAAAATAAATTATATAAAAATACTAAAACAATTGTTGATTTTTCTGAAAATGAAATTTTATCACAAAATAATATTTTGGAACAAATTCATTGGAAAATTTCTCATCTGCTAAAATCAGTTACTTCAAACAGCATCAACGAACTTAATAATAAACAATTTCGGTTCAAAAATGCTGCACGAAACATAATTATTTCTCAAAGGAATAAACTTGATTTGTTTGAAAAAATTGTTCGTACTCACTCGCCGCAATATCTATTAAAAAAAGGATTCTCAATTACTACGCTCAACGGGCAACGTTTATTTTCTGTTAAATCACTCAAAAAAGACGACAAGATCAAAACATTTTTGAATGATGGAGCAGTAGAAAGCGTGATAATCGAATCATGAACATTGGGAAAAACGGTATAAGATAATTTTTGTCCCAATAGGTTTTGTATAGTTCCTGTATGTCAACGCAAATATAGCATTGTTGTAGTATTCCAGCCGGTTATGCGCGGGCTATTAAAATACGCTGGCGTTCTCCGCCGGAAATTTGATTGCCGGAACTCCCTATTTTTGTATTCAGTTTTAACGGTAATGCTTGTATAAAGTCGGTTAGATTGGCAATTTCAAT
>WQYU01000150.1 GCA_009781075.1 Paludibacter sp. | reverse complement strand
AAGTTACGGAATTTAATGAATTTTCGGTTAAACAGGGAAAATATGGTTTATTAGAGGGGGATGAATTTATGAAAATGGTGTTTGGGTGAAAAGACACAACAAAAACTAATCATGAATGAATTTGCATATTGAGTGAAAAAAATGTAATTTTGTGTTTTAAATAATAAGCGGATAATGGAAAAACAAACAGCTTGGGATTATGCCTTAGGGCTAATTAGAATTGACGGTTTGACGCCAACTCCTGAATTTTTAGCTATGGTGGAAAAAGAAATTCAAGGAAAAATGACATTGAGAGAAATAGAATCTTCCTTGAATAGAAAATATAAGATGAAGGGAGAAACCGTTGTTGGTCAATTAGGACAATGAATGACCCTTATCTCTATCCTGACGTCGAAATACTCATCAATAATTTTGAAGAGCGAAATGAGCAACGTTTGGCAGAAATAGAAGGATCGTATACGGCATTTCGGTTAAGACAACTTTGCGATAAACCTTATGTTGGATTATTCGATTTTGACCATCTTTGCCAAATTCATCAATTCATTTTTCAAGATATTTATCAATGGGCAGGACAGCCGCGTATTATTAACATAGAAAAAGCAGAAGCTGCTTTGGGAGGTATATCCATAGAGTATTCCGATGTTCGTGATATCACTAATCACGCTACTGCTGTCTGCGAGAAGATGAACGGAATTTCGTGGAAATTGCTTCATATTGACGAGATAGCAGAACATTTTTCAAAGTTTATGGCAGCATTATGGAAAGTTCATCCTTTTAGGGAAGGTAATACGCGAACAGTGGTAACTTTTTGTTGTGATTTTGCTGAACAAAATGGATTTAGACTCAATAGGGAATTATTTAAAGACAATAGCGTTTATGTTCGGCGGGCATTAGTAGCTGCGTCCGCTACTTTTTCTGATATGGGCGACTTATCACAGCCACAATATCTTATCAGAATAGTAAGAGATTCGATCGAATAAGTCGGAAATCAAAACAAACATTAATTCAATTTTCGCAATTCCGATTCAATGACAGTTCGTATCGTATCGTTTTTTATCACAAAAAAAGTAGGAACTATACGTATAAACGATCGAATAATGAAATCATTTGATAATTCATTAGTTACAATATCTTCTCCAAAATTCTTGATAAATGCGTCTCTATTTTTTTTATTTTCTGTTGAATCTGTTCCTATAAGGGCAAATGCTACAACATTATCAACAATTTTACTTTCTTTATATCGTTTGAAATTGTCTATCGAGTTTAAACAATGCGGACAAGTATATGAAAAACACATTACTAAATAGCTGCTGTCTGGCGATGTATGCAAGTATCGCGATAATGCAGTTTCTTTTATAGGCTTGTTCAAATAAAAATGCGGCTCTTGCTTGGACGTAGTCAATGGAAAACGAGAAGTATAACCTGCTACAAAAATCATTGGGAGTAAACTTCCCAACAAAAACATATTTTTCCATCCTTGCGTTTTTTCTGAATAGGATTTATTTGAAACCCAAACAAATAGCGATAAGGCTAATAATATAACATTCCTCAAATAAATAAAAAACACGTTATCCTGTCCAATTTTTAGAACTCCGAAACAACCACAATCGTTAATTCCGTGTTTGAAATGTCCATAAGTAAAAGCCACTGTAAAAATCGTTACCAAAACAAATGAACAAACTGCCATTATTTTGGGCTTTATACAAAGCAATAAACTTATGCCTAAAGCAATTTCGGCAATTACAATAAGCGGTGCAATAATTCGTAACCGTTCAAAACCGTATTGAGCAATCATATTACCAAATTCTGCTGTATTTACAATTTTTCCTGTACCGGAAACTATGAATACTATACCAATGACGATGCAGATAATTTTATTTTTCATTTTTTAGTATATGTAAAATAAACGAGTGAGAATATTTTCCCACTCATTTATAATGATCTTCAATCAGTTCTGGCAGCAACACTCCTGTGAACTATAAGTATAAGAATAATTACCATTACACCTATTATTACAAGCTTGTTCTGAATCGGTTTGAGAGCAGCCCGTATTTTTCTCACAACTCACAACTATGAACATTAACAGAATCGAAGCAATAAAACCTACTACTACGGCACATATTTTTTTCATTTTTTTTAATTTTACGTCCGCTCCTTTAAGCAGACTCTGTGTTTTCCTGCTCTTTCGGCTTCACAGGCCTTGCCCCGTTTTTACAATGGTTTTCCGGCATCCATTGATTGTCCGGTATAGATTTTTCTCATACGCACATAAAAAAAGCGTGGACAAAACTCAATATCATTTGTTTCTTGAGGTTCTCTACTACCTAAAATGACCAAATCAACTACGAGTAATGCTCACGCTTAAGGGTTAAACATGAGCGTTTACCTTCTTACTCTTGGTCATTTTTTTGAAATTGTAGAGATTTCAAGAAACCAGAACTTAAAGCTAAACGCTTTTTCCTATATGTCTTAAAATGTACGTATTCTTACATTTTATTATATTTTACCATAGGCAAATTTTTTTGTTAATAATTTTGCAAAAATAATATCATTAAAACTTTTGATTAACGATTCCATATTTGAACAAATTTTTTACAAAAATACAACTTTATTTTTAATTAGCACTATAAAAAGTGCGTTTCATTGGAATTACGCACTCTATTTTGTGCACTAATTTTATATAGCTGGTTATAAAGTTGTTACTTTGTGAAAACAAGAATAATAAAAATATTTTTTGTCGTTCCTGTTTTTTGTATTTGAAATTTAAAGATTTACTGAAATGAAAAAATCCATTTCAAGATAAATTTCCCTGTAATAATTACTTTATTAAAAAATAAGTTGTATATTTGTTGTATAATATTAAATGATTTAACAAAATAAATGAAGAAAGATGTTGCTAAATTTCTGCTTGATATTGCTAAATTACTGATAGATGGAACTGATTTATTTTATTGCAGCTATGGGAGTTTTTGCTTTAGGTTGTTTAATTTATGGATTAATAGGAATATATAAATTGAAACACTCCAAAGGTTAATACTTTTGTGATTGAAATCATTTTTTAAATGAATTATTACAGCACAAACAAACAAGCGCCTGCAGCTACGCCGGAAGAAGCCGTTTTGAAAGGATTGGCAAGCGACAAAGGACTTTATATGCCTGAAAAAATCAACGTTTTGCCGGACGATTTTTTTGAAAATATCACAGAAATGACTTTCAGGGAAATGGCTTTGGTTGTTGCTTCGGCATTTTTTGGCGACGAAATAGAACCCGACGAACTGAAAGCAATTGTTGACGATACGCTCTCATTTGAAACGCCCTTAGTTCCTGTCAAAGATTCGATTTACAGTCTGGAATTGTTTCACGGACCAACGCTTGCATTCAAGGATGTAGGCGCTCGGTTTATGGCGCGTTTACTTGGTTATTTTATTAAAAAACAAGAAATTAAAAATATAAATGTTTTAGTTGCCACATCCGGCGATACCGGAAGCGCCGTCGCTAACGGATTCCTCGGCGTGAACGGAATTCATGTCTATGTGCTGTATCCCAAAGGAAAAGTAAGCGCTATTCAAGAGTGTCAATTTACTACTTTGGGACAAAACATTACTGCTCTTGAAATAGATGGCGTTTTTGATGATTGTCAGGCTTTGGTAAAAGCCGCTTTTTTGGACAAAGAATTGAACGAAAAGTTACGGCTCACTTCGGCAAATTCAATCAACGTTGCCCGGTTTCTGCCGCAAGCATTTTATTATTTCAATGCGTATGCGCAGTTGCGCCGGATGGGTAAAAAAGAAAATATTGTTGTTTGCGTTCCCAGCGGAAATTTCGGAAATCTTACAGCGGGACTATTCGCTCACCGGATGGGATTGCCGGTGAAACGATTCATCGCCGCAAACAACAGAAACGATATATTCCTGCAATACCTGCTCACAGGAGTTTATAATCCTCAACCTTCTATTCAGACGTTGGCAAATGCGATGGATGTGGGCGACCCAAGCAATTTTGTTCGCATCATGGATTTGTATAATCATAATCATTCGACCATAACACAATTGATTTCAGGATATTGCTGCCCTGATGACAGGATTCGCCAAACGGTTAAATCGTGTTACGAAGAAACAGGATATTT
>WQYU01000149.1 GCA_009781075.1 Paludibacter sp. | reverse complement strand
TTTCTGCGTTTGGTCAGCTCGTCGGTATATTCTTTTTCCTCCGTTTTTTGTTTCGTTTTTTCAATTTCCCATTCTGTTTTCTTAGCAGTGATTTCCTTATCAAAAGCTTCTTTTTTCTCCCTCGTCTCTTTTTCAAAGGTCTCTTTATTTTCCCTTTGAGCCAACAACATAGCAGCCAGCGAATCGGTGTTTGCCGATAAGGAATACAAATCTTCGAGCGATTGTTTTTCCAATGCGATAGCGGCGCGGATTTCCTCCAGTTTTCTAAACTCATCGCTCAGGTTGCGAAGAATTTCGTCCAGCGAATTACTCAAATCAGATTTTAGGGTTGTAATGCTTTTTACGATTCCCTCGTTAGAAACTTTTGCCACTTTTTCGAGTGTTTCTTTTCTTAGTTTTTCTTCCTGAACCTGTTTCGGAACGTCGGCTTTGGCGCCCTGAACATCCTTTAAAAGGGTGTCGTATGCTTTTAGTATCTCCGCTTTTGTATTTTTTTCTGTTACTTCCATGATGTTTTTATTTATGTTGTTAATAATTTGTTTGATAGTAATATGTTAAAAAACATTCAGATGCTGCCATACAAAATTACAATTAATCTTTTGGAATTACAAAAATATTTCAAGGTTTTTTCTGTTGGATGCGTTGTGAGTTATATTCTATTGTCTTCTTTCCTCGAAAATAACGAATACTGATTGACAGTAGTTTATATGTGGCGTGTTGCAAATTTGGTACAAATGAAGGGGATAATTTATATCAAATTAAAATTTATTTATCACCATAATGTCCATAAGCCGAGAGCAGCAAAATAACTATTTTTTCGTTGTCTATTATATAGATAAGACGATGTTTATCAGAAATCCTTCTTGACCATTGTCCGGCTCTATCGCTTGATAATTGTTTAGGTTTACCCGTACCGGTTGTTGGGTGTTCCATTAATTCGTCAATGAGTTTTATTGCTTTTTTAAAAGACTGCGGTTCATTTCTTTTTAATGCCGCAAGGTCTTTCTCTGCCTTTTCAGTATATGAAATTTTATACATAACCTTTTATAAAGAGTTCAAAAAATCATGCACTTCTTCTTTTGACGAAAGTGTTTTTGTTTTTCCTGCTTTGTATTCGGCAATACCTTCGTCTATTTTTGCAAACATTTCCTCTTTAGTCATATATGTATCATCTAATTCGGGAATCATCTCGCCTAAATCGACAATTTGAAAAAATCTGTTTTTCCTTTTTATTATAACTCTTTGTTTATTTGCTATTTCAAAGAATTTATTTTGATTTTGAGTCAATTCTCGTGCACTTATTACTAACATAATGATGTAATTTTTGATATTATTTTGTTTGCAAAAATACTGCTTTGTTTTGAATTTTCATAATTTTTAGTCGGAATTTTCAAAATAATCAATCTGTTTTTATAATTGTCCATTTTCCGCCTTTGTCGCCTCCTTCACGGCGGAGAATGCCTTTATGCTTGAGTTTACCAATATTTACTCGTATATTTTCCGAAGCAATCCCTACTATTGTAGATAATTCTTCCGAAGTAATATACGGATTGTTAATGATATTCTCAATTATCTTTTTCTGGTTGTTAGTAAGTTTTTCTGTGATGCTTTCTGTAATGCTTTTGGTCGTTTCTGTAATGTTTTCTGTAATGTTTCTGTGGTGTTCTTGCGGTGTTTCTGTGATGTTCATACCGCTTTCATCAGTTTTCATACCACTTTCTTCTTTCATTGCCTTTGTCGTATCGAGCATAAAAGTAAATTTTGTCTTATCAACCGAACTTTCAAAGAGAACATCGTTTTTAGTTTGGTGTTTCCATTCAAGCATTTTGTCGAAGCCGTAACCGGCGCTTTCACAAAGTCTTGCTATTCTGAAAAATTTTGCCAAAACAGGATTTCTTGGATACGATTCATCAGCTTTTAAAAGTTCTTCGACAGGTCTGGGCAGCGCGCCCGGATTTTCAAATTCGATGCGATTGGTAAAAACTCGGATTCGTGGTTTCATCGGGCTGAAATAATCTGTATGAATGAGCAGATTTACTAATGCTTCACGCAAAGCGTCTATTTCTTTTGTATCTTCGTGTCCGATACCCATTTCGCCGATAGTCAGCGGATTGTTCGCATAAACTTGCAAACGTTGAAATAACACAAAATAGTATTCCCAAAGATTTTCCTGTTCAGCAATTCTGTATGTATAGCGAGGCTCGGCATTTGCATAACTCGTGCCGGGAATTTCCAAATAATCAATTCTGAAATCGTCAATGTGGTCGTTAATTTCCTCGTTTTTACCGAGAAAGAGCAAGCCTCCATAAGTGAGTTTACCGTTTTTTATAATGTGAAGTTTACGATTAAAAGTTTCGTTGTCCATTTTGTTATAGTGCAAACGCGGAACCATTCGTTGTAAATAGTCGCGAAAATTATCGTAGGACGCTGTGTTGAGTGAATTTATACTTGTGCCATCAACCGTTTTCCCTGACATAATGCCAAAAGATTGGTCGCGATACAAGGCATTGATTTCAAATTCACTTGCCTGTTGGTCGCCGCTGCCTGTGCGAATAAATGTATTCTTTACACTATTGATATAAACAGGTTTAATTTCGGAAGACGGGATAAAGAATGCCAAAACGGCTTTGCCGTCAATTTTATATTTTTTTGCCTGTGGCGATAACTTGACATTGAATTTCGTTTTTGAACGAAGTGTTGTAAACATATCGTTTTCAATCTTTTCAGGGTCTTCTACGCAACAATTTCAAAAACTTTCTTCTTTTGCGATACACCAAACACAATCCACCCGCCCGATGTGTTTGCAAAGGCGCTGACCGTTTCCCAAACATCTTTGGGAATGTCTTTTTGGGCAGTTTTGACTTCAAAATTGTCCCATTCGATGTCTTGTAGGCGTTGTAATAATTGTTGTTTGTTCATATATTGGGCGTTTTTGCAAAGTTAGAAATTATTGAACATATACCATCGGTAAAACTAACCATCAATTTCAGATAATTCTTTTGCTTTGAACGTTTATATTCTATGTTTTTTGTTCAGATATAATATTTATTTTATATTGTTGTGTATACCTAATTATAACCACTGATTGGCATTTATCTTTTATTTTCTGCTATATACAAATTTAATTTAAAAAATTATATACCAATTCGTTAGCTTTAGCAATTACATCAGGAATTTTATCTATATTTATTGTTGCACCAAACAAGGAAAATATTTCTAATATTGTAATTGGTGTTGAATTAAATATTTTTTGAATAGCGTTTTTGAAACTATTTTCACTATTTTCAATATTGTCCATAAAAGCATCATTTTCTTTTGCATATTTAATGAGTTCATTTGGAAAATAGTTCATAAAAATATTTCTTTTTTCAATATCCATTAACGCTATATTAGACCATAATAAAAGTTTTGATATTTGTTCAAGTTCCTCTAACTGTTTTGTGTTTTGATTTACTTGGCGAAGAATATCTTTTAATTCGGGGGCATAAAACAAAGAGTAGGTTGCAGACATTTGTTCGTGGAAATTATTAATCGTATCAAAAAAATCAGAATGATTATTTATTACATCATCTTTGTTAAACACTTGAGCCAAATATCCCGGATATTTCATAAATTCGCTCCTATATTTACCTATTGGATATTTAGTTAATGCAACAATTGGAATAATTTTATTCCACTGTTTGTATTGTTCTGGTAATTCCAATTCATTAGAATTTCTGAAATTTTCCATAAATAGCAAACCTGATTTGTCTTGAGGAAAATCACTCAATAAATTAATATCCAATACAATAGCAGAAAGAGTAGAATATAGGTTATTAATTTTGATATAATTATAAATACTATTTTGAATAATCTTAAGACGGTCACTATGTTGCATATTCGGTAAAAATTTATCACTTCCTAAAAAATGTAACAATGAAGATTGAGATTCAATATTTATTGGATAAATACTATAACTGTTATTTTTCAATAATATTGAGAAACTCTGAAAATCAAAAATGTTGTCTTCAATGAATAATACTTGTTCATCTGTATATAAAATTTTAAATCGTTAAAAATCAATAAAATAAAAGAATGTTTAAGAGAATAAATTTTCATCTTCGTACTCCCCTCTGAATTACCAGAGTCAGTAACATTGTTTGGTGCT
>WQYU01000148.1 GCA_009781075.1 Paludibacter sp. | reverse complement strand
CAACGGGCTGTTCAAAACTTCTGTTACAGATGCGATGGGCAATACCTCGCAGGTGTACAAAGATGTCAGGAATTTGACAATGAAAACAATATCGCCGCGGGGGGCTACAACAATTTTTAAATATGACGGACTCGGACAACTGCTGCAAAGCGTTGACCCAGACTCGCATTCCACAAAATACACTTATGATATTTTGGGAAGGACAATACAAACGGAGCATCCCTCAAGAGGCATAGAGCAGTACAGCTACGATGGCGCAACGGCAAATCCGGCTGTTTATACCAATAACAAGGGAGAAACGATTCGTTATGTTTACGATATACTTGGCAGACCGACAGAAACCCATTATTCCGAAAACCCGATTAATGACGTATATTATCAATATGGCGGCAATAATGCAGGGCTGAACTCAGGCAAACGGATAAGCATGCAGGATGCAACAGGTGTAACCCAATACGATTACGGCGATATGGGGGAATTAACAGCACAGACGCGTATGCATATATTGCCCACAGGAGATTTCCTGACATATCGTACCCAATGGGACTACGACTCCTGGGGCAGAACAAGAACAATAGTATATCCTGACGGAGAAAAGGTAGTGTATAAATACAATAATCAGGGGCTGCTTTGGTCTGTTGAAGGAAAAATGATGTATATTAAAAGTATTGAATACAATAAAAACGAGCAGAAAACGTTAGTAAATTACGGTAACGGAACCTCCGCCGCCTATGATTACGACAATGTAATGTGGCGGCTGCAAGAGTACAACTTATATAAGCAAAACAGCCCAAATCATCAAGATATACTTATGCACAAGGATTATATTTACGACGATATAGGCAATATTACAAACCTGAACAGCAATTATGCTAACGCGGGAATAAATATTGCCGAAGAGTACGGATATGACGCCGATAATCAACTTATTAGCGCCCTTGCCAATAACGGCAGTGCATATAATCTGACAATGGATTATTCACTTGCAGGAAAGATTACACACAAGACTCTGACAGGAAATGCGCTGACCCATTTGGGCTTTGTTAACGATTATTTTTACAACGATCCGAACAATCCATACGCTGTTACCAATTTGAGCGGAACAAATACATCCAATATACTCTGGGACGGCGCCGGTAATTTGTGTTATATGCAGCCGGATAAAAAAATTAATCCTAATCCTTTAGGAGAAATGGGAAGTGCGTATGTGCCGCCTAATGGCAAGAAGTTTTTCACTTGGACAGAAGACAACCGTTTGCAGGGTTTCTACCACGATGCAGGGCAGATAGCAGCGCTGTACAGATATGATGCCTCTGGGGAACGGGAATTGAAACTTACGGCTACGGTACAGGACGTATGGACGCAGAATCAGGGTACCCAAAAGCAGCCGGTATTCGATAATGCCACGCTATATGCAGGACCTCTTATGACAGTAAATAAAAACGGCATCATCAAGCACTATTTCATGGGTACAGAGCGCATTCTTGCCAATGTTGCCGGCAAAGGGTACCCGTTAATACATCCGGAAACCGAATTGGAAACGCTCAATGGCAATACTGCAAAAGACCTTGCCGTAAAATATGATGATTTTGTAACTTATTATTTTAATAACACGGCAAACAAAAACGGCTGTGTAGAGAACGGAATTATGTTTGATGCTAAATTTGATGTGGAATCTCTATATAAATCATTTGTTAATGGCTTAGAGCAAAATGTAACCGACAAATTGTATTACTTTAACGCTGGGCATACCGGAAATGGCAATTTAATTACCGATGGCAACGGAAATACTTATCAAACCATTGTCTATGCGATTCAGGGAGAAATCTTATATAACTCATTTGCTGGAGACTATGACGAAAGTTACAAATTTTCGTCATATTATTTGGATAATGAAAGTTCGATGAGTTATGCCCATAATCGTTACCTTTGGAGTGAGGGTGGAATATTTATAAGTCCAGACAAATACACTTTCCAAAAACCTAATATTTCGGGATATGCCTATTGTGATAACAATCCAGTAATGTATGTCGATCCGGACGGAAACTACCTAAAACCAACAACAGCATTCATAAACTCCGCTTATGGTGCAGTATATCAAAAACTTCAATCAAACAAAGCATATATGAATATTGTTGGTAAATATGTAAATTCTAAGTCAAATCATATTAATTATAATTTTAATAATGGAACTTCTCCAAGAGATGACGCTTCTGCAATTACCAAAACAGATCGTAGAGATTATTACAATATGACAAGTAAAAAAGTATTATATTCTACCTATCTTAGTAATCAAAATTATTACGAAGGCAGTTTAACAAGTAACACAGGTCGTACTTTAACAGAAATAGGTATGGCAGCAGAGATTATACACGAAAGTGTACATTCTTATATATCAGCAGCAACAGGGAATATAAATCAAAGCAAAGACCATAATACTTTTATGGATTATCGGACTTTGATGTTTGATGCTCTTACAGAATATAACAATACAAATAAGATGGGCTTTACCTCTGAACAACTAACAGACCTTTCATATAGTGGACTTCCGTCAGACAATAAGCAATTTCAAAGTTATATTCAGGGATTGGCAGATAAAAATGGAACTACTCCTGAAGTAGAAAAAGACGCATTTGACAAGCGTGTTTCCAGTATGATATGGAAAGATAAATCAGAAGAAAAATAGGAGGCTAAAGTATGAAAAAAATATTATTAGCATTTTTGTTGTTTTTTTGTTTATCATCAAATGGACAAGATACTGTAGCTTATAGATTCATTGATGAAAATATATTAAATTATAAGAATATAAAAGATGTGGATGAAGATATATTCGCCAAATCATTCACTTATCAAAGGATTTATGACAAAGATAGCGTATTCAAAGAAATACCAGGGTTATTGTATGATGGAAAACCGTACAAATTTAAGATATTAGGTGATAATTGGTTTATAAAAAAAGCAGGGAAATGGCAACTATTTTATTTGCCATACGCACCAATTACTCCAAAAATTAAAATCTATTTTCCAGATAGAGATAGTTGGTATTTCAATTTTAAAGCAGTTCGCACGGACACCCTTTTCGGACATCGTTGTATAATCTATGAAATAGAACCAATACCAAAAATTCGTACAATAGGTAAAATTCAAACAATTACAACTACTGAGCTTGGAGATTCTCCAAGATATTGGTTCAGTCCTAAATTTGGCATAATAAAGATAGAAACGGGAGGTGCAAGAAACTATATACGGGAAGATATTATTCCCGTCTCGCAGGATTTGTAATCCTGCGCAGGTAGAAAAGCCGGAATCCCCGCAGAATTAAGTTTTTGCGGGGTTTTTGTGTTTTTTTGTGTTCCGGTGTTCCGTTCTCCGCAGTTCCGCTCATCACGCTGCCGCTCTGTACCAAAATGTTTTTCGCTGCCTTCGGCAGCGTTTTTTGCGGGCAGGCGGCTTTGCCGCCAAAAATGACTTTCTTTGTTGTTTTCGGTTCGCTTCTTGGAGTTTGCAGTCAATTTGTCGCCTGTTTTTTGTCCGTTTTTCGTTCAAATTTTGCCTGTTTTCGGCGTGCATTTAGTTAAACTTTGTTAAATCTTTCATTTTCCACAAAAAGTTATCAACAATGGGTATTTTTGCCCTATCTATTTGATTTTGTGCGCTTTGCGCCTCCTTTTCCGCCCCTTTCTCTCTTTTTCTTCCACCCTTTTCAGACAGGCGTTTACGCGGTGCGGGAGGGGTTTTTTTTTGGTGGTTTTTTCTTCTGTGTTGGTTGGTCTTTTGGCGGTGGTTTTTGGTGTTTTTTTTATGTTTTTTTGCGTTTTTTTAGTTATTTTTGACGTTTTTTGTGTCTTTTTTGCTCTTTTTGGAGTTCTGGGCGGGTGTGGGTGTGATGTGCGAGGCGGTGGCGTACTTTTTAGCGGTTACTTGGGTTGGTTGCGTTAAATCAGGTTTTTTAGCGTTTTTTGTGTCTTTTTTGACATTTTGGGCGTTCATTGGGCGGTTTTTGGGCTGTAACCGACTTATTTTCAGCATTTTTTGCGATTTTGCTGGTAACTTGCAGTGTCAATGCTATTTGCAGTGTTTTTTTGCCGCCTTTGGCGGCAGCCCCCCTTTGATTTTGTCGCCGCCGCAGGCGGCGGGTATTTATTTACCCGCCTTTGGCGGGATTTTCTTTGATGTTTAGCGGTTTATAGCGGTTTTGTGTTCGTTTTTCGGGCTTGTTTCAGTCGTTTGTGCGTTCCTGT
>WQYU01000147.1 GCA_009781075.1 Paludibacter sp. | reverse complement strand
CCGACCAGCCCATATCGTCGGTCAAAATGATAACGATATTAGGCTTTTTTTCCGGCGTTTGCGCCATGCTGAGAGCCGTAGGCAACAAGCACATTAACAGCGCTGAAGATTTATTATTCATTTAATAATTATTTTGTTTAATATTATAAAAATTCTTCTTAAAAGTAGTACGACAAGCCTGAATATGACGACGTTCCAAATGGAGACTCTTCACGTATAAGCCTGATTCCTACATTTTGATAACGGTATGACGCTCCCATTATAATCGAAGGTACAACAAACGAAGAAGAAATAGCTGAATAGGAAGGATTGTGAGCATGGAATATGCCCAATCCAAGAGATAGGCTCAGTTGATGCTTATCGTTTATAACAGGAAAAAAGTTGTATAAAAAGCTTGCATTAGCGCTCCAATTCCATGTTGGATCCGGCACTCCTCCCCATCTTTTTTCATATTTGATATACTGTGCTCCGATTGTCAATCCTTGCCTTTTGAATATGTGAAGCATAATCAGGTCTAAATATACGCCTAAAGAATAACCGGCTAACTTGACAGAATAAGAATCATAAATAGTGCCTCCAGGGGGAACTAATTCGGAAGAAATATATGCGTAACCAGCATATACAGAAGGTTGCAGAATCAGTCTCGTTTTGGAAGGATAAGAAGGATAATTGTGTTGCTCTAAATCCGGCAGTACGCAAGTGCTATATTTGGAGAGCAATTTAATCATCGGCTCATCTTCATATTCTGTATTGGCTATGGCCTTTACTTCCATATCGGAGCATGGGCTCAACAAATAGTTTAACAAAGCAATATCTTTATTGACAATCTTTTTTGTAGGATTTCCCACTCCATCTTTAGCAGCACGGATTACATAAAATTTATCTTCTTTTTCAATAATATACACGAAATCATTTTTGATCATGGCAAATGTTAACTTATACAATTTGTAGTCTGCATCTAAATAATACCCTGGCAAAATATTTTTCAGAGACTCGTTCATTTTCATATATATCATTCATTTCAAAGTGAATATAAGTAACAGGTCTGAATAATTCCCCGTTATTTAATTTAAACCCTAAAATGTCTTCCGGATAATAGGTGTTTGGTATGTCATTTTCATTATGCTTGAACATGATTTTTGTGCGGATGTCATCTCTATCTTTTACATAAATATAACCTTGTATTGTATCGTGCTCCAATGTTACAATATAACCAGGCTCATACAAATCGATACAAAAACAGTATGTTGTCCTCAGCAAAAGCAAACAAAAGGTAATAAACAAATTTTTCATAACTACATCATAACTTCCAACCAAGATATTTTAAATGATAAAATTCCATTATATTTTTATTCTGCTTTCTGCCAGGGAACCGCTCCTGCCAAACGAATGTGTTCCTTCTGGCTTTGAAACAACTGCTTGTACATATCAGGGAAATCTTTTCTAGACAATGGTTTTTGTTCCACAGAATCGGCAGAGAGATCGAAAAACTGTACAGGTTCCCACGGAGTGTTTTGGAGGATTTTATATTTTCCGCAACGCGTAGCATAATACGCCAGTCCGCCGCAGTTGCTTCCTTCGCGGCGAACCCAATACACTGTGCGGTCATCAGTGGTTTGTTCCTGTCCCAGCAAGGTAGGCAAAATGCTGATACCGTCGATAGGGTGTGTGATTTTTGCGCCGGCAACCTCGCAGATGGTAGGAAACAAGTCGGACAACAAGGCTAAATTGCCTGTCACCAACCCTGCTTTAATTTTGCCTTTCCAACACATTCCTCCGGGAACGCGAATTCCTCCCTCATACATGTCTCCCTTACCGCCACGGTAAATACCGTTATTGGCGCCGGAACTGAGTTGTCCGCCATTGTCGGAGACAAACAGAATAAGGGTATTGTCCATCATTCCGTTTTTTTCCAAAGCTGCCAACACCCGTCCTATACCATCGTCGAGGTGTTCGATGAGCGCTACAATCTTAGCCCGCTTTTCGGAAATACCCGGTTCACGCTGTTTTACCCTGTCTTCCCATTCTTTGGGCGGTTGGACAGGCACATGCGGTGCATTATAGGCTAAATAGAGGAAAAATGGTTCCTTTTTCCCTTGTCGTTCATTGATGTATTCCACAGACCAATCGGAAAAAAGGTCGGTAGCATGTCCTTTCGGGTCGATAGTTTGCTGGTTGTATCGCATATAATTGAACCCAAGCCGCAGGTGGGTGTAATAATCTTCCATCATATCTCCCAAAAAGCCTCTGAAAAAGTCGAATCCTCTTTCGTTGGGAGTATTTGGCGACTCAAGCCCCAGATGCCATTTCCCGATAATGGCGGAGGTATAACCTGCCGTTTTAAGCACGGTTGGCAAAAGCACGGCGTCGGGCGAGAGATATCCCCAGTTATCGTCGGTTTCTGTGCGAATTACTCCGGGAACACCCACCTTATCGGGATAGCAACCGGTAAGCAATGCCGCTCTGCTTGGCGACGATACGGTGCTGTTGGCATGGAAATCGGTGAACCGGATACCCTCGTTCATGATGCGGTCGATATTCGGGGTATAGATGTCTTTCGTTCCCTGACAGGAAAGATCGCCATAGCCCAAATCGTCTGCAAGAATAAGCAAGATGTTCGGTTTTTCGTTTTTTTGAACCGGCTCAGTAGCCATACTTGGTTGAATGGCTAAAATGGAAAGTCCGGATATTCCATATTGTAAATAAAATTTTTTCATATTTTTTTATTTAAAATAGTATGACAAGCCCCAATATAATACAGTCGCATCGGCAACCTTTCCAATGGTTAATCTAGTTCCTACATTTTGATAACGGTATGACGCTCCTAATACAGAAGGCAAGGGCTCAGGAAAATAAAATGAAGAACCATAATCGGAAGAACTGTGGGAATAATACCCGCTCCATCCCAAAAATAAGCACAGTTGATGTATATCGTTATTGACAAGAAAAAAATTGTAAAAAAGACTAAAATCAGCGCTCCAATTCCAGTTGAGATCCGGTCTGAATCCTGATTTTTTTTCATATCTGATATACTGTGCGCCGATTGTTACTGCGTTTCTTTTGCTTATACGAGGTATAAGCAGGTCTAAAAATGCACCCAAAGAATAACCAGCAAGATTGGTGGAATAAGTTTTTTCAGGTAACCATGTTTTGTAGCGAATATTTGCATAACCTGCATATACAAAAGGTTGTACAATCAGTTTCATTTTGGAAGGATACTTTTGTTGGTTTAAATCAGGCAATACACAAGTACTGTATTGGGAGAGTAATTTAATCATCTGTGCATCTTCATATTTTGTATTGGTTATGGTTTTTACTTCCATATCGGAACACGTCCCCAGCAAATAGTTTAACAAAGCAATATCTTTGTGAGCAATTTTTTTTGTAGGATCACCCACCGCATCTTTAGCTGCACGAATTACGTAAAATTTGTCTTCTTTTTCAATAATATATACAAAATCATTTCTTACCATAGCAAATGTTAACCTATACAATTTGTAGTCGGCATCCAACAATACCCTGGCGAAGCATTTTTCAGAGATTTGTTCACCTTCTTCGCTGATATCATCCTTTTTATAGTAAGTATAAGTAACCGATCTGAATGATTCCCCTGTATTTAATCCGAATGCTAAAATGTTTTCCGGAGTGTATAATGCCGGCGTTTCGTTTTGTATTTTTTTAAACATGATTTTTGAACGAATATCATCTTCGCTCGGAAAATAGACATAACCTTGTATTGTATCGTGTTGCAATGTTACAATATAACCGCCTTCATACATGTCAATACAAAAACAGCAGGTTATTCTCAACAAGAGTAAACAGCAAATAATGAATAATTTTTTCATTTTGTTTTAATTTTTTATAAATTTAGGGGACTTCTAAAAATTAGTTTTTTACATTTTGAATTTTCAAAGAGCTGAAGTCCGCTAAAACTCTGCGAAAAATCACGCCAAAGTAAACCAATATTTTTAAGATAAGCAACACTCTCATTGAAAATTTATATCTATTTATCTACATATCTATCATTATTTCACAGCTATTTTTATAAAATTACGTTCTCCTTTGCTTACGGTTTTCACAACATAGACGCCAGTCCTCAAAAAAACGTCAACAGAAGAACTTACATTTTGCCTGTTAAAGACGATAATACCTGTCGTATCATAGATATCAAAAGAAAGTTTTTCCAATGGAATTATTTTTATGCCGTTCGGTATCGTAGCAATATTACAGTTTTTGGGAGGAGAAAAGTAAGTAATGTTTTTAATTGACGTCGGCTG
>WQYU01000146.1 GCA_009781075.1 Paludibacter sp. | reverse complement strand
GTCACTTTTTGACGGATGAAAAACAAGGGGTAACTTTTTGAAAAAGGCTAATTTTGAACTCTAAAACATTGAACAACAAAAATATAAAAATATAAATGAAATTTTATCGGGCAGTAGTGAAAATAAATATAAAAAAATGGGTTTTTTAACCCGTCTTCGCATTATTTGTATATTAATAATTGTTACAAAATTCAATATCGAAAATTTGTTAAATTTAATTTTTTTCTATTTTTATTTGCACAATTCCAAAAAAAGTTCTTACCTTTGCAGCCGAAAAGAATTGTTATTTAGTTTCGTAGGTTTACTACCAATCTCTCTCTCACTTTTGCAGGTAAGCATAGATTCGTTTATAACCCTCCGCAATCAAATAGTTTTTTCTTTAAATAAATTATTCACAATTATTTAAAAGTTTTTTTATGAACATCTATGTTGGAAATCTCAGTTACCGACTGAGAGAAAATGACCTGCGAGGAGTATTTGAAGAATATGGGCAGGTTGATTCATGCCGCATTGTTACCGACCGCGAAACACGTCGCTCAAAAGGTTTTGGTTTTGTAGAGATGCCTGATGATGGGGCAGCCCAGAAAGCAATTTCCGAACTGAATGAGGCAGAACTTGAAGGCAGAAAACTCATTGTAAAAGAGTCGTTGCCGCGCGAAGAGTATCGTCCCAAAGGGAGGTATTGAAAAAGGAAGAGGCTGTCTCAAACATTGAGGCAGCCTCTTTTTGTTTTAAGCAACTCATGAAGGTTGAAGATGGCTCACCATTAAAACCCTGTGTTTCTAAAAAATTTCTTATTTTTGTTTTTTTTATACATCTATTTTTATGTTCAAAGAATTGTTACGTTATGTACTTCCTTCGGAGATAGTTGATAGATTCGACTTGGTAGATTTACAGGAACAGGGAGAAACCTTGCATTCCCTCACACATTCTTTAAGAATGATATTCTCAAAAAACAGTATTAATATATTTTGTAACTTTGTATAATTAATTTATGACCTTTCGTGAAGACGAACAACGAAAAAGAGCTAATCATGCTGTCGCGAACTTCGCTATTGTTAGAAAAATTGCTCTGAATTTGCTTAAAAAAGATACAGGGAAAGAATCGTTACGTTCTAAAAGGCTCAAAGCAGCTTGGAATAAGAATTTATTAATCAAGTTAATTAATTTTTAATGCGTTAACCCTAACATAAGTTTACTTTTTTAATTTTTATCTGTAAACCTATTTCAGGACGAGACACACTACCCGATTTTTTAAACTTCTTGTTATTAAAACGGGTATCCGATTGCCAAATGAATTGCAAAATCGTCTTTAAATGTTGGACTTGTGCGCCAGTTATTTCGGCGGTCGAGGGCGGGGTTATAAAGTTTTACACCAACATCAAACCGAAGCAGGAAATAAGTAAAGTCGGCTCTAATCCCCACTCCATATGCGAGAGCAATTTGATTATAAAAATTTTTCAAACTGAAAACTCCGCCTTGCTGTTGCTCATAACTTCGTATTGTCCAAATATTTCCTGCGTCGAAAAACAACGCTCCTTCAAGCAGCCACAACATTTTTGAGCGCACTTCCATATTCAAGTCAAGTTTAATATCACCAGATTGATTAAAATCGCGATAGCCGTATGTAGTAATTCGATGATATGCACCGGGTCCGAGAGTATTTTCTGCCCAGCCACGCACGCTGTTCGCACCTCCGCTAAAAAATCTGCGTTCATAAGGAATCACATTGGCATTGGCATAAGGCGATGCTATACCCAAGCCGGCACGATATACAATTCTATTACTTTGGTCAAAAATTTGATTATATGACATCGAAAAATATCCCTTAATGTATTGTGAATAACGGATATTGAAAATTCTATATGAATTATCGGCGCTTTTATGTGCAGCGGTCATTTTGCTTAAAGCATAAAATAAATTTCCTGCAGTTTCGATACTCCACCCATAAGAGATATAACTTCTCAACGGACGTGTTGCAGAATAACCGCTGAAAGTATTGCCGTATGCAAGCCGTAAAATAGAATGGTCTTCAAAATTATGAGGATTGTAAATGCTTGTGCTTATATATTTATTGTAAAAATAGTTTGAAATATTTGGGAAATAAACATAATTAAAATCGAACAGGTCGAGTGTGCTGCGACTTTGTCGCCAATTCCAAATATATTTTAAACCTGCTCCAAGGCTTGTCATTGTGTATTCCTGCGGACGAAATTGGTAGTTTATATTTGCAGAAAACTCTGTTTTTGCGCGTATTCGCCGTTTCATGTTTTCGGTAACGAACGGAATAAGAAAGTTTGGAAACTGCAACCCGATTTGTCCGCCATACTCTTGCGCCAAAACTTTGTCTTGCCGTTCTACAGCAGTTCGTACACGCAAAGAAAGCACCTCTCCACCTCCAAAAATGTTTTTGTGTTGTGAACTGATGTTTCCTGCAATGCCCCAAAAACCTTCTGTATAGGTCAGTTCTGTTTCAAGCGAAAAATTGAGTTGTTTGGCAGGAGTCAGATAAATATTGCAGTCGAGCAACGAATCGCCTGCCGGAGAAAAATTCATATCAATATATCTAATTGCAGAAATTGCATTTAATGCTGCGTAAGTACGGTCAACACTGAAATCGCTGTACAATAAATTTGGAACAATAGAAGTGTTTATAATTAAGGTATTAAAACGGATAAATGATTTGCCCCTGCTTATTAATAAATAATTTCCTTTTTGAATTGTATCGGGGATAATTTGCGTTGTATCATTATTATTGTGCGACAAATCGTCGTTAGTATGAAAAATTACGTTTCTAATTTTGAAACGTCTGAAAACAGTGTTTTGAAATCTTTCGGGTGCGTTTTTTAAATTTTCATTCAAACTGATTGAAAGGTCAATCTGATGGGAATTTAAAGAACTGTCGGCAACAAAAGAAATCATATCTTTTGTAAAATAATAATGACCTGTTTGCCGAAAAAAAGTGGCAATTCTGTTACGCTCATTTTCCAAAACATCAACATTGAAAAGCATATCAGGTCGAATATACGAGCGCACTGTGTCGGAGGCAATTTGAGCAAGTTGAACGTTTTCAAAATCGGTGGAATAATTGCGCAAACGATATGGTATCTGTGTTTTTATTTTATAATAAATATTTGCTTTCTTCTTTTTAAAAACAACAGTATCGCTTACATTTGCATTAAAATAACCTTTATTTTGCATGGCAAGTTCCAACTGTGTGCGCGAAATATCTTTTAACGAAGGATTGTAAATTACAGGTGGGCTACCCATTCTTCGCCAGAGACGATTATACCATTTTGTAGAGTCACGCCCTGATATGTTGTAAATATGAAGATTAATTTTCCAAATTCCCAAAGTAGCAGAATTAGGCGTCTGACGCAAATATCCATAGAGTTCTTCGCGTGAAATTTCGTGCATATCGGAGTTGATATTTACCTTGTCAAGTAGATATTTGCCTTCAGGCACAAATTTGGTTGTATTGCAGCCATAGAACAAGCCAATAAAAAAGCATGCGCACAGAACGTTATACCTTTTCTTTGTATTATATACTAATAATTTCCCAAGCATCAGAGTCATAAAACTGCAAAGGTACATAAAAGTTTTGACATATACACAGACCGATAAAAATTCGATTTAACAACCTCACTCCACTCCGTTCTGTTCGGTGTCGGCTCCGCAAGATTGACAAAAAAAACCACAACTTTCTTACCTTTGTGGATTAATTTAAAAAAGTTCAATATGAAGAAAGTATGTGGTTTAGACGTGCACAAAGATAGTATATTTTGTGCTATTTACAATGGAGAGAAGTATTCAGAAGTAAAAGAATACGAAACGACGACAGTAAGTATCTACTCAATGGGCGAATACTTGCAGTCTGAAAATGTTACAGAAGTAGCAATGGAAAGCACCGGCATCTATTGGATAGCAGTTTGGGATTTGTTACATGATATGGGCTTTGAGCTTACGTTGGTCAATCCTTTTTTAATCAAGCAAATGCAGGGACGAAAGAGCGATGTCAAGGATGCGCAGTGGATAGCCGAATTGTTGTACAAAGGTATGATACGCAGCAGTTTTGTTCCACCGCCTCTGATACAGGAACTTCGAGTTTACAGCCGTAAATACAGCAAGTTGCAGCAGCAAGTAACCCGTGTTCTTGTAGTAATGGACAACATTTTAATTATGTGCGGCATACGTGCAAGCAGTTGTTTGAGCCGTATAACGACCAAAAGTTATATGTTAATCGTTGATGCCCTAATCAAAGGCTATACAGAGCCTGATTATTT
>WQYU01000145.1 GCA_009781075.1 Paludibacter sp. | reverse complement strand
TTTCAGCGAATTATAACTCCTGTGAACTTCTTCCGGCGTTCTTAATCCCAAACTCCAATGTACACGTTCGTTGTTGTAAATACGGACTGCCTGACTTACTGATTTTTTGAGTATTTGTAAATTAGGCGATTGTTTATTATATAAATCGTAATTGAAGGTTACACATAATGTATTCCTATTTCATTGAATATTAATACTTTATGGTATTTATTTGTGTAATTAATTATTAGAAATTACCTAAAAGGAACAGTTTTTAAAACAAACTTGTTTGCTCCTCTTTGTTGTTGTCGGGTGGGAATGTTTCTGAAATATCTTCTTTTTCGTTTTCGACATCTCTGTCGTCTTCTATTTCTTCATTTTCGTCGTTTTTCGATATTTCTTCCTCTTTTGAAATAAATCGAATTGGTTCTAACTCGTTTATTTCCAAAATATTATAAGTAGAAATACGTTTGCCTTTTGCCTTAAAACTTTTTACGCTGATAAACTGCTCACCATCAATTTCAAGGTTGTTGCGAAATGAATCCGAGCCACCAAAACGCACTTCCAAGCGAGGAAAATCCGTGTCTGTGAGAAGGACAAGGCGCGATTGCAGATTCTCACCCAAAATATTTTGAACCTTTTGACTGCTTTCTAACGAAAAACGTTTTAGATAATAGAATTTTTGCTCTGCATCGAATAGCGCAAGCGTCCAAATTTTGTTGGAATCAAACTTTTCTATTTTTATAATTCCCTGCTCAAAATGGTTTATCAAGTCAAAGTTTGTGGTATAAAAATCTCCTTTTTCGTTGATAACTAAAATTTGGTCTTCGGAGTGGAACTCTCCCAAAAACATTCCTCTGCCGTCGTAATTCAAACGCAAAACATCATTATCGAACCACACTTTGCGCCCGTCAAGTGTTGAACTCCCCTTTTGTTTGAGTGTAACCTTCAAAATTTCATTTTTTGTCAAAATATTTCCTATCGACTGCCGTCCTTTTATTGCAAGGTCGGAAAAATTTTTTTCAAAATTAACCTTTGTCAGGCGTGGTTTTGGGCGCAATTTTATCTGAATAATTTCAGCCTCGCCGTTTGGATTGGCTGTAAAATACATTATTTTTGTTTTTGGCGTTGCCTGAGTAAAGTCATACTCTTTGTCGCGCGTTATTCCGCTGACATAAAATCGTTTAACATAATATACACCCGTTTTCCCATCACGATAAACCGCATTATAAACCGTCCGTTGGTCGTTTTTCTTAAAAACATTAACATATAAAATATTTTTTCCAACGAAAAGTTTATCCGAAATTTTTACAATTTTATATTTTCCATCAGGGAAAAACACAATAATATCGTCAATATCAGAACATTCGCAAATATATTCGTCTTTTTTTAAGCCTGTTCCGAGAAAGCCTTCTGTACGATTGACATAAAGTTTTTCGTTTGCCTCAACAACTTTTTGCTGCTCAATATTTTCAAAATTTCGTATTTCGGTCTTTCGCTCAAATTTTTTACCATATTTTTCTTTTAAATAATCAAACCACTTAATTGTGTAATTTACAATGTTTTTCAAATTTTTATCAACTTCTGCTATTTTTTTATTGATAGAAATTAAAGTGTCGTTTGCCTCCTCAGAATTGAATTTTGTAATACGGCGCATTTTTATTTCCAATAATTTTAAAATATCATCAGTGGTAACTTCACGCACAAAATCTAACTTAAATGGTTCTAAACGCTTGTCAATATGTTTGATAACAATATCTTGCGAAACGGCATCTTCAAATTCCGTATCTTTATAAATACGATTTTCAATAAAAATTTTTTCCAAAGACGTGAAAAAAAGTTGTTCTAACAATTCTTCACGCTGGATTTTTAATTCCAATTCGAGCAAATCTTTTGTGTGGTCGGCGCAAATGCGCAACATTTCGCTAATGCCCAAAAAACGCGGTTTTTTATCCTGCACAACGCAACAATTTGGTGAAATACTTATTTCACAGGCTGTAAAGGCATATAACGCATCAATAGTTTTATCAGGCGAAGTGTTTGGCTGCAAATGAATCAATATTTCGACCTCAGCAGAGGTATTGTCGTCAACTTTGCGGATTTTGATTTTCCCTTTTTCGTTTGCTTTAATAATGCTGTCGATGAGCGAACCGGTTGTTGTAGAAAAAGGTATCTCGGTGATAGCCAGCGTTTTATTGTCAATTTTTGTTATTTTTGCACGTATTTTAACAACTCCGCCACGCTCGCCGTCATTATAACGGCTTACATCAATGGAACCTCCTGTTTGAAAATCGGGAAATATTTTAAAAACCTCGCCACGCAAGTGCGCAATACACGCATCAAGAATTTCGTTGAAATTATGAGGTAAAATTTTTGAGTTTAATCCTACTCCAATTCCTTCGGTACCTTGTGCAATGAGCAGTGGAAATTTTACCGGCAAAGCAATCGGTTCGCGGTTTCGTCCGTCATACGACATTTTCCATTCGGTTGTTTTGGGATTGAAAACCGTTTCAAGTGCAAATTTCGATAGCCGAGCCTCAATATAACGCGGTGCGGCGGCTTCATCGCCGGTGAGAATATTTCCCCAATTTCCCTGACAATCAATAAGTAAATCCTTTTGCCCCATGTTTGTCAACGCATCGCCTATTGAAGCATCGCCGTGCGGATGAAACTGCATTGTATGCCCGACAATATTTGCAACCTTATTATAACGACCATCATCTAAACGCCTCATACTGAATAAAATACGCCGTTGAACGGGCTTCAGTCCATCGTAAATATCCGGTACAGCGCGTTCCAAATTAACATAAGAAGCATAATCCAAAAACCAGTTTTGATACATGCCCGAAAGATGGTATTTGGCATCGGCACTTCCGATTTTTGGAATTTTATAATGACTTTCTTTTAACTCAACATATTGATTATCAGCCGAATTATCTATTTCTTTTTCGTTAGTAAAATCGCCTTCTTTCTGCGTTTCTTCCTTGCGTTCTTCTTCTATGAAATCGTCCTTACTCATTAATTATTAATAATATACAAAACAGCCACCCGATTGTTTTTAGATGGCTGCAAAAGTAATAAAAATTATTTTAAGAAAATTTATTTAATCGGATTTCCGTCTAAATCATATCTGTAATATTTGGAAATCATCTGGTCGTTTGCCTCTAATTTGCCTTTTAACCAAACTTCAAAGCCATTGATTGTAATTGCAATAACATCAACATAGCGATAGGTGTATTTTTCCGGTTCACTATTGTCTTTATTGTATGCATCTTGAATAAGTTCATACAGTTTGTCGGCGCTGATTTTTGTCATGTCGAACAATTCATCTTCGAGGCGGAAATTTTCCTTGTCATTTCGCGCTTCAACTGTAACCTGCTCGGTGGGCATCCATCTGTTCAACTCACCATGAAACATTTGACGCACAAGTTGTTTCGGATTTTTCGGGTCTTGCATATCTACAATAATATACAAATAAGAATCCCCAGATTTTCCTTTGTCGGCAGGATTATCCACAGATATTCTGACTTCGTCGGCTTTGCTTACCTGTGCTCCCATAGTTTTGATAACCGCATCATAAATTTTTTGTACCTCTTCCTTGTTTTCAAGGACTTTTGGGTCAACTTTTGCGCTGACTCCCGTTCCGCTGCCGCCGCAGCCACTCAACAATGCGCTCAAACCAACAAAGGCAAGCGCAATAAAAAGATGATTTTTTACCATATTTTTTATTTTTAAATTAAAATTTATTGTCCGCAAAAGTACAATTTCTTTTTAAAAAATACAAAAAAATTCGGTATTATATTAAAAAGTATGCTAATTTTAACCTGCATTATTCATGTGAGGTAGCCAATTTATTAATGACTGTTAACGTTTGAAACGGCGTTGGTCGTTCTCAAATTTAGTTTGTTTTTGCAGAATACATCTGTTCAATTATATTCATTTACTCAGATTTTTAGAAAATCCTGAGCGAGATTGGCTAAAATATGAAAATAATATTGGACAATTGACTCTATTTTGAGGGAGCTTACTTTTAATAAACAAAAAAACAAAAAATAATCATATTGATAATCAATTATTTATATAGCAAAAAGTGTTTCGTTATGTTTTATCGGACAATAATTGATTTTCATTAAAATTTATTAAAAAAGCACAAATATTTACAATTCTGTAATAAAGATTTGTTTATCGAAAAATAATTTTTATTAACTTTGCAAAAATTTAATTCATTTTTATGAATTTATTGATTTTGCTAAATATTTTCACAACAAACAAATCTTTGCAAATGCTCTATCGCATTAAAAGGAGAGAATTTATCCCCCCTGATTTTGTTTTTAATCTTTTACAAAGAAATTTCCATTTATTTATTACTCAA
>WQYU01000144.1 GCA_009781075.1 Paludibacter sp. | reverse complement strand
GGCAGAACAGTCAATCCTTCAGCAAATTTGTTGGCGATTCGGGCGGCGCCCAAAATTCCCCATTTGTACGTTTTGTTCATAAAAATATGTTTCAAAAATCATTGTACAAATGTAAATAAAAATCGTGGATATTTTCTTATATTTGCAGTCTAAAAAATGAAATGTATGACGACTGTATTAATAGATGATAAATCTCCGGTGGGAAACAAATTATTGGAATATGTCAAGCAGTATCCACAGGTTGTCCAAAACCGATATTGCAAAAGTATATGATTATATTGAGCAAATGCTGTTTGCACCAATTGCTGCAAAAACTTTTCTGAAAGGTATTTATGCTTGTATAGCCAATCTTGAAATTACTATCCCCCAAATGACATAGCGATGATCAAGGCTAGCCAAAGAATACAAGTCTCTATTGAAAACGAGATATTGCAAAACCTGTCCAATGTATATTTCCACGTTATTTCAAACAGACTTACATTGCTGTTTCGCCAAAACATCCGTAAGGACAATACTTCATCCATATTATTGTATGTATAATGTGCCATCCATGCGCTAATGCCATTTGCAATAACAAAAGATATCCAAATAACCAACATTATAACTCTATAACCTAATGTATGATTGGATATGTCTGTAGTTTTTGTGCCAAAAATCGTCACTAAAATAATAAAACCAAGCATTACAATATATTTCCCATATTGGAAAGTTCCGTTTTTTGTAGGTACGTTTAAGGCAAACAGAAAAAAACCGGTAAAGAGATATAATCTTACAACTCCTACATTCCCTTTATCTGCGAAAATAAAAAAGGAAATACTACCCACAATCAGAGTAATAATACAAAAGGTAATCTCGAAATTGGCAATCAGCCAGCATTTAAATGTTGAATTCATAATTTTTAATTTTTAATTAGGTTATTTATTTTTTATATATAATGTTTTTATTTTTTTTAACTAAATCAATCATATATGATTGTTATGATGCAAAGGTAAACAATTTTCTTTGTTCTCAATCATAAATGATAGAAAATTATGGATAATAAAGAAATTTTGATTGGTATTGGTATGAAAATAAGAAAATTAAGAGAGGAAAGAAATATGTCATTACAAGAATTTGCAGACAAATTAAATATCGAATACAATAACTTGATTAGAATAGAAAAAGGACGAACAAATCCTACAGTTGGAACATTAAGGAAAATATGCGAAACGCTTAAAGTTAAATTGGTAGATATTGTTAATGTTGAATAACTTGCCTTAATTTACCCAAAATATTTACAGCGTTCATATTAAAATCCATTTTCACATTATATCTGATTAACTTTTTGAAATTATGTTCTAATAACATGTTTATTTAATTTGTTAAAGTAGAAATAAAAATAATTTTTTTTTATCTTTGTCCTATAATTTTAAAACTTTGTCATTATGCGTCGTTTTTTCAACATAGCCGGACCTTGCAACAAGGTTCAGCATTATATCATCGACCCTGCTACGCGCCTGCATGGGGCGGAAAACCTGATTGAATACGGTCAATATTTCGTTATTCACGCTGCGCGTCAGAGCGGTAAGACCACTTATTTGCAAGACTTGGCGCAACGTTTGCATGCCGAAGGGAAATATTATGCACTCTACTGTTCACTCGAAAATTTGCAAGGAATTATTGATCCCAAAGATGGCATTCCTGAAATTGTGCGGAAAATAAAAACAACTTTGCGGTTTTCATCCATTCCTAAGCGGGAAATATTTGCAGAATCAGCTGATTATAATAGTTTTACAAGTGTTCTACAGACTGAGTTAACCGTTTTTTCAATGGCATTGGATAAACCTTTGGTAATACTTTTTGATGAAGCTGACTGTCTGAGCGAAGGCACGTTAATAACATTTCTACGTCAATTGCGCGATGGCTACAACAGCCGTCGTACAGCGCCTTTTGTGCATTCAATTGCATTGGTGGGGATGCGTAATATCAGAGATTTCAAAGCCCGTGTGCGCCCTGACAGTGAATCGCTCGGAAGCGCAAGTCCGTTTAATATTGTAACCGAATCGTTGACTATAAAAAATTTCTCTGAAAAAGAAATTGTTGAACTTTATGCCCAACATACTGCCGAAACAGGACAAATTTTTGAACCGGAAGCCATAGAAGCTGTCTGGCAACAAACGCTTGGTCAACCATGGTTAGTCAATGCTATTGCTCGCGAAGTGATTGAAAAAGAATTGAATTCTGATTTCACCAAACCGGTTACTGCCGATTTGGTTGAAAAAGCGATCCAAACGATTATCTTACGTCGAGATGTGCATATCGACAGTTTGCTCGAACGCTTAAAAGAACCTCGCGTGCGCCGCGTGATTGAGCCGATGATGTTGGGCGAATTTGTCAGTACTTCGAGTGATGATTTTCTATATACCCGTGATTTGGGTTTGATTCGGGTTACAAAAGAAGCCATCGAACCTGCCAATCCGATTTATGCCGAAGTGATTGTCCGCACACTCAACAGCGACATGCAGCAAAGTTTGCAACGATCGGATTTTGCATACAAAATGCCGCGCTACCTAAAAAACAGTAAAATTGATATGACTTCCCTGATGCAGGGTTTCCAGCAGTTCTGGCGAGAAAACAGCGCGATTTGGGACGAACGTTTTCTTTATAAAGAAGCCGCTCCGCATTTGATTTTAATGGCATTTTTACAGAGAGTAGTAAATGGCGGCGGGCAAATTATCCGTGAGATGGCGGCTGAAAAAGGTCGTTTGGATATTTGCGTGATTTACGAAGGACATAAATATCCTATCGAACTGAAAATTTGGCGCGGAGAAAAATCGCTCAGCGATGGACTGACGCAAACGGCTCGCTATATGGATACTTTCGGGGTGAACGAAGGCTGGCTTGCCCTTTTTGATCGGCGTCCCGACCGATCATGGGATGAAAAAATCTATATTCGAAAAGAAACAGCGGGTGAAAAAACGGTTATTGTGGTGGGCTTGTAGCAGGAAAATTTAATTCTTATTCCCCCATCATATCCTTCCCCATCCTGATCAACCTCACCGGTTTGAATTGGAAGAAGTAGAGCAAAATCCCGATTAACAAAATGATACCTAATATCAGCATCCAGCCGGCAATGGTTTTTATGCTGACTATTGCCGCCTGTATCTGTACTTGACGGTATAACGTACTGGTTGCTAATTGCTGAGCTTCTTCAATGCTCCAGCCTTGTGCAAGGGCTTCTTTGGCAGAAGTTGTAAATTGGCTCATTGCCGTTATGTTTTGTGTATCAATATTGGCTGAAAGGAGCGTTATATTTTTCTGTTGCAAAACATTGAGCCAGTTAGTCAGTATCGAAGCGCCTACCGCCGGTGCAAGCGCCGAACGAGCGCTTACAATGAAAAAGCCGTTGTAAGTAATCTGTTGAGGCGTAAGCCCGTAAATTCCATAAATGGAAAATGCTCCAAAAAGAACAAGCATACCTATTCCACGCAGGAACATCAAAAGAAAGAGATCTTCATACAGTCCGTAAGGAGTTACCAAAAAATAGAGAAGTGCAATAGAGAGAGCCAAGCAGGCAAAACCTATAAAAATAAGCCATGCCATGCGAATTTCTTTGATAAAAAAGTAATAACTCAAAAATCCACCTACTACAAAACCGGGAATCATAAAGAGATACAACCGGTTCATGTGCGTATTGTCGAGTTGTAGTACCGATGTGGTATAAGATGAAATCAATATGGAAAACGAAATAAAAAACATTAAAACAAACGATAAGATATATACTACCGATGAATTTCTGTTTTTTAACAAAGAAAGATCAACGCAAGGATGTTCGGTAAATTGCCTCCGGATAAAAAGCCATCCGGTGATAATGCTTAAAACAATGGCGAGTACGATACCGTTTGAAGCCAGCCAGTCGTTTGTTTTACCATACGTGGTAAAATAGATGATCGACATGTAACAGACCGAAACAAGGAAAAGGCTTATCCAATCAATGTCTTTGAAAGGAATACGAGAAAGTTTGCGGGCATATTTCATGCAGATAAGTACGGCAATGATAGAAATAAGCAATAGCGCTACCATAAAATAATACATGTATTGCCAGCGGTAAACATTAGCTAATTCCGCCGTAAGCGCCAATGATAACTGTCCACAAGCCAAAGAAATAGGAAAATATTTGGCATAAAATTCATTACGGGTTCCACTGCGTCCGAAAATAGGCATTAAAATAGCAAAAACTTCCACAAGCGAAAAGGTTTTGAAATAGCCGATCAGGAAACTGCAAACCGTGATGATTTCCATGTAATTTGTTTCGGCGCAAATCACACTGAGGATAATCTGGGAGAGAAGACTGATAAGAAGGATGGTTTTGACGGTAGCAACCGGACGCACTTTCGGCGTGACTAAATAACCGATCGCCATTCCTGCCGAAGCGGCATAGT
>WQYU01000143.1 GCA_009781075.1 Paludibacter sp. | reverse complement strand
ACATAATTTTGCTTTTTATTGCAAAATTATGTCAATTCAAGTCGAAAAATCAAAAAACGTGTATATATATATGTATATCAATAATTTACAAGTAAATGTTAAAAGTTAACGCAACACTACTAAACCTGCTATTTACAACTGGTATGATGAAAACGGAGATTTGATTTATGAAGGCGTAGATTTTACTACTTCTGTAGAAATAGGAAAAAAGTTCAAACTTGAAGTAATCGCACTTGCAGATGGATATAAAGATTATGCTCAAGTTGAAGTTAATCTCAAACCTAACTCAATAAAAAATATTTATCCCAATCCAACAAATAATATTGTAAATATTGATTACAACATTACAGAGGCAGAAACAACTTATCTTGCAATAACGAATTATTATTACCCGCAATTGTCTAATAATTATTTACTGAATATTTCTAACAACAATATAATATTAGATACAAGTGTTTTTACGTCTGGAATTTATGTAGTAACGTTGATTTGTGATGGCAAAATTGCTGACTCAACGTTTTTAATCAAACAATAAAATTCAAAACAGCATTTTTGCCAAAAGTTTTATTTCACAGGCATCGTAAAAAGCGGCGCCTGTGTTTTTTTATAAAAAAAACTTTAAAAAAACAGATGTCTGTTTACATTTTTTCCAAAATCTTTACAATACGTTCTGCCGTGTGTCCGTCCCAGAATTTAGGTACAATGCCTTTTTTCCCTTTTCCTTGAATAATCAAATCAATTTCAGTTTCTATCTCACTGATTTTTAGCAATTTATTACTTCCTTCCCAAATTGTTACCGGGCGTTCGGTGTTCGGTCTGACTGTCAAACATGGAATGTTCATAAATGTTGTTTCCTCCTGTATTCCGCCCGAATCGGTGAGTGCAAATGCAGCATTTTTTACCAAATTGATAAATTGCAAATACCCCAACGGCTCAATGAAGTACAGGTTTTTGTAACTGTTTATTTCCGCTTGAAGCCCAAAATTTTGAATATTTTTGTATGTACGCGGATGTACCGGAAAAATGAGCGGAATTTTTTCGGACACTTTAGCCCAAATTTTGACCAATTTTTTTAACATTAATTCATTATCTACGTTGTTTGGGCGGTGGAAAGTCATTACGCCATATTTTGAAAGTGCATTCGCAGCAACTTCTGCATTTTTATTTAACAATTTGAAGTTCAATGAAGTATCTTCTGCTTTCTTCAAATTTGCGGTCAAAGAATCAATCATCAAATTGCCGACCATAAAAATTCTTTCAGGAGCAATACCTTCTTTCAACAAATTTTCGTCGGCATCGGCGCTGGTGGTAAAAAAAACGTTGGTAATTGCGTCTGTAACAAGGCGGTTGATTTCTTCGGGCATTGAGCGGTCGCCGCTTCGCAATCCTGCCTCGTAATGAATGGTTTTAATGCCGTCGAACTTAGCGGCAACCATCGTACAGGCGGCTGTGCTGTTCACGTCGCCAACGACAAGCACAAAATCGGGCTTTTCATTAATGCAAACCTGCTCAAACCCTTCCATAATGCGGGCAGTTTGCACCGCATGGCTTGCAGAACCGACTTCCAAGTTAATATCGGGTGCAGGAATATTCAATTCCTCAAAAAATTGCCCCGACATTGTAATATCGTAATGCTGCCCTGTATGCACCAGAACGGGTTTAATGTGCGTATTCCCTTTCAATGCGTGCATTAATGGCGCTATTTTCATAAAATTGGGGCGTGCGCCGGCTACAAGAATGACTTTTTTCATTGATTATAACAAATTTTGAGTAGTTCTTTTTTTGTATTATCCGATTTTCGACTTATTTTCAAATAAATTTTTCTTAATTTATTGTATATAAAACTGTTAGAATTGAAAATTTTCTTTGTCTGCTGTCTGATTTTATTTGTAAAACTATCAAAATAAATAAACAGAGGCGAATAATTTTTAACAGTAATTTTTCCTTTTGCGTTAACAATCTTCAATATTTCCAGCGCAATTTCATAATAAACCCTTGTAGTAAAATGATTTATCGTATCGACAAAATCTTCCCGCGTAGTAGCAATTTTTCCTATTTCAATGTATTTGAGGCGATTATCAATTTGCGCATATTCGCGCACGGCATTATTCAATAAAATATGTTCTTGATATTCATTGTGAGGTATGTCTAACGGAAATTCTGCGCCCAAAATCAAACATAATGTTGTTTCGGGGTGAAGATAATTCAGTATTTTTTTTATCCTTTCAATAAATATTTCAGGGCTTGACTTGTCAATAAATTCGTAATTTTGTGCAAATTTTGTCAAATATTCTTTTGTAAAATTATTATTTGCGTTGTAAATTTCGCCGCTAATGTACCCATCCCAATTTATTTTATCGGTCAAAGGTCGTTGATAATCTCCGAAAACCACTTGAATATCAGTGTTTTTCTTGCGATATATTCCATAAACCGACTCAATAATCGTACTAAGAAAAATAACATCATATTTTTCGGAAAAAAATGTGCTTTTGAACATATTCGGGTCAATAAAAATGCAGTCGTTTGCCAACATTCGGTTTATCTGTTCGTCATTTTCCTTCAAACCCAAAATATGTACCGAATGATTATAAGTATCTATTATATTATGAGTTACATCATTTACGTAAGTAAATTCTTCGATAAAAAGTCCATTGTTTTTAATATACATTACCGATTTAGAGAGGTCGCAAGGACCTTTTAACAAAATTTTACAGGTAGTATTTTGAATTTTATTGTCTGCATCTTCTTTATTTTCAATGTTTTGATTAATCCAAAGAGGTATAAAATCATCCTTTAATTCTGTGCGCACTTCGCCCGAAATTTCAATTTTCGGGAAATTTAATTTTGCATAAACATATTGTTCAATTCCCTGTCCCATTGTTCGGCACGAAAAAATAAAATGTTCTAAATAATTGTCTTTCAATACATAAAATCCTACAATTCCATAATCGCCAAATTTGTCGCTAACGGTTACATATCCGCACTGATATTGATTATCAGTAAGAATAGATTGCAATTCATTTTCCGAAATCCTTTTTTTTGTAAAATTTAGTTGATTGGTACGCAAAATCATTTCGTGCAACCGCTTCAATTCAGACAGGCAATCGTTATGAATTTGTACGGCGATATTGCTGGCAAAAAGAAACTCTTCGTTATTGTTGAATTTTTTTTCTTCAACTGCTTTTTCTTCGAGTAATTTGTATTGTTTCAGGCGTTTATGTATTAAATCCGTTTTTTCTGCTGTGGAAAAATAATCAGATAACCGGTCAATCACATCGGGCATTGCAACCTGAATTTCAGGCAAATAATGTTCTACTTCCTGTAAATTAAAAGTATTATCGTCAATGAACAACACATTTGTCGGACGCAGCGCCATTTGTTCTATTTGCTGTTCGATTCGTGGCGCTTTGTTTTCCCAATTAATTGATTTAAAAACAAATAAGTCATTTATGCCGAGTTCTTGCAATTTCTCTACACAAACGTCTTCATCATTTTTGGAACAAATAGAATTTATCACGCCGCAATCGGTCAAATCGACAATTAACTTAAGATTTTTTTCTATCGGAATAATCGCCTCTTCGCTAATTGTACCTTGCCAAAAAGTATCGTCCAAGTCCCAAATTATTAGTTTAATATTTTTAATATCTATTTTTTTCATCTGAAATTATCTTTTTATTATGTGTTTCTATCCTAAAAATTGCGCTGCATGCATTGCCGTAATGTTGTCTCCAAAATGTTTTACTGAATTATCATTTGACAAAACAAAATTTTTAATACAATATTTTTTTAATGTTACTTTTTCTACTATGCTTTCAATTTGCATTTTTTCGGGAAGCAGCTTTTCTGTGCTGCTCTGTGTCCGCCTTGCCTCTACGAGGTGGCGGCTTCGCGAGGTGCAGGTGTTCATTCATTACGATATTACTGTGCGTTATCGCGACTTATTAACCGTTGTCACAAAGTGCTATTTTCTAAACGTTTACCTAAATAAGCACGTAATTCAGGGAAACTCATATCTTTTGTTTCTTCACATATCTTTGCCTGAATTACTTCTTTCATTTTTAAACAATCAAATGTCTTTTTCATATACTAAATTTTTGGGGTTTCTAATTTCCAATGTAATATAATCATTCCTCATATTTACAGCATTGCCATTTCATTTTAACCAAATTTGTTTAGTGCAAATTAGTGCAAAAATAATATTTTTTTTGTAATTATTCAAAGTCTATTTCAAAATCAATACTCTGACCAATCATAAAAAATCTGTGGCATATTCTTTAATTTTATAATCATTGAAGAGAAAATGATGTCAATTATCGCTGCGGAAGATAAACTCAATCAACAATATAAGTTGCTTACTTCTATTCCCGACATCGGAATGCAAGCTGCTATTTATCTTTTAACCTGAGTTTTGGATAATGATTTTAGTTAAAATATAGATAATTGCCCGTATTGAGGTTCAAAATTGACTTTGATAGCAGGTTTTTTATCAAAGAAACAGTATGCCCCGAGCGCAGCAATT
>WQYU01000142.1 GCA_009781075.1 Paludibacter sp. | reverse complement strand
TGTACGTTGTAATTCGTGGTCTTCGGTTGTAACAGCTTCGGTAAATTCAATCAAAATTAGCGGATATTCTTTGTCGTTGACAATGCCTGTAATCAAGGCATCGGGCGTTGTCATTCTTTGAATGGCGGCGATTGAGCCGTTATTCAAATCATTTGTTGTTTTTGGGCGTTTGACCAAAACAATCTCAACTACTTTTTTATCAATAACTTTCTCTATTATTGGCTTTATGTAGTTTTCTGCTTGTTCTAAGCATTCGTAATATATTCGTATCTGTTTAATATTCACTTTTTTAGAATTATAAGGTGTTCTTTTTTATTCTTTTGTGCAAAAGTTGGGTTGAAGATTCGAGAATGTTCCGATAAATCGGACGAAATAATATTGCAAATTTCAAAACCAATTTCAGGGACAAAGTTAGTAATAACTTCGTCTATTTTAATCAAGTCTTTTTTTATTACACTATCGCCAATAACAATAAACGCCAAACCGTCCTTTTTTATTAAACGATACATTTCGGAAAAGCACTTTTTTAAATCAATAGTCCATTGTTCAGCAGGTTTTTTCAAACTCGAATATTCGCGGCGTGAACCGATTTCGTTGTATTGTGCATATTGCACATCCAAATCAAGCCAACGTTTGCGGAACTTATGATATAAATAATAATCGTAAGTATTGGCATAAGGTGGCGAAGTAATAACAATATCAATGCTTTCATTATCAAGCATTGACAAATTTCTACTATCAGCATTTAACAATTTTAAATAGCCGTCCCCATTTACTTTTTTAGAATATTCCGCAATGCGCAATAAATATTCATTTGCTCTTGTTAAAAACAGTCCAAATGTAAAATTATCGGAAATGTTTTTGTTTTTGGCAGCAAATCTTGTATCGCTCTCTTGGTTTGAAACTCGTACAATGATTGAGGACAAAACTATTTTCAAAAAATCTCTTACATTTACATCGTCCAATTCCGCTATCAGATTGAGTATATGCGTTAGTTCTTCAGCGACATTATGCTGAAACCAATGTCCTAAACCGTCTATCTCTTTAACTTTTATTTCCGGACGTTTCATTTTCCACTGAAAATCCTCGTTTGCAATTAGTTCAAGGAAAGATTTGATTTGCACGAGTTCTTTTTCGGGAAGTGGAGTCGCTTTGACTTTGGAAAGTAGAGAGGATAACCCATTTACATCTACCCCAATAGCATTACAACCTAACAATCTCGCTTCTACAAGTGTTGTGCCTGAGCCGCAAAAAGGGTCTAAAACAGTTGCCTTTTTGTGAGCAAATTGTTTTATTATTGTATGTGGCAACTGTGGCGGGAACTTTGCAGGGTAGGGATGCAAAGAATGTGTTAAATACATTGTGTCGCTGTTGCCAAAATTGAAATCAATGTTGTATGTCATAATTATTTCCCCTTTATGTCTTTATCTGATTGTTGTTTTGATTTTTCAGCAAGCAGTCTGCGTGGCGATAATTGTAATTTGGTTTCTATCTCTTGCAGTTTTTGATATTCAATTTTGTGTAAAATGCAATGCTCTGCCACCTTATATTGCATTAACCTTTTCGCTGTCAAAGAGAAATCTTTTTGCTTGATTCGGTTTGCAATTTCATCAATTCTTATATTTTTAGCATACCACATTCTTATTCCTTGATTTACAATAAAAGCAGCGGGATTGTTTTCTTTCTCACTTACCGATTGCGCTATATTCAAAAGATTGTTAGAGCCAAGAGAATGAATAGATTTTGTGAGAGAACCGTGCAAAACTCCAAAATTCAAATTCCAATAGATTTCTTCGGCTAATTTTCTAATTTTATCAATACTCGGTTTTTTATTATCTACATTTTTTTCAATAATGTCATTTATCCTTTCCGTAAGAAACTCTACCATTTCTTGTTCTGATTGTTCATTTTGAATCAGTTCTAAAAACGAAGTTATTATACGTAAATGAACATTCAATCCTTGCTCAAAAATATATTCCAATTTTTTCAAATCAAGAGACCCAGACCTGTTTTTTATAACAAGTCCCATAACTTCAACGGTTTTCATACTTAATCTAATGTTTCTGATTAGTTCCGATTCTTGTGTCTCTGTATATCCATTTTGAACCTCCTGCTTTTCTTGCCTGCTGTCTTCTACAGCTGATTTGTGATTAAGTAAATTATTCCTTTCCACGTTCACATTATGTTCGTATGAAGGCAAAACGGCTTTTACAATATTTTTTTCGTGACCATCAAAAAATGATAATTCATCTGTGCTTAATGTTGCAGGTTTATACTTTTCAAACAGAATTTCGGCATTTAATAATAATTCATCCAAAATGTAGTTTGATTTTGTATGGTGTGCTATAAAAATAGTAATATAGGCGTTTTCGTCTTTATGAAGATTTGATAAAATATTATTGATTAGTATTTTTTTGTCTTCTATATGCTCGGAAAGATATTTTGCAATGAAAAAGTAATATAAATAATCGTAGCAGAAATGATACTGATTGAAAGAATCAAATTTGCAAATATTTACATTTGATAAAACTTTTGAAATATCCATAATAGAAATAGGCAAATTAAAATTATTTTTGTAGTATTTCAAAAATTTGTCTAATTCTTCTTGATTCAACCCATTCCTATTTTTATCATAAAGCCAAAATGCTAACTCTGTAAGAAAATTTACATAAATGTCTATTTGGTCGTTCTTAACTCCCTCTTTTCTCAAATACAAATAAATAAGTGCCTGATAACAGTATCCTTGTGAAGTAACTTCTTCTTTTAATGGATTATAAGTCTCTTGTGCTGCAAGTAATGTTAAAATAAAGAATGGATATGACGGCATTATGCCTTTCCCAAAAGCAATTCCCAAGGAATTTTCAATAATCTCTGTTTTTTCGTCTATGCTTTGTTGTAAATAATTGGTATTAATTTGAATATTATCGTTTTCTTTGATTTGTATCCATTTTTGAATTAACTCATTACGTTCCAATGCGGTAAATTCACGAATTTTGAATTTATTATAATCTTTAATAAGCGTTTGATTTTTAATATTAAGACCAAAAATATCATCAACTATCAAAACTTGATTTGGAAATTCTTTATACTGTTCAATGTATTTTTCCTGATGTTTTGCGAGGTGAAAATTATCAACTATCGGAACTATACGAGTTTTATCAATTTTTTCAAATTCTGCTATTTCGTATTGTTCCGAAAATGCTTTTTCTATTTTGTTAAAAGGATTACCTAAATACTTATTGTCATCTTCCAAATATACTGGCACAAAATTTAGATTTCGATATATTCTAAATAATTCTTTGCAAAGCGTGGTTTTACCTGACTGATTTTCGCCTGCAATAATTATTTTACCATACAGCAATGCTTCTGATACAAACCTTGCTGAATCGTACTTGTGTAATTTTTCCGTATCATCGTAACATTTTAATTTGGGAAACACAAAAATGTCTTTCAATAATAAAGTTTCTTTCTCTTTATGTGATTTTTCAAGAAGTTCTGTGCTGTCTAAGAAGGTATCAAATTCGGCTTTTATTTTCAAGTTTTGAATTTGAATCATAGTTTGACAAGCGCATTTTATCCATTTAACCGCGTCAACCCATCCTTCGTTTTGGTCTGAATGGGAAGTAATTGGTTTACCGTCTGTCGGCACTGCCAACAATTTACTTAAGTCTTTGTATTCAGTCCACGAACAAGAACTTAAAATTATGGGTATAACTCTGACACCTTTTTCGTTTCTTAATTTTAATGCAGCGTCTTTTTCTTTCATACAAGCCGTTGAAGAAAGATAATTGTGCGAAATCATAAGGCAAATAATATCTGCCTTTTCAAGATTATTGTCAATATCTTTTTGAAACTCGTTGCCTGTTTCAATTTTTCTATCATACCATTCTGTAGTTAAACCATTATCTTTTAATGGTTTGATATGGCTAATAAAATTCGAGACTAAAGTTTCATCTTTATGACAATAACTTATGAATAATTTTAATGTTTCCATATTATATTTATTTTACTTTTCTAAACACCACTATAAACGAACAATTTTGATTAGTATATAACACACTCGGATACCCCAAAAGTACTAATCTGCGCTGCCCTGTTTGGTCCCAAATTATTAAATCGTGGTATTTCCACCCAACTTCTTCACCTGCTCGTGCCAAATCGGAATGAAACGGAACATAAGGCACTTTATTTTTTGTATCTCGGTAATCTTTCACAACCCAACAAGAATAGCCTCCTATTTTTGTCACTGCAAAATTGTCTTTTAGAACGTGTTTTATTTGTTCTAAAAATTCTTTATAAGGTAAATTTCCAAAGTCGTCTTCTTCCTCACTGTACTGTTTTACAGTGCTATTGTTTTCAAGTCGGATTACAGAGGTTTTATGCGTTGTTTCCCTGTCTTTCAGTGATTTTTGTATAAAATCGGCGTATGGCGGCGATGTTATTGTAAGTTGTATTTTGTCTTTTCTAACGTGTTGTAATAAGTTCCTGCAATCATCATTAACAATTTTGTAGTGCATAGAGTTTCCAAAAATTCCTTGTACATCGTCTAACCAAGTTTGG
>WQYU01000141.1 GCA_009781075.1 Paludibacter sp. | reverse complement strand
AATATCTATTCATTTGATAAAAAACAACTATTTTTGTAAACTTAAAACAGGACTAAAAAAATCTTGTAAATATATATCAGTATTAACAAAAAAATTGTAAACTTTTTTTTAGGACGAGACAGTCATTTTTTCAGTATATCAGAATTGAAAAAGAAGAGAACGCAAAAACATTGTCGGAACATAGTTTTTCAAGAAGTGAGTTGTGCAAATGTTGTGCAAAATTAAAAAAGCAAAAACGCTAATCATCTAAAATTCAGATTATTAGCATTTTATTTTGTTGTCCCACTAGGATTCGAACCCAGACAGACAGAACCAGAATCTGTAGTGCTACCGTTACACCATAGGACAATACTGCTTTTTTCAGACGGCAAAAGTAAGATATTTTTTCCTCCTGACAAAATTTTTTTTATTTTTCCTGCGCAATCTTTTCTGTAATTTTTAAAGAAAAATTATTAACAGGAAAAATTTTGGATATAAGACCAATCAATTTGTTAAAGCCTCCGGCAATAACTTTGCTTTTGCCTTTCTGCATCGCATCGTAACCTATTTTTGCTACTTTTGCAGGCGACATATTCATAACTGTCATTCGGGAATTTTTTCTATCTGCACGGTTGAAAAAGTTTGTGTCGGTCGGACCTGGTAAAAGTGCAGTAACCGATATGTTTGTTTTGCGCAACTCATAATTCAGCGCTTGAGACAAAGAAAGTACAAACGCTTTTGAGGCACCATATACAGCCATTTCAGGCACAGGTTGCAAACTTGCAATTGAGGCGACATTAAGAATTTTACCACCCTGATTTACAATCATTCTTTTTGCAAAAATGTGCGTTAGTTCGGTTAAAGCGTTGATATTTAGAGAAATCATTTCTATAAATTTTTTAATATCCCTATTCACAAATTTTCCGAAATCTCCAAAACCGGCATTATTTACCAAAAAATCGATTTGTAAATTATTGATATTAACATAATTATTTATTTTTTCAATATTTTCGGAAACCGACAAATCGAGTGCCATAAAATCAACTTTGATTTTGTATTTTTGTTCAAACTCCCGCTTTATTTCGTTGAGTTTTATTTCGTTACGAGATATAAGCAAAAGATTTACACTATCTTTTGCAAAAAGTAATGCAAGTTCAAGTCCGATGCCTGATGTTGCTCCTGTAATCAGCGCTGTTTTCATATATTTTTTTTTTACAAAATTAGAATAATATTTTTAAAAATTATTTTTTACTTCAAAATATTATTTCATAATAAAAATCAATCAAAAAAAGAGTGATTGAAGGAATACATTTTCTATTTTTTTAATAAAAATTATTTATGCTATGGCACGATTATTGCTTTTAAAGGGAAATTTTGCACATAAATCAAACATTAAAAATAAGGAATTTTATTATGAAGAAAAGATTTATTTTATTGTCTGCAATGTTGTTACCATTGTTAAGTTTTGCTCAAATGGCTGACGACATTTATTATTCGGCAGACGATGCTCGAAAAGATGCCACTGCGGCAAAACAACAGCCCGTTCAAACAGAGGCTGTTTATAAAAATGGAGCGCGAAAAATCGTATATTTGGATGAAAATACAAACTACAATAAAAGAAAAACAGATACGATTGTTGCTGTTGACTCTGTAGAACTATCGAATTACGAATATGCGCAGCGTATTAAACGTTTCCATCGTAACAGCGCCTCAATAATCATTTCAGACCCTTCAGACGACGATGTTTATTACCTCGACGGGAACGATTGGGATGTGTATGATAATGACGGTTACACAACAATTTCTTCCAATTATTATAATGGTTGGGGGTGCTTCAGTTGCTATAATTCATACTACCCGTGGTATTCGGGTTGGGGATACTCAAACTGGTGGTATCGTCCATTTTACAGATGGGGCTGGTACGACCCGTACTGGAGTTGGGGATTCGGCTGGGGTGGTTACTACGGCTGGAACTCTTATTACTATGGTTGGGGTGGTTACTATGGATATAATGGTTATTACGGATACGGAGGCTGGGGATACTCTCATCACAATAATTATCGTCCAAAAGGTTATTATGGAGACAACAGACGTAATGAATATGGTCGTGGGGGCAACACACGCACAGGAACGGTTGGCAACTCACGTAATACGGCAGTTCGCACGCGTGAAAATGCAATCGGAAATTATAGAACCGGAGTGCGGTTAGCAGATAACGGAACGCGACGCGGCAGCAGTACAACAAGAATTCCAACACGTGATAATTCTTATTTAACAGGTTCAACCCGCACACCCAATTATGCTACATCAGGCAGACGGACTTCAGAAAACGGAATAAGTACAACTCCGCGTATATTTAACGGCAGAACAGCAAATGCTGAAACAGCAACACGCAATGGCAGAACAGCATCCACCGAAACTGCGGCACACAGCGGCAGAACAACTTATGACACACGTACCCAAGGCAGTACTATTCGTAGTAATACCTACAACGGACGTACTCAATCGGGCGCTGTAAGGTCGAACAACTCGTACACACCTTCAAGTTCAAGCAGGACAACTTACAATACGCCATCAAGTTCAAGTACAAGGTCAAGCGGCTCGTATAGTACTTCGCGTTCGAGCGGTTCGTATAGCAGCGGCTCGTCAAGTTCACGTTCATCAGGAGGTTCATATAGTGGTGGAAGTTCATCAGGAGGCGGGCGTTCATCAGGTGGTGGAGGTGGAGGTCGCAGATAATTTTTTTATCTTTGACTTGATTTTCAGTTTATATTTTATTTAAAAAATAATTTTATATATTATTATAAATCAAATAAATATAAATTTGAAAATGTATAAATGTCATTTTATTTTAATTTTTAATAAAAAAGAATAGGAAAATGAAAAAAATAATCATAATAATAACAGGAATTTTGTCAATAGGGATTATTTCGGCGCAGTCGGAACTTGACGCAGTGAAATATGTTCAGGACGATATTCAAGGCACAGCACGATATATGGGCATGGCGGGCGCATTTGGAGCCTTGGGTGGCGATGTCTCCGCAATTAAGGACAATCCAGCAGGATTGGGAATTTTTCGCAGTCAGGAATTGAGTTTTACAATTAATTCGCAATTTCAAAATTCTAAATCTACATGGGGAAATGTTACAGCCAACGATAATATGTCTCGCACAAAATTTAATAATTTTTCATATATTGTTGCTCTGCCAACATGGCGTCAGCAAACGGGACAAACAAAGGGATTGCTCGGTATGAATTTTGGTTTTACCTATAATAAATTAAAATCATTAGACCGCTCAATTAATATTCGCGGAGGTGAAATGCAGGCGCGTCTGCCTTATATGATGGCAGAACTGGCTGCACAAACAGGTATTACTGATGAAAATGCAATGGGCGATTTCGAAAATACTTCCGTTGGGTGGCTTTCAGTGTTAGGCTACAATGCTTACCTGATAAATTTGCATAATGTCGGTTGGCTTACTGATTTTGGTTATTCAACCGGTTCGAATGTTCCTCAAAACGTTATTCCGACTTACACTTTATATGAGCGTGGTTACATCGATGAGTATGGATTTACGTGGTCGGGCAATTTTAGCAACCGCTTTTATATGGGAATTGGAGTTAATATACAGTCAATGACCTACGATTTGGACTCCAAATATTCGGAACAATTGGCAGATAACAGCGGTAACTTTACTTTAAGAAATATTTATTCGGCAAATGGTTTCGGATTTAATGTCTCAATAGGCGGTTTATATAAAATTACCAAATCTTTGCGTGCCTCAGCGGCGGTACATACCAATACTGTTATGTTACTCAATGAACAGTATTATCCTGATTTAGATGGTATTACGCCCGATTATGCAGGAAAAAACAGTTATGCGGTTAATCGTCCGTTCTCTGCAAATCTCGGTTTGGCTTATATTTTCGGTAAAAAAGGATTGCTGAGCGCCGAATATGTTTTTAAAAATTATAAAAATACATATTATGCTGATAATAATTTCAGGAAAAAGGATTTTGAGGAAGAAAACGACGGAATGAAAAATATGTTTCTCAACGGACATACCATAAAAATAGGTGGAGAATACCGGGTTACTAACAATTTTAGCGTGCGGGCAGGCTATGCTCTGCAAACATCAATGGTAGATGATAAAAAGGCGGATAAACTTATGTGGTATAACTCTTTACGTACAGATGCCGAATATTTTGTTCCAAAAAATACGAATTATTTCTCTATCGGACTTGGCTTCCAGGGGAATGGATGGTTTTTTGACCTTGCTTTGATGCAGCGTCGCGCAGCAGAAACGTTTATGCCGTTCTCTCCGACTTATCAAGTTGATTACAGCGAAGATGTAAACGATTTTGTAAATATTCCGATGCCAAAGCCGGCAGATATTAGTATTATTAACAATAATATTATTGCAACTTTTGGATTAAGATTTTAAGAAATATAATAGACGCCTTAAATAAATTCGGATAATTTCATCAATTCATCATTTGGTTTTAGAAATTGAGCCCAATACTGTTTTAAGTCATACCATAGTTCTTGTAATGAACTAAAAAAACGATTATGAGTTACATTTCGTCTTGTCTTTT
>WQYU01000140.1 GCA_009781075.1 Paludibacter sp. | reverse complement strand
TAACGAGCGGTTTCACGCAAGCGGGGGTGTATGCCCGCAGAAACATTTGTGCGAATTTGCAAGTGCATCGCCCGCCCGAACATTAGTGAAACCCCCGCCTGCGTGAAGCCGCCACCCCGTTAGAGGCAATGCAGGCAAGCGTAGTGTCATTGGGAAGCGAAAAGAGACAGAGAGATAAAGACAAATAGTTGAAATATAGAAGAATAAATGAATTGAAAAAGATGGCAAAAATGCTGCAAAGATATTTTATAGATAGTTGGCTTTTGCCGTGTTCGCTACGCTCACACCGCATCGCCAACCCCACGCTCAAAAATGGGCTTCGCCATTTTTCGGCTTTGCCCACCCACCACCCTAATACATAAGGTTGAATGAGAATGAATGATAAACTAAAAAATTATAAAATACAATATGATAACTCGTGGACAATTCGACAAATATAAAGATTTTCGTGAGCAAGCAGGGTGTCCTTTTTGTATGAGAAAGGAAGTTTTAAGTGGCGATGGTTTATTCTATTGTAATTTAGACAAAAAATTTAATCCGTTAAAAGAAAAAATAATTAAGAAATTCAAATCAAAATGGTGGTTTTTTCATATATTCAACAAGGAAACAACCTCATACTATGCTTGGTATTGTGAGAGATGTCACCGATATTGGATTGAAGATAGGACAGGAAAAATGATAAAAGAAATTACTTGGGAAATAGAAAATATTCCGAATGAGGACAAAAAAAAATGCTTTACCACTACTCCTCGAGAAGCAGTTATGCGTTTAGCAGAAAAAGCGAATGAATTTTTTGAACAGGAATATAATAACCCTTCTAATGAAATACATAGCATTATCAAAACATATTCAGAATTTTTGGCAAAACGCCATATGGACATTCTTAACGGTCGTCATAATATAGAGGTTATTAAACCATTGTGTTTATATTCCGATAAGTTGACGGATTGGGTATTTACCACAATACAGAGGTCTCTGAAGAAAAAATTTCCGTATAGGGCTGATTATATACACCAAGTCCTTAAGGTGCATGATGCGGACACTAAAGAAGTAGATATACTTATAAATGATGTATGTACCGAACTGTCACACAAATTAATGTCAGGATTTGTAATGGATTTGTGGCAATCAATGAAAGAACATTACGAAAGAATATTACAAAGCGATTATCCTTTTGAATATAATTTCCTCATTAGTAAAGAAGAAGGGTTAGATGGTGTGTGGAGTGAACTGTACGGAAGGTCTATAAAAGTAATATTTGAGTGTTTGAAATCTCTTGGATTAGACATACCAGCACTCCCAGACAAGGAAAAAATCATATTGGGAACGAATAATGTAAATGGGATAAATAATAATATAGTGAATTATATTGTATTTGGCGAAAGCAATATTAATTCCAATATAATAAACCAAGAAAAGATGGGAAATAATAAAAGTTCAAGTTTTGAAGATTTTAAAGTTGTCGGGAACGCAAACATTACTCGTCCCACAGAAGACGATGCTGATTATAAAAAATTTGATGTAGGTGGAGATTTAACCATTACAACAGTATCACAAGGTGAACAAATTAATATCAATAATCTTAATGCAAAAATAGATGAACTATGTATTGCCATAAGAAAATCTGAAATGAATAATGAAATTTCTATTGAAATGATGCTTACGTTAAAGGAAGCAATACAAGCAATACAAGATAAAAACAGTGCTAAACAACAGGAAGTAAAAAGAAAATTGTCAGAATATTGGAATATCGCGAAGGATTTCTTGCAGGGAACAGCCAATGCTACTAAAATTATTGAATTTCTTATGAAAGTTTTGTCATAGAATAAAAAGATAATAATGAGTACAAAATTTCAATATGAGGAAAGATTGTCTTTCCGTTTCGAGGGAAAGATAAAACGTACTATTGATGTAGATATGTGCGACGAGGTAAGAGAATTTGATTTAGGTTATAATGATACTGCGAACTTTATGCTAATAAGAAGTGAAATAAAGCCAGTAAAAAATGATAAGGAAAAACAAAAAAACTGCAAAAAAATCGGACAAAGAACGCATTTTATTTATATCTCTATAATTATTGTTTTAGTTGGTTTAATCTTATTTCTCGCTATTCCAGATATTATTAATTGGATAGGAATAATTGTATCATTAGTTGGTTTAATTGCTACATTATATTTTGGATTTAAGGGAACTGAAAATTAACAAGAATAAGAGGACAGGTAAAAACGCCAGCCGATAACAACGGGCGGTTTTCAAAAATCAGGACAACAAATCAAAAAAAACTGCACAAAAAGCGTTATTTCCGCACTTTTCACGACAAAAATACAAATATTCAGATATTGTGTCGTTTGATTTTATCAGTAAGTTTTGAAATAGCATAAAACTTATTTTTCAAATTTTCGGCACTAAATGCGTTTTGTGCCAAAAATTTGATTATCTTTGCAGCAAATTTTCAATAGTACAATGAACAGTTTAAACATAGACGATTTAACGAAACATTTCAAAACCAAAACTGTTATTGAAATGGCGGATATTGTTGATTTTTATCGTGTTGCAGACGAGCAAATAAAATCAACAACTATTCGTTGGCGTGTTCATTCATTGGTGCAAAAAGAAATTTTACAGCGAGTTGGACGAGGAAAATTTCGTTTTGGTAAATCCACAACATACATTCCCGAAATATCGCCAAAATCAAAATCCATATACAACAAAATCAGTAAAGATTTCCCTTTCAGTCGTATTTGTGTATGGCACACTTCCGTTTTCAACGAGTTTATGCAACACCAAATGGGGAAATTTTATTATTTGGTTGAGGTTGAAAAAGACGCAGTCGAAGCCGTTTTTTATTCTTTGAAAGAAAGAAATTTATCTGTTTTTCTCAATCCCAATCAAGAAATTTTAGATAAATACATTCCCGAAAATAAAGATATTTACATTGTAAAAACATTGGTTTCGGAAGCACCAACACAACAAATCGGAAAAATTTATACCGTTTCTATCGAAAAAATGTTAGTGGATATTTTTTGCGATGAAACAATTTTTGCCGCTCAACAAGGTGCAGAAATGCGGACAATTTTTAATGACGCATTGAGTAAATATACAATCAACCAAAACAAAATGTTGCGTTATGCCGACAGACGAAAACGCAAAAACGATTTTAATAATTACTTAAAAACAATTGCAAATTATCGGCAGCAAAATTGAAATAGTGCCAAATTATAGAGTATGATAAATCAAAAAGGAATAACAGTTGAATGGCTTTCGGAAGTATCGAAAAAGCACCGAAATGTTGATAAAATATTGACAGAAAAAACAATTCGTGCTTTGTTGCTGTTAGAGGGATTGACAAAACAAAATATTGATTTCGTCTTCAAGGGCGGAACGGCATTAATGTTGCATTTCAATTCTACAAAACGGCTCTCGTTGGATATTGACATTATTTTGTCGCAAGAAATTGAAAATTTTGAAACGATTTTGGATAACGTTGCTGAAAGTCAAGGATTTTTAAGAAAAGAATTGCAACAAAGAACAACGCAATCGAAAATCAGAAAAGAACATTATAAGTTCTTTTTCACTCCTTTACACAAAACAAATAAAGAAGAAGAATATGTTTTGCTTGATGTACTTTACGAAAAAGTGAATTACAAACAGTTGATTTTTATTCCGATACAATCGGCATTTATTCCAATGATTGACAATCCTTTGTCGGTAAATGTTCCAAGTTTAAACGATATTTTGGGCGATAAATTGACAGCTTTTGCCCCGAATACAACAGGTATTCCGTATTACAAACACGGCGACAGTATGAGTATGGAAATCATTAAACAACTGTATGATATTGGAAATCTTGCAGATGTGGTTACAGACATTGAAACCATAAAAACCACATTTCACAAGTTTGCCGAAACGGAAATCACCTATCGAAACGAAAGCCAAACGCCTGAAGATGTGTTGAATGATATTTACCAAACGGCGCTTTCTATTGTTACTCGTGGCACAGACGGAAACGGAAATTTTGATGATTTGCAAAAAGGCATTCAACGAATTAAAAACTTGATTTTCTCAGAAAATTACCAAATTGAAAAAGCCATTATTCACGCCTCAAAAGCGGCTTATATGGCAACATTGATAAAACATAATGCAAGTTCATTTGACAAGTTTGAGCATTTGCAACAGCTGAAAGATTGGACAATTAGCCCACCATTCAACACGAAACTGAATAAACTCAAAAAGTCCAATCTCGAAGCGTTCTTTTATTGGCATAAAATTTATGAATTTGAGAAAAAATAATAAGGTTAGACAGCGAGAGTGCACTGCCTCTAACGAGCATATTGGCAAGATAGCGGCAGCAATCCCGCTTGAAAGGCAATGTGAATTTGGAAGTTACTACCCCGCCCGAACATTTGTGAAGCCGCTACCTCGCCAATATGCCGGCACGTTGTGTGCAAGGCGAGCGACACCGTACAGAGTTCTGTTCCGAGAAAGAGTGCAGACTGAAAATATAATGAAAAGTAATTAATATAAAAAATTTATTATGAAAGTAAAAACAATTACAATTTTAATTTTGGTTGCAATATCGTTATGCGGTAATGCAC
>WQYU01000139.1 GCA_009781075.1 Paludibacter sp. | reverse complement strand
TTTTAGCGAGAATGAGAAGAAAATCAAAATGGAACACCAAGAAAATGGAAATGCTGGCAATATCATTTCTACTATTGATGCATCATAGAAATGGAACACTGTATATATTTAATTAGCAATACCAAAAATCGTTCTCAAATGCTTCTTAAAAGTTATGGTATTACCTTTTTGTGCAAAATTAACAGCCAATTGTCCTTTTAAAGGATTGATGCTCCCGAAGCCTGTTACTCGTTCTCTCGGCTCACCCGTAAACTCCTGTGTTTATCCCCAAATATTGGCCACTCTAAACAAGAAGAACTTCATATCATTAACTCCTCTGAGTGAAGCTCTGAATGCTTTGATTTTGGCATTAAAAGATTCAGCGGAAGCATTCGTAGAGCGATTATTAAAAAAGTTTAATATTTCTTCATAATGTTCGTAAATGGTAGCCGAAATGGTATTTAAAGATTTGAACTCGGCTTCTGCAACTTGGTTATACCAGCGTGCTAAACTCAATCTGGCAGCATCTTTAATACTGTTTTTTGAGAATATCATTCTTAAAGAAAGGTAGTTTTTTTCATACTAAATATTGATTCATTTATGATTAGATTAAACAGATTCAGGAGCGTTGCAAAACGCAAATAATCAACCCTGCACCGCTTGGCTGAGTGAGGTGCAGGGAACAAAACAGAGCGTTCTTTGAAATATTGAGTTACCGAAAATTTAATTAAAAATTTAATTGTATTTGCATTTTGAAATATTTTTGTACTTTTGCAGCGTGTTACTTTTGTAACGCGCAAAAATAGTAAATAATAATCTTAATAATTAATGCCTCAAATAATTATGAATGTAACAGATTTAATTCATGATATATTTACTTCTCCGTTTGGTTCGTCCGGTTTTATAGTTGCTATTGTGCTGATAATAGTATGGTTAGTATTTTTTATTACAAAAAAAACGACAGAAATCCGGTCAGAACATGGCGTATTGACTAATCATTTAAAAGAAACTGAGAATAGAATTGAAAAAAGAATGGATAATATTGATACAAAAATTGATGATATCAGAAGAGATTTTTCTTATGTACGAGGGAGTATTGATATAAATTTACAAAATAATTTTGCAAAACGAAAAAGCCCGATAGCATTAACACAGGCGGGTATAGAAATGAGTAATGAACTAAAAGCAAAAGAAACGGTAGAAAGGAATTGGAGTAAAATATTTGCTGATTTAGAAGAAAATATATATACGTCCGAAAAAAATCCTTATGATATACAAGAATATATAAGGAAAATAGCCGCAGTAGAACCTGAAAAATTCTTTTCAGATGACGATTTATTAGGAATGAAAAATTTTGCATTCAAGCAAGGTCAAAGTTTGATGTATTATTCAATCATTTATGCTATTATTATTAGAGATAAATATTTATCCGAAAAGGGAATAAATGTATCAGAAATAGACAAGCACGACCCACACAAACATAAAGACAGTGATTGAACTGCGCAACAGACTTAATTTTCTATCTATTCGGTAACTCAAATTTCAGAGTTACCGATTTTTTTATGTGTAAAAATAAAAGTAAAAGATATGAAAACAAAAAAGTATAAAATAACAAGTTACGGGTGGGCTTACATTGCTCTTGCAGCAGTATATTTTATGGCGATTGGCATTATTGTTTCCTGCACGCCGACAAAAAAGACATTAAAACAGACTATCACCGCGCAAAGCGAGCAGATAGAGACTTTGGACAGAAATTTGTCAAACCATTGACAGCTTTGAACAAATGAATTTGATGTTGAAAAAAGATAATATTTCGGTTGAAGGAATGACAATTTACGAATATTTTTTTGTGAGTAAAATGGTAGCCGATATAAAGGACTACGAATGATTTCGGTACGGCGGAACAAATATTACTACCACGCGGGAGTTCTGCAAACACATGACGGAAAAGGATTATTTTCATATCTCCGAACTGCCCGAAATAATAAAAGGGTAGATTCTTTTTTAATATGAAAAATTGATGTTTAGCGCAGAGGTCTGTATTTTTATGAGTTTGTGTGTAATACAAAAATTTAATGCTACCTTTGCGTTGCCTTTTTGTAAATTTAAATTGATATTATTCTGATTTATAAGATTTTACTCTTTGCAAAGCGGCTTTTTGTAGGCGAATAACTTATAAGTTTATATATTATCTCTTATCCTTTATCTTTAACATATCATTTGCGTAATTGATAAAAAATTACTTTTTATAATGAAAAAAAAATTGATTTTTATTCTGTTTTTTATTGTATCAACAATTTTTGTAAACGCACAAAATTTCGAGCAAAATGTTGAAAATAAAACATTTATACAAAAAATTGAGCATTGGTACGAAAACAATACAAATTATAGTACAATAACGATTTTGATGGTTGCCGAAAGTTCAATTTTTCCTGTACCTTCGGAATTGGTTATCCCGCCTGCTGCATACATTGCCTCAAAAGATGAAAACAATTTGAATATTTTCCTTGTTATACTTTTTGGCACAATCGGAGCATTAATCGGCGCAACGCTCAACTATTTTGTGCTTGGGAAGTGGATAGGACGCCCGCTTTTATACAAATTTGCCGACAGCAAAGTCGGTCATATATTGTTGTTAAGCAGTGAAAAATTGCAAAAATCCGAAAATTATTTTAATAAAAACGGGAAAATTTCTACTTTTATAGGCAGATTTATTCCTGTTGTCAGGCATCTGATTTCAATTCCTGCCGGATTTGCAAAAATGAATTATCCCACTTTTGCGCTCTATACCTTTATCGGAGCCGGTTTATGGAATTGTTGCCTTGCCCTACTGGGTTATCTTGCGCATGGACAAGCCGATTTAATTGAAAAATATTCGCACGAATTCAGCATCACAATGGGTGTTTTGTTAATTTTAGTTATAATTTATTTTGTTTTAAAATATTTTATTAGAAAGGGGAAAAATAAAGCATAAAATATTGATTTTAAATGAAAAAAGTAATTACATACGGCACTTTTGACCTTTTTCATGCGGGACATTACAATTTGCTTCGCAGGGCAAAGGAACTTGGCGACTGGCTTATCGTTGGTGTTACAGCCGAACGTTTTGACCGCGAGCGCGGAAAACTTAACGTACATAACTCTCTGATACAAAGGATTGAATATGTGAAACAGTCGGGCTTTGCCGACGAAATTATTGTAGAAGAGTTTGAAGGACAAAAAATAGAAGATATTCTTAAATATAATGTTGATATTTTTGCAATTGGTTCTGACTGGGTGGGGAAATTCGATTATGTGAAAGAATATTGTCAAGTAATTTATTTGGAACGTACAAAAGGCATTTCCAGCACTCAACTTCGCAACGAAAAACATCAAATTGTTGAACTTGGAATTATCGGTACAGGACGTATAGCAAACAGGTTTATTCCTGAAAGTAAATACGTTAGCGGTGTTTATGTAAAAGGTGTATTCAATCCGCACAGAGATTCTGCAAAAAAGTTTTATGAAAAAAATGAACTTGATTTTTATTCATCTGATTTCGAAGAATTTTCCTCTAAAATATCGGCGGCTTATATTGCATCTCCGCATCTTTCTCACTACAACTATATTATGCAATGTTTGGAATGCGGGCTGCATGTGCTTTGCGAAAAACCGATGGTATTGTCAAAAAGTCAGGCAATTGAAGTGTATAATTTTGCAAAAAAACAAAATCTTGTATTATTGGAGGCGTTGAAAACTGCCTATTCGCCCGGATTTGTTCATCTTATTTCGCTTGTGAAAAGTGGCGTTATCGGCGAAATCCGTGATGTCGATGCTTCTTTTACTCAAATTAAAGACGGAAATACAAGAGAATTTGACCCAAAACAGGCGGGAGGAAGTATGACCGAACTCGCATCGTATGTTTTACTTCCGATTTTCAAAATTTTGGGAATTGATTATAAAAAAGTACAATTTTTCCCTTTTATAAAAAACGGAATTGACATTTTTACCAGAGGGATTTTAGAATACGAAAATGGCAACGGCTCGTTTAAAGTTGGTTTGGGAGTAAAAGCCGAAGGCGATTTAATTATCAGTGGGACAAAAGGTTATGCTTATATTCCTGCTCCATGGTGGAAAACCGAATATTTTGAATTGCGGTTTGAAGATGCAAATCAGAATAGAAAATATTTTTACAAATTTGACGGCGATGGTCTTCGATATGAACTCAATGAATTTGTTCATAGAATTACCACAAATTCAAGTGATTCTGCCGAATATCTCTTTAAAAAATGTGAATCGATTGCAATAATTGAAATTATTGAGAAATTTTTATTAATAACCTGAGTTTTAGATAAGAATTATAAAAAAAAGGGGTTGCATAATTGAAATAATTTTACTATCTTTGTAGTTGATTATCAAATAATTAAACAACATTTTCAATTATGCTAACCCTTGACAAAATTACCGAAATTTTTTGTATTGCTGACGATTTCTGCAAATATTTTGATGCCGAAACAGCAAAAATGCCAAAATTACCAACAACAGACGGAAAATATCACCGTAATCGACCCTGTGAAATGTCTCAAAGCGAAATCATTACTATTCTGTTACTCTTTCATTTTGGCGATTTCAAAAACTTCAAACATTTTTATCTACACTATATTTGTGTACATTTGAAAAATGAATTTCCTAAAGCATTGTCGTACAATCGTTTTGTACAAATAGAACACC
>WQYU01000138.1 GCA_009781075.1 Paludibacter sp. | reverse complement strand
TTCCGATTTTTTCCCTAACTTTGTACTCATAAAAGTTCTTTGCCTTTTTTGTTTTAATTCATCCACAAAATTAGGAGTTTTCAAAGAACTTTTATTTTTCTATAAGTTTTGGACAGTTATGACATTTGTTACAAAAAAACCAAGAAATTGTCATTAGATTATAGCGAGAGTGATACTATTGCATATAATTACAACGACAACCCTATTGTGCAAACAACAAAAAGTGTTTTTGCCGAAACAGACCGCAGTCGGCAAGGTACTGTTTCTTTACACAGATTGCTGAATAACACTACGCTACCACCAACCATTTTTTCGTTATTTTTTAGACGGTTCGCGACACACTTACAAGAAGGAATTTTAAATAAAAACTATTAAATATGCAACTATTAACTACTTAATTATATTGATCATGAATAATTACAATAACAATTTGGATAAAAAAGTACTTGAGTTAATAAAATCAGCAAAAAATTTAGAAGCTTTTTCTGAATTAGAATACATCAATTATACCGAACGAAATAGAGATTGTTTACATGTTAATGGACAAGCAATAATAAAAGATATATTAACCAATAAAAGTAAATTCAAAGCTATATACGACAAATTACTTGATTCAGAATCATTTAATCCTAAGAAAGATTATTTTCCTAAAGATAGTTATTTTGTCAAAACAGATGTATATTACACAATTGAAGATGTGATAAATGAAATTATTAATGAGAATAATCTGATTAAATTTTTAACAGGAGCAAAAAGTTTGGGAAAGACATTATCTCAAAATGTTGTATTAAAAGAGTATGATCCGAAATTAGAAGCTAATAAAATATTTTGGGTAAGATGTGATTGTGAAAAATTAGTAGAAACATTAAAAAAAAATGGTTATAGACATTTAGGGCAATTAGATGATTTTGAAGCATATTTAAATATCCAATTTTTACAAATCTTCTCTATGTATTACCGTTATACTGACATAGATGAAAATTTGTATTATTTTTATAAAAGAGATTTTTTCAGAGAAGCTTTTGAGATGATAAAAAATTCAAAAGTAAGTTATCTTGTATCAAAAGATTTTGCAACTCAAAAATCATACGAAAAGAGAACTGTTGAAGCTGTGATTGATGAGTATAATAAAGAGATTTGGCATTTTAAAAAAATACGAAGAAATAATAAATTCCATTATGGGAGAGAGATTATTCTTACTGGAGGATGGGCAAGTTTCGAAAAATGGAATGCAATTTCTTCCGAGATACAATTATTATTAAAAAATAAAGGATATCGATTTTTAAAAATTATTGATGGTTTAGACAATTATAAAAAGTATAATAAAAATGGAGAGTATAGTGAAACATACAATAGAGTTTTGAATAGTCTTTCATCTTTTTGTGATTCATATATTAATAGTGACAGAACGGAATACGAGTCAATTGTTGTTACTTTAAGAAGAAATACTTACTGTGATTTTATTCCAGTTTTCAAGGAAGTAAAGAGAATGGATACTATTCCTCATATCAATATGCGAAAAGACAGTGTGAGTGAAAAGAAAAAGATACTTGATAAAAGGAAGGATGTTTTAAAAAAAATTGACATTAATAATGAATTTTATCGAATGTATGAATTAATTTGTGATAATTTTAACAATAATGAATTTGTCTGGAATTTTTTAGACGCAGATAAACATGTTGGATATTATATTAAAAATACAATAAATCTATTATCTGCGCTTGCTTTTTTTAAAGATAAATACAAATTGGATGATGATGAAAAATTTATTCGATTTATGAATGAATATCAGCCAGCAAATTTTTTGTTAAATGGAAGATTTGGATTGGATTCATATATTGAAGAAAACGATTATAGTATTGATGAGGGGAAAATGCTTTTTAATATTTTTTACTATGACTTCGGATGTTGCCATAGTAAAAAATGGCATGGATTGTGTGCTACAAGAATATTACAACATTTAATAATTCAAGGCAATTTACAAAAGGAAACATTGATAAAAGAGATTATTGAAATTTTTGATTATGAAAAATCAGAAGTGATTAAGCAAATATCGAAATTGCTTGATTTTTCTCTGGTAAGATTAAATGAATATGCAATTGATGGCGATGAAAAGGATAATCCATACATATCAATAACAGCAAAAGGTATTTCTGGATTATTTTTAGTATATTCTAATGCAGATATTTTATATCATTGTGCATTAAATTCATACCTGCCCAAACAACTAATTGAAAAATCATTTATATCTGCTCACGACAATAAAAAAGAGGGAAGAAATTTTGCTATTAATTGCCTAAAATCAGTAATTACTTTTATAAATTTTTTAAAGATCATTGATATAGGGGAAAGACAAAAAATAAAAGATAAGGTTGCTAATCAGGAAAAATATACTATTCCTTTACATTATGATAATATTATTAATCAATTATATGCTCGCTTATCATTTTTATTGCCTTCATTAAAAGAGAATTTACATGCTTTTAAACAATTTATGGCTGAATTTAAAACATTAGGACCTGAGATGAATTGTTATAATAAAATTATAAAAAACACTCAAGAAGATTGCAATGTATATATTGATATGGCCATCTTAGCCCTTGAGGAAGGAAAATATAAAGAAGCTGCATCCAATTTTTCTAAAGCAAAATATGATATTCTAAGTATTTTGGCTCAGTTTGAAGATGAAGGAATTATGCATGTAATTTCTTATATGGTAGAAACTGATAGTTTTTTTACTGATATAACAAAAAATCTGTCGGAAAAAGAAAAAAAATTATGTAAAGATATATATATTAAATCATTGAATATTATTAAACTATTACATGTTACTCATCAAGAAGAAAATCAAATTTCGCATTATACGACAGAAAAAGTAGCAGAAACATTACTTTTAGAAACCCGTTCAAATTTTCGACTCTATTCTGTTATTCATGGTAATGACAGAGAAGAAGGAATAAAAATGTTAAAATATTTAGATATCAAAGACCCTGAAAAAATTTTTGCTAATGAAAATTATAGGGCATTTATTGGTTGTTTTACTTATTATAACAAGATACATAATCAATTCCGTTTGTATGGAAAAAAAGATGGAAAAGAAGTAACAGGTGTAAGCATTATGCTTAAAAATGATTTTTTTAGTAAAGCAATAAAAAAATCTACTGAATCATATGATATTAATAGCCCGGATAAATTACCTTTATACAGATGTATCTATATTTCTGATAAAAATCGAATAGTATCAATTTCTTATAGAGATGAAAAAACTTTTGATAATGATGATGAATGCCAAGCGTATAAATCTTATATAGACGCTATATTATCAAAAATAAAAGCAGAAATGGCTGATTTAAAAACTATAATCAGAGAGTCTGAATTAGAGTCTAATTTATTATGCAAATTATTGTTAAACTTACGGTATTTAGTTAAATCTGCAAAATATCAAGAAGAACAAGAATGTCGAATTATGTGTATTGAAAATTTAACTTCAAAAAAAATTCATACTGATAGTACTGAAGAAGGTATAAAATTATATGTGAGATATTTTAATATGCAAAACTATGCAAATGAAATTTGTATTGCGTTAAATAATTATCAAGGGTTTAGAGATAATTTGATAAATAGAAGTCTTTCACAAATTCAAGTTTCTCACTATGAACATTTTCAGGTATAATTTAATCTTTCAAAGTAAAGTCTGATCCTAAATCTTCTTTCGATCAAATTTCTCCTGTGGGGAAAATGTGGGAAAAATCACCCCCCCCATTAAAAAAGCCTAACCAATTGATCGTCAATTAATTAGGCGCGTACCCAGAGCCGGGGTCGAACCGGCATGGAACTGAATCCACTGGTGTTTGAGACCAGCGCGTCTACCGATTCCGCCATCTGGGCTTGTCGAAAAGACAGCCGCAAAGGTAAAAAAAAATTTTGAAATCTCAAAATGAATTTGCATGACCAATTTATTTTATTTACTTTTGCAAGCGTTTCTTTATAAACTATTAAAATGGCAACTCGCAAAAAATTACCGGTAAAATCAGCAAAAAAATTCCATGCGACCGTTCCTTATCATTACAAACCCGAAAGTCTTTCTTTAGAAAAATGGCAAATTGCGCTTCGCCGCCAATTCGTTGAAACAAGGTCTTTTGGCATTGAAAAAACCGACGGCTTGAAGTCGCCTTTCGGCGATTATGTTGTCAGGAATCCGGAAACCAAAAATTCGTATAAAATAGCTTTTCGCGGGTTGAATAGCCCGATGAATTTCTGTTCGTGCATGGATTTCAAAACCAATCATCTGGGGACTTGTAAGCATTTGGAAGCGCTCGTTTTCCAGTTGAAAAATGATCCTAAAACGCCCAATATAAACCGGGAATACGTGCCGGATTATACTTCGGTTTACCTGTCTTATATAAACGGACGCGAAGTCAAAATACGCATAGGACGTAATTACAAGCCTGAATTTGAAGAACTTGCTAAATCATATTTTGATAAAGATTATACGCTTTACCCCGAAGCTTACGACCGGTTTGTTTCTTTTCTGGAAAAAGCCAAAGCGATTGATGATGATTTCCGTTGCTACGACGACGCCTTTGAATTTGTACTGGAAACGCGCGAGCAAAAACTTCGCCAAAAAATTGCGGCAAACTACAATGTTGCGGATCTGTTGAATGCCAATCTTTTCCCTTATCAACAGGAGGGTATCCGGTTTGCTTTTGAAGCTGGACGCAGTTTGAATGCTGACGAAATGGGTCTTGGGAAAACGATTCAAGCAATTGGCGCTTCCCAGATGTTTCGTAAAGAGCAAGGTATAGAAAAGGTGTTGATTATCTGTCCAACTACATTGAAATATCAGTGGCAGAGCGAAATAAAAAGATTTACCGGTGAAAGCGCTTTTGTCATCGAAGGTTCGCCGCGCATCCGAAAGAATCAGTACGAACGGGATGATTTTTATAAAATTGTT
>WQYU01000137.1 GCA_009781075.1 Paludibacter sp. | reverse complement strand
GCCAACAGGCAGTTTGGCGCAAGCGGGGGTGCTGTCTCGTGTGACACCTCGCAGGATTTAGGAAGTTCGCCTCCCGTCCGAGCCTTTGCGATACCCCCGCCTGCCCCAAGCTGCTAAAACGTTGTGTGCAATGCGGGAAGCGCAGTGCGATTGGAAAGTGAAAAAAACAGTGCGTTTCTGACAGCGATGGTTCACTTTGGAAAACAAACGTAAAAAGAGTAAAAAGAATGGAACAAAGAAATTTTATAAATAGTTGGCTTTTGCCGTGTTCGCTTCGCTCACACCGCACCGCCAAGCCACGCCAAAAAATAGGCTTCGCCATTTTTCGGCTCTGTCCACCCACCACCCTAATACAAGCGGACACAAGAAGACAATGCTTGATTTAATGTGGATAGAATTTTTCTGACAACTATCTGAAAAAAGAAAAAAATATTGTATCTTTCTTCTATTTTTTTTGCAGAAAAAATTATTGATCTGTGTATAAGTGCAAACTTTTATGTACATTTGCCAAAAAATATCAAAACGGATTTGACAAAATGAATAGTATAGGTGAGATAATACGGAATTTACGAACAGACAAGCAATTACCATTGCGGACGGTTGCCGCTTATCTTGATATTGACCAAGCCATTTTGAGCCGAATTGAGCATGGAGAGCGCAAAGCGACACGAGAACATATTGTAAAACTTGCACAATATTTTAATGTTCCCGAAAAAGATTTGCTGATAACGTGGCTTGCAGACAAAGTTGTTTATGAAGTCGCAGACGAAAGCGTTGCTTTTGAAGTGTTGAAAGTGGCGGAAGAAAAAGTAAAATATAATACAATCAAATAAAAACGGAAATACTATGCTTAAATACTTAGAATCATTATTGTTTGAAAAGACAAAAGATACACAGAGTTCCATTTTGTATGCACAATGGGAATACGACAAAAAAGTTGTTCCAAGTGCATTAAATGCTATTTCTGCATTGTTTCCACATTATAGTTTGCACGATGAAACTCATTCGATTACTATAATAAACAATATTGTGCGAGTTTTGGGAAAGGAATCCATAGCAAAATTACCTGCAATAGATATTTGGTTGATTTTAGAAGCAAGTTACAATCACGATATTGGAATGGTTGTGTATGCAGACGAATTATTTAATACGCTTCAAACCAACGATTTTATAAACTTTTTCAAAACTATACAGCAAGATAGACAAAACGGACTATATGAATTTGCAATACAATTTGATATTAAAGACAACAAACTGCAATACAAATCATTAGAATTAAATTTAGGACTTCACGATGGAATAAAATTTATTTTGGCGGAATATTTTAGACAAAAACACGCAGACCGTTCAAAAAGCGTAATTGAAAATCCCGATAAATTATCTACTCCAAGAGGAGTAATTCCGCATAGAATTTTCAAAATACTTGCCGAGATTTGTTCTTCTCATACAAAAGGGTTTGACGAAGTGATGAAATTACCTTTTTGCGAGGTTGGAATAGATGTAGAAAATGCACACCCTCGTTTTATATCTTGCTTATTACGAGTTGGTGATTTATTAGATTTAGACAACAATCGCTTTTCCGAAGTAATGTTAAGAACAATTACAAAAATTCCAATAGACACATTAAATCATAAAAACAAACATTTATCAATTGAATCTTTTCAAATTGACAGAAAAATAAATATTCACGCCAAATGCAAAGATTATGATACTGCCAATATCACACAACATTGGTTTGATTATATCAATACGGAAATTCGTGACCAATTAACGAAATGGAATGAAATTGTACCGTCTAAAGAATTGGGATACTTACCAACTATCGGTAATTTAATTGTTGAATTAGCAGATTATGACTATATTGACGGAAAGAAGAAACCTAAATTTGCTATTGATACAAGTAAAGCATTAGAACTTTTACAAGGAGCAGGATTATACGATGGTGCATATCAAAGTATTAGAGAAATCTTGCAAAATGCCGTTGATGCAACATTGTTGCGTATTTGGTTAGAAAATGAAAACGAATTGAAGTCGGAAACGCCGCAATCAAAAGTGTTCAAAGATATAACACAAAGATATGCAATAGAAATAGAAATCAAAGAACACGATGCAAGCGACGAAAATAAAATTTGGGAGTTTTCTGTAACAGACAAAGGAACGGGTATCTCTACCGAAGAATTAAATTTTTTGATGAATACAGGAAGCTCTTCTAAAAACTTAAAAAAGGCAAACTTAATAGACGCAATGCCTTTATGGTTACGCCCTTCGGGTGTTTTTGGCATTGGTTTTCAAAGTATTTTTATGCTGACAGAGCAGGTGAAAATTGAAACAAAAAGTTTCTTTACAGAACAATTTCAAATTGTAGAACTTAATAGTCCTAATTCTGCAAAGGACGGTGGCATTTTGATTCAAAAGAAAATAACAGACCATAAAGTAAAACCCGGAAGTAAATTAAGTTTCAAATATAAAACAAAAGCAATACCCGATAGATATTCCTATAAAATTGCCCCCAATAATGTAAATCGTATTGTTCGTAATTACGACCCATTTTCTAATGACTCGTTAGATATTGAAATGGGAAAAGTTTTTGATGAAATATTTGATTTTACGAATAAAAGTTGCATTCCCATAAACTTAACTTTGGCAGGCAAACCGATACCAACTAAAAATGACAGTTCGGATAACTTTGATTTTTTTGATTCCGATAATATGTTAGAATTAAATATTGGTTGCAATAAAAAAGATGAGAAATACAACAAGTCGGTTTTCTACAAAAATCAAAATGTAGCCAAAATCCCGTACAGCATAACTAGTATTAAATTTTTGTGGATAGCGTTAAATATTCACAAAGATAAAGCCACGAAAGTTTTAACGTTAAATAGAAATGAAATACGTCCTGAATACTCCTCTGAATTGTATAAGGATGTACTCGTAAGCAGTTTTAGAATAATTACAAAAAACTTTGATAAAATTTTCGAGTCAGATGAACAAAAAAGTATGGGCAGTATGTTCTTATGCCATTATCATAACTATTTTGATTATCTGAAAGAGTTTGATATTAAAAAATTTGACCATTGGAAAACGTTAAAAATAAATATCGATAGTCAAGAAAAAGAAATGGAGAAACTCATCAATGAAATTGAAAATGTAACAATAACTAAAAGTGGCAATTTTAGAAATGATGAATATGAATTAAATCAAAAAGAACTAATAATCAAATTATATGACTTTCATTGTGCGAATGACTACACTTATTTTCTCTTGGAAAAACTTATAGAAAGTAATTCTTTTGCATTTTACAAAACCAATGACAAAGAAATCTTATTCAAAAAAGAAAAACAAAAAAGCCCTATTCCTGATGATAAACTAAAAGAGATACTAAAAAAGGGATATTCTCATTATGCAAGAGATATTATTCCTTGCATTGAGAGATATTTTAAATTGAGATTAAAAAACGATGCTTTTATTCCTTATGTAAATAGAGATTATTTCTTGTACGATATTAATTTGCCCTATCCAAAAATGGTCTCGCCTTATATTTCCATAGAAACTGATTATAGAAATTCTCATTGGGAAGTTAAATTAAATGATAAATTATATAATTGGGTTTATGAAAATAGATACGACGAGAAAACCACATTAGAAGAAATCAAAAAAGCGTATGATGAATTTGTAAAAGAGTTTAAATTTGAAAACAATGACTTAATCAAATAACTAATTAATATATGAAACCGTTAGTAAAATACAGAGGTGGTAAATCAAACGAAATATCGAACATTGAGCGACATATTCCTCGCTACAAAGGCAGGTATATTGAGCCATTTTTTGGTGGCGGCGCATTATTTTTTTACTTGAAACCTAAACAAGCAATTATCAATGACATAAACTCTAAACTTATCGCTTTTTACAAAGGCGTAAAAGAAAATTACAGCGAATTACGGCAAGAACTTGACGAAATAGAGAAAATTTACACAATAAATCGTAAACAATTTAACGACTTAAAAAAACAAACACCAAACGAAAGAGTCGAAGACAAAAACGAGGATTTGTATTACCAAATTCGCGATATGTTCAATGACCTTTCTGAAAAAAAATATTCAGAAGCGCTTTTATATTTTTTCATTAACAAAACCGCTTATTCGGGAATGATTCGCTACAATTCAAAAGGCGAATTTAACGTTCCGTTCGGGCGTTACGAACATTTGAATACAACTTTGGTAATGCCACAGCACAGCGAACTTTTAAAACGAGCCGAGATTTACAATTCTGATTATAAAAACATTTTTGAAATGTCGCAACCTGACGACTTTATGTTTTTAGACCCGCCATACGACTGCATTTTTTCGGATTACGGCAACGAGGAATATAAAGACGGTTTTGACGATGATTGCCACAAGCAACTTGCAACTGATTTTAAAAATCTTAAATGTAAAGCATTGCTTGTAATCGGCAGAACACCGCTGACAGAAAAATTATACGGCGATATGATAATAGACGAATACGCAAAAAATTATTCTGTCAATATACGCAATCGTTTCAAATCAATTACAACTCATATTTTAGTTGCGAACTATGAAACAAACCACAATACACTATTTCCAAACAATTAGGAATCAATAATATGGCAAACATAGAAAGTAAAGTTTTGTTTATTACAACCTCGCCACGAACACCGTTGCGAATGATACCTGAAATCGAGTTGTTGAACTCTCATTTTGCTGGTAAGCAATGGAATACAGAAACGCAAACAGTATTTATGCAACTTCTGAAAGAGGAAAACTTTTTCAACGGCGAAGGAGCAAACGACCCAGCTTTCAGTGCGAGAGACAGAATAAACCGTGCACCTAAATCATTAGGATTTATTACTTTGTCGCCTGCAATCAAATTAACAGCTGCAGGACAAGAATTAATCCAAACCAAACGCAAAGAGGAAATATTTTTGCGACAACTGCTTAAATTTCAGTTACCTTCACCATTTCACAAACCGACAACAAAAGCTGCCGATTTTTGGATAAAACCATATCTTGAAATTTTCCGTTTGATACGGTATTTTGGCTCTCTAAAATTTGATGAGGTTCAATTTTTTGGATTTCAATTAATTGATTACAAATTATTTGAAAGTATTGTAGCAAAAATTGAGAAATTTCGTATTGACAAAGCACAAAGCGAAGAAAAT
>WQYU01000136.1 GCA_009781075.1 Paludibacter sp. | reverse complement strand
TTTGAATATCGGCTGTCCGACTAATTTATTTTCACTACCTTTGCCCATGTTGTTTTTTTATTGGTGGTACAACAAAAATACAACATTAGGGTGAAACTTTAGAAGGAGTAACCCTTTTTTTTTTATCGGGCAGTAGTGATTATTTATATTTTTCATAAATGGCTTTATAAGTATCGCTATTCATAAAATCTTTAAGAAAATTGTTAAGTTCTTCGAGAAGTTTTTGATTTTTTTTGTTCACCGCCCAGGAATACGACTGCTCAAATCCTATAGGCATCGTTATATTTATATTTGGGTATGTTCCTTTGAGTTTTTTTGCAAGTCGCATCGGACAAATAGTGTATTTATATTCCCCTTGCGCCACTTTTTCCACTAATTCGTCAATGGTAATATTAGGAATCTCGTGAATGAAAATTGTATCTGCAATTTCGTCCGAAAGATTTTTAATTCGCTGAATTTGAGGTGAATTTGCAGGCAATGTAATAGTGTTGTAAGCCAGGTCATACTGTTTATTTTTCACGTTTCCTGCTGAATCGGGAATTTGGACGATTACCTGCAGCGTAGAAAGTATTGGTACTGTAAATTGCACAAGGTCAATATATTCGGTCGTTGTGGGAATTGGAGTTGCAACCAAATCGCATTCGCCGTTGAGCAACAAGTATATACTTTGTTTGAGATCGTTTTGTTTTATTATTTGTAGTTTCATTTTTGCGGAATCGGCAAAAGCGTTCAAGATTTCATATTGCAGTCCAAAAATGCTGTCATCATGTTCAGCATATCGGAACCGTCCACTATCGATTACAACTATTAACTCATTTGCACGAACCGCTTTTTTGTAAAAAATATTTGTAATAATACCCCAAAATAAAAGTAATAAAGCAACAATTACAATCATTATTGTTTTATTTTTTTGTTTAACAGTTTTCATAAATTTATATTATTAAAAAAAAATTAATTATAAAAATTCCACGAAACTCCCCATTTCAGAATTGCCGGATTGAGCGGATAATTCGGCATCGAAAAATAGTTTCCTGCACGCACAAAAAGTTGATTTATATGGTAATATTCAACAAAAATGCGCGCTTGTTTCAAATGAAAGTTCAAATAAGCATTTATGAGTGGGAAATTGCCTATTTTGCTATTGTTTTGCACATAAAATCGTCCTGTGGCAGGCATATAATTTGGTGCATAATAGGCGGTATTATAACGCAAATTCACACCGGCTTGAATCTCTAAAACCTTGAACCATTGACTGTTGTAATATAAATTGGTGAAAACTGCAAAAGCAGGTAAAGCTAACATATCGGGCTGCGAACTAACCTGATACACCGCCTCTGTTTCCCATCCCAACCATTTCAAAATATTCAAATTAGCATGTCCTGCCAGTGCAAATATCTGAATATTTTTGCCGTATTGCGCAGGCAAAGCATTTTCATCATAATAAATATAATTTAACACATTTTCAATTTTTGCATTAAGGGTAATTCCTCGCGTGGGTATACTCAAAGCGCCTCCAAGTTGCGTTCTATAAATATTTGTAAATTCATTGTCCCAAGAAAAATGATTTGAATTATAATGTTGATCAAAATATGGCGGTGCATCAAGGCGCATAAATCCTTCGGCGCGTAGTACAACACTATCGTTCCACAGACGAAAATAACCGCCTAAATCAGCTTTTACAAGGAAATTTCCGGCTTTGTATCCCTGAATTCCAATCTCTCCTTGAATGTTATAACGAAAAATCTTCCCCTGCGTTTTAGACAAAATTCCACCTGCTTTTGTGTTCATAAACGAAATACGGTTGCTTGTGCTATCCGGATTCGCCAAATAAAAATGTTGATATTCGTTTGAAACATAAGCAGTTAAACCAAATTGAAACCATTTGTTAAATTCCTCTTCAATGTGCAGGGCGACAGTATTCGTAATCGTTGAAAGCGTGCATGAATCGTTTGTCTGTCCACGTTGGGGGAAATATGTATTTTCATAAAAGGTTGAAATTATTGAATCGGAAGGAGTTAATGGATTCGGATTATATACTGTCTGCGGTTCAAAATAACGTTTTTTCTGTTCATCAATTTTTAAAGTATGAATAATTCGCGTAACGGGAATATAATCGAACCGTGAAGAATCAGGGGTAATTGTTACTTCCTTTTCAAAACCGATGCAATATTGATGATTGTAAAAAAACTCACGATAACGATATCTTGAATAGCCGAAAGGTCCTGTATCAGTGTTTTTTTGCAATTTAACGGGAATATTTTTGGTATCAATATCAAATTCGTCGGCAGCCAAAGTGATATAACGCGGATCTGTAATACCACCGTTTTCATAATTACTCAGCGTATTTATTAAAACGGCAGTAGTAAATTTGTATCGTCGCCCATCATAAGTTGCAAAAATTGATGGCGCAAAAAGTTGTGCCTCTTGATTGTTGTATTCACCGTGTGATATTGAATAGTCAATAGTTGTGCCGATATTTAAACGTTTAGAAAGATTTGCCGTAAAAAGAAAAGCAATTTTTTCTTCCCAGCGAAAAGTAGAGCCGCCCGACTTGTAGGTAATATTGCTGAAAGGAGTATTTGTGTTAAAAAAATTTATATTGTTAATTGTCCGAATATAAGGAAAATACGCATCTCCGAACAGAAAATTGTCGGTTAAAGGTCGAACAAAATATATTTTCGATTCTAATGGCGAAAGCATATTGCCGTTATAGGAATTGGCAATACTAAAACGATCAACAGGATTGTTGTCCTGAAAATTAAGATGTAATGTATCTGCAGAAACGGTATCGGCGGTGGCTGTAAATTCTTCTACATGCCATACCTTTAAACGCTTAACAGGTTTATTATCAATGTTTTGAGAAAATATATTACCAGCCAAAACATTGAAAATTATTAATATAAGAAAATGCTTTTTCATTTATGATAAATAATTGCGATTGCAAAATTACATTTTTTTTTAGTATTTGTCTCATTACCAGAACAGGTAGTACTTTGTTTTTGTAAAAATATTCGATATTAGTAATTCAGCATAAGAATTTTTCCTTTTTGTTTTTTATAGTTTTTGTTAATTTTGCGCTTTGGCAATGATGGTTGGAAAGAAATATTTTTTATATCTTTTCCGAAATTATTTTTCTTCTCTAACAATCTACAAAGCATTAATAACCATTATATTAAAAATATTTATAAAAAAATGAAAGCAGCAATAGTTGGCGTTTCTGGCGCGGTGGGACAAGAATTTTTGCGTGTGTTGGAACAGAGAAATTTTCCAGTTAGCGAATTGTATTTGTTTGGTTCTCAACGCAGTGCCGGCAAATCATATATTTTTAAAGGTGAAAATATTACTGTAAAACTTTTGCAACACAATGATGATTTTCGAGAAATAGATATTGCCTTTGTGTCGGCAGGTGCTGGCATTGCACGTGACTTTGCAACAGATATAACACGCTTTGGTACGATAATGATTGACAATTCGAGCGCTTTTCGTATGGATAAAGATATTCCGCTTGTTGTACCGGAAGTGAATGCTGCAGATGCTCTTGTACATCCGCGCAAAATTATTGCGAATCCTAATTGTAGCACAATCCAAATGGTTGTTGCCCTTGCTCCGATTGAAAAGTTGTCGCATATTACAAAAATTCATGTTTCTACATACCAGTCGGCAAGTGGTTCAGGTGCTGCAGCAATGGATGAATTGCTGTCTCAGCATCGCCAAATAATTGAAAATGATAATATTATCGTTGATAAATTTCAATATCAACTTGCTTTCAATGTGATTCCGCAGATTGATATTTTTACTGAAAACGGATATACAAAAGAGGAAATGAAAATGCACAACGAAACGAGAAAAATTATGCATTCGGAAGTTGAAGTAAGCGCAACATGCGTGCGAGTGCCTGCTTTGAGAGCGCATTCAGAAAGTATATGGCTTGAAACCGAACATACACTAACTTTGGAAGAGATATTTATTGCCCTTGAGACCGCCGACGGTTTAAAAATAATCGACAATCCTGCAGAAAATAAATATCCGATGCCACTTTTCCTCTCAGGAAAAGACGATGTTTTTGTAGGACGAATTCGTAAAGACATCACTAATCCCAATGGAATTGTTTTGTGGTGCGTCAGTGACCAGATTCGAAAAGGAGCAGCGCTTAACGCAGTACAAATTGCTGAATATTTAATTTCAAAAAAATAAATCACACCTTTGTACAAAAATAAAGGGTATTGTTAATTTAGTATAGTTTTATATATAATTTGAGAAGATAAAGTGTTGATTTTCAAAGATATTTTTTTGTAAAATATACACCAAATTAACAATACCAAATAAAGAAAGCCAAAATTATGTCAGACATAGAAAATTCAGCGCAATAGAAGATAATATTATTTAGTATACAAGCCTATTTTGTTAGACAGCAATATGAGGTAAGAGAAACAAAACGTATTAATGAGGTAGAAAAAATAATCCCGGTAAATTTCCCGATAGCTATGTTTTTTCGCTGCAAATTATTGAAAATTTTAATTGATTTTATATACAAACTATAATTTATAAATCGCTTATTATTAAAATTCTATGAAATAAAAAATAAAAAAATAAAAAAAATTTGCACTAATAAAAAAAATGTATTACCTTTGCACCCACATTTTATAAAATATTTGAAATAGGGCGTTTAGCTCAGCTGGTTCAGAGCATCTGCCTTACAAGCAGAGGGTCGGCGGTTCGAATCCGTCAACGCCCACAAAAAATTAAAGTATTGATTATCAGGCAAATAACACAGATGATCAATGTTTTTTGTTGTGGAATTATGGGCTCACCATTAAAAGCCTGTGTTTCTAAAAAATTTCTTATTTTTGTTTTTTTATACATCTATTTTTATGTTCAAAGAATTATTACATTATGTTCTTCCTCCGGAGATAGTTGATTCCTTCGACTTGGTAGATTTACAGGAACAGGGAGAAACCTTGCATTTGTATTTGGATGAATGCCAAATCATTCCCGAAGCATACAAAGAATTGTGCTTATAATTTTAATATTTTTACATTATTCAAAATCAGCGTAAAATAACTAAAATGGAGGTAAGTATGAGAACAACAAAGATATTTTTTTCAATACTATTTTTGACTTGTATTGTTTCTTGTTCGTTTAATGCACAAAATAAAGAACAAATGCCGTCAAGTTTTATTCCAAAAGAATTTAAAAATGATACTTGCCTATAAAAATTACGTTGATTTTCAATTTTTTGTTACAAATTTCAAGAAATTTCTTTGATTTTTGACTCGTGTCTCATATTTCCTGTTTTGGCAGCAAAGGTAACGATTTCTTTATTATGGCTGGATGTATAACCATATTTACGCATCCATAACAAAATTTTGCCATGTTCTGT
>WQYU01000135.1 GCA_009781075.1 Paludibacter sp. | reverse complement strand
TTAACATTTATTTCTCGTGTTTTTTGAACAATTAATGCAAAATTATGCGCTAATTATCAATTCATTACAGATAACATTTTCTAATGGCGTCCATTAGAAAATTAAATATTTGTTAACAATTGTCCTAATGGACATTTTGGGTTAATTCGGCAGGACGATGGTAAAATTATCGTATATCCAAATCATAAATTATTTTATAAATATTTTCAGCAGAAAAATTGTCGGTATAAATCTTGTAATAATCAAACAATTTTTTTATCGCTTCAAAAAGTTCTATGAGCGGAAAAACTTCAGAATTGTTGAAAGAATTTAAAAATTTGATAACAAAAAAAGCATCAAATTTGGAATATAACCGCTTAAGAAATTGTTCCTTATGCTTTGTGTTTGAAAAAGTTTCATTAAAAATTTCAAATATTTTTTTTTCGGTTGTAAAATTTATTATTTCAGCCGGAATAATTTTTAAATCAATATTCTTTGTTTGAAAAATATTTTCAAATGTTGCGAAAAATTTTTTTAAAATCAAAAACAATTCAAAATTATATATCATATATTGTTGATTTTCAATTATTTTTTGAATTGTTTTACCTGTTCCAAAAGGAACTCTGTCGGAAAGGCGTGGAGCCGGAAAAACGAGTTTTTCATCTATTCTGCCTACTTTTGTTGATTGCGCTACTTTATGCAAAAAGTAAAAATCCTCGCCTGCCTGCAACCTTGCCATTCCCCCTGCCTTGCAGTAACACAATGTTTTAACAGCAAAACACGATCCTATTGTATGGAAACAATATGGGAAACCTGTTGCCGCAAGGCAAAGCCGAAAATAGCGCAAATATGTTTCATAGAGTTTACAAGCGGAGATTTCTTTTTTCGAATAAAGATTTTTATCAAAATTATGCTGAAAATTTATTGTGCAACAATCTGATTTTAAGTTATTTGCAAAATATTTTTCAATTTCGATAAAATAATTCTTTGAAACCAAGCAATCGCTGTCTAAACTAGCAATAATTCCATTAAAATTTTCAATTTGTGTAAATCTTCTTACAGCCTCGTCCATTCCTGTTTTTCGCGCATTGCCTACACCGGCAAATTTTTTAGGCACATTTTCAATCAATATCGGCAAAAGCTTGAAGTAATAATTATTATTTTTACTAATATTTATTAAAATTTTTAATATTTTATGATTATTATTAATAATATTAATATTGGCATTTTCTGAAGAATTTACCACAACAATAACTTCTACAGCACATCTTGGTTTGTATGTAACATTAAGATTTTCAAGTGTTTGAAACACGAAATCATCATCGTAACAAGGAATTACTACGATTAATCCTACATTTTTATTCGGTTTTTCTTTGAAAAACGCAGGCAAAGTTTTGTATCGTGAAAAATAATTTAACATTTGTGCAAATATACATAAAATTTAAAATTTCATGTAAACGAGGTAAGAATAATTATTCAATATACTTTTTTTTGTGTGGTAGTTTATTTTTCACATTCATTTCCAAAATTTGATTTAAGCCGATTAATACAAGCGATTTTTCCAAATGAATTTTGTTTTGAAGCCGCTTTGCTAAAAATTCGGAATTCCCGCCGGTTAAAACAACTGCAAGAGTAGGATATTTTTTTATTAAAAAATTTTTATAACCTTCGATTTCATAAATAATTCCATTGACAACGCCCGAAATAATCGAAGTTTGAGTATCATTACCAATTAATTCAAATTTTTGATTATCAGCGATTTGCACTAATGGCAGCCGACCGGTAAATTCGTTTAACGCCCGAAACCGCATCGCAAGTCCGGGCGCAATTGCCCCACCATAATAATTTTTTTCAGCATCAATAAAATCAAAAGTAAGCGCTGTTCCCGCATCAATAACCAAAATATCTGTATCGGGCAACAAAAAATTCGCACCTACAACTGCTGCAAGTCGGTCATTGCCAAGCGTTTGCGGAGTTATGTAACGGTTTGTTATCGGAATTTTTGTTTTTTCATTAAGTTCAATAACAAAATATTTTTTATCATTTAAAAAATTAATTATTTCAAAATTGTCGCTTGCTGTTGAGGAAACTATGCAGGCATTTATTGCATAATCATTACAGATTTGCTCAATTTCGTTTGTTTTAATAATATTTTCAAATAAAAAACAATTATTTAATTCGTTATTTTTAAAAATTCCAACTTTTGAAGTAGAATTTCCTATGTCAATGCAAAGATTCATAATTTTTTTATAAAATAAATTTTCTTTTGTTAATCAAACTTTTGAAAAAGAAAATCATTGTACGGATAACGTTCAACGTGGATTTCCTTAACTTTTTGATACAAAATATTTTTCAATTCATCAATATTGTTTTTTTCGGTAGCCGAAACGAAAACACAATTATCGTGCAAACGGTTGAAATAGGTCCTTTTAAGTTCTTCGAGCGATATATTTTCTGCTGTTGGCGGTGTGAGGTCGTCTTCCTCTTTTTGAATAAACGAAAAAGCGTCAATTTTATTAAAAATTACAATTTCGGGCTTTTCTTCGTTTAAAATATCCTTCAAAGTTTGATTAACAACCAGCATTTGCTCTTCAAAAGCGGGGTGCGAAATATCTACAACATGCAGTAATAAATCGGCTTGGCGTACCTCGTCAAGTGTCGATTTAAATGACTCAATCAAATTATGCGGCAATTTGCGGATAAAACCCACAGTATCAGTAAGTAAGAACGGCAAATTTTCTATAATAACTTTGCGAACGGTAGTATCTAATGTTGCAAAAAGTTTATTTTCGGCAAAAACTTCACTTTTACTCAAAATGTTCATCAAAGTTGATTTTCCAACATTGGTATATCCTACAAGCGCTGCGCGCACAAGTTTTCCCCGATTATTTCGTTGGGTTGCCATCTGGCGGTCAATATCTTTGAGTTGTTGCTTGAGAAGTGTAATTCGCTGTCGGATAATGCGTTGGTCGGCTTCAATTTGTTTTTCACCCATTCCGCGCGAGGTAATTCCTCCGCCTCTTTGACGGTCTAAATGTCCCCACAAACGCGAAAGTCGTGGTAGCATATATTGCAAGGTAGCGAGTTCTACCTGCGTTTTTGCGCTTGCTGTTTGCGCTCGTTGAGCAAAAATATCAAGAATAAGATTTGTCCTGTCAAGAATTTTAATTTTTAATATGCGTTCAATATTTCGAAGTTGTTTTGGTGAAAGTTCATCGTCAAAAATAGCAAAATCAATTTCTTTATCAATAATATAATTACAAATTTCGTCAAGTTTTCCCGGTCCTACAAAAGTATTTGTATTGGGATATTCCACTCTTTGGATGAACACTTTTTGCGGAGTAATTCCTGCTGTATGAGATAAAAATTTCAATTCTTCGATGTATTCCTGCGTCTGCCTCTCGCTTTGTTCTGGCGTTATCAAACCCACTAATACAGCTTGCGGGAACATAATTTGAGTATCTTGCTTTTGCATTCAAATAATAATTTTGAAAAAATAATTATTTTATATCTATGCAACAAAATTTTACCCTACACTTCCTTCTAATGTTATTTGAAGCAGTTTTTGGGCTTCAACGGCAAATTCCATCGGCAGTTTATTCAGCACTTCCTTTGCATAACCATTCACAATAAGTCCAATGGCTTCTTCTGTACCAATGCCGCGTTGATTACAGTAAAAAATCTGGTCATCGCTAATTTTTGAGGTCGTTGCCTCATGTTCTACAATCGCTGTTTGATTTTGTACGTCCATATAAGGAAATGTATGAGCGCCGCATTTGTCTCCTAAAAGCAAAGAATCGCATTGCGAAAAATTTCTCACATTTTCGGCTGCTTTGTTCACCCTAACTAATCCGCGATAACTGTTTTGACTTCGTCCCGCCGAAATTCCTTTTGAAACTATTCTGCTTTTTGTATTGGCAGCCAAATGAATCATTTTAGTACCGGTATCAGCCTGCTGAAAATTATTGGTAACAGCAACCGAGTAAAATTCTGCCGCTGCGCCTTCTGCTGCAAGTATGCATGATGGATATTTCCATGTAATAGCCGAGCCGGTTTCAACTTGCGTCCACGAAAGCCGTGAATTTTTGCCTTTGCACATTCCGCGTTTTGTTACAAAATTATAAATTCCACCTTTGCCGTTTTTATCGCCCGGGTACCAATTCTGAACTGTTGAATATTTCACTTCTGCATTATTTTTTACAACAATTTCGACAATAGCCGCATGCAGTTGATTTTCATCTCGCATCGGCGCTGTACAGCCCTCTAAATAAGACACATAGGCATCATCTTCTGCAACAATAAGAGTGCGCTCAAATTGTCCGGTATTTGCTGCATTTATTCTAAAATATGTTGAGAGTTCCATTGGGCAACGCACACCTTTAGGTATAAAAACAAACGAACCATCTGAAAAAACCGCAGAATTAAGTGCGGCAAAAAAATTATCTCCCGCAGGAACAACCGAACCAAGATATTGCTGCACCAAATCTCCATAATTTTGCACTGCCTCTGAAAATGAACAAAAAATAATGCCAAGTTCTGAAAGTTCTTTTTTAAAAGTTGTTTTTACAGAAACACTGTCCATAACTGCATCAACTGCCATTGAATTTTTATTTAATAATATTTCGCGTTCCTGAATCGGTACTCCGAGTTTTTCAAAGGTTTTGAGCAATTCGGTATCAAGGTTTTCGTCTTTCTGACGCGTTTTTGGTGCCGCAAAATATGAAATTGCCTGATAATCAATGGGAGGAATTTGCAAGTGAGCCCACGTTGGCATTTTCATCGTCAGCCAGCGGCGATATGCCTTCAAACGAAAATCGAGCAACCACTGCGGCTCTTGTTTTTTTTCTGAAATCAGACGAATGATATCTTCGTTTAGCCCACAAGGAATAAATTCGGTTTCAACATCAGTGGTGAAACCATATTTATATTCACTTGAAGTTATTTCATTGATAATATTGTCGCTATCTGCCATGTTTTTTCTGTGTGAAAAAATAATTTCGCAAAATTATAAAAATTTAATCAAAATTATATGGTTTTTGTCAAAAATTTGGTTGTGTTGTACAACGTATGTAGTTATAAACCTTTGGTAATCAGGATATAAAGTTGTATTTTTGTAAATAAAAAATATGTTGTATTACAATAATTATCAGGGATATTTGTGAAAATTTAAACAGACAAAATACGACAGCATTAAAAATGAAACCAATAAATTAATCAAAATATGCAGCGAATTGCCAACGACTAAACGAGATGTGCTTTTTAGTGCATTTTTCAAGAATTTTTATAATTACGTAGAAATGAGCAGATTACAATACGATACGCTAAAGCAATTCAAAAATTGAGACTGCTCTTTACCGAAAGGGAAAAAGTCCTGAAAAGTTTGTCGGCATTTGAAAAAACTGCTGAAAATGAGAAATTTATCTCAAATGATATCCTAAATGTTGTT
>WQYU01000134.1 GCA_009781075.1 Paludibacter sp. | reverse complement strand
TCCTCCCATTTTTTCTATTCCAGTCGCTCATGCCTAAAAAAACGCATTGCTTCGATAGAAGCAAAAGTGAAAAAATAACAATTATTAATCTGAAAAAAGGTCAACATATTTTGGGACAAGACAATAATTATTCAATTATATTCAAAACTTCTTCTTTATCGTCAAAATGATGTTTGGTTTCACCAATGATTTGATAATTTTCATGTCCTTTGCCGGCAATAAGCACCACATCACCTTTTTGCGCAAGTGAGCAGGCGGTTTTAATTGCTTGGCGGCGGTCAATGATTGTTAGTGATTTGCGTTTTTGCTCGCTGTCCAACCCTTCAAGCATGTCGTTGAGAATATCCTGTGGGTCTTCTTTTCGAGGATTGTCGGAAGTCAAAATTGCTTTCCAACTACCATCAACCGCCTGACGAGCCATCATCGGACGCTTACCTTTGTCGCGGTTGCCTCCGCAACCAATAACGGTAATCAAACGACCGCCCATTTGCTGTAAAATATCGTTAATTGTTGAAATTACGTTAGTTAGCGCATCAGGAGTGTGGGCATAATCTATAATGGTTGTAAAGCCTTGAGGCGCACGAATTGTTTCAAAACGCCCCGAAACAGGTTTTAATGAACTTAAAATACGTAAAATTTCGTTTTCCGATTCATTATTTTTCCTCAATAAAACCGCTGCAGCGTACACTGCCGTAAGATTATAAGCATTAAACCGCCCAACAAAATTCGCATAAAATTCACATTGTTTTGACCCTTGCGCCTTTATGTTTTGGTTTATTGAAAGCAACATTCCGTTAAAATCATGTTCTAAAATACGCGTTCTAAAATCTGCCATCGTTTGCAATGAATAAGTAAATTTTTGTGCACGTGTATTTTGTAACATAACAGGACCATTCTTATCGTCAGTATTTGTTAGCGCAAAGGCATCGACAGGCAATTCATCAAAAAAACGTTTTTTTGCCTTTAAATAATTATTAAATGTTTTATGATAATCAATATGGTCGCGTGTGAGGTTTGTAAAAATCGCACCACAAAATCGTAGCCCTGCAATTCGGCGTTGGTCAACGGAGTGGGAACTGACTTCCATAAACGCATATTGACAGCCTGCCTCTACCATTTTTGCCAATAGAAGGTTCAAAGACAGTTGGTCTGGCGTAGTCATCTCAGTGGGAATCGGCTCATTATCAATATAATTGCAAACAGTAGAAATCAGTCCGACTTTATACCCAAGTTTTTGGAAAAGTTGATACAAAAGTGTAGCAATTGTGGTTTTGCCGTTTGTACCCGTAACGCCCGTAAGTATCAGTTTTTCAGACGGATTTCCATAAAAATTGCAAGCCATAATTCCAAGCGCCTCCGCAGAATTTTCAACCTGAATAAAAACAGTTTCCATCTCAGGCGAAATAAAACAATTTTCAGCGTTCATTGATGGGAAAACGCTGTTTGGCGTTTCGATAATCGGGATTTGCTCGCATACGATAGCCACTGCGCCTTTTTCAATTGCCGTGATAATAAAATCGTGTCCGTCGGTTGCCGTTCCACGCGTGGCAACAAAAACATCGCCACATTTCACTTTGCGCGAATCGAATTGAATATCACTAACTTCGATATCAGAGTTTCCAAAAATTCCTTTGGGATAAGTATTTTTTAATAAATCATTTAGTTTCATATTTTTATAAAATTAATGCAAAAATCTTCCTAAATATTAATAATAAGACTGCAAATTTAATAAAAAATTTCTCATTTAAGAGACGAACAAAACACTTCAATTTTCTTTGAAATATATTTTAGTTGTTACTTAATTACAGCATTTTTACAATTTTTGCAAATATTTATAAAATTTTTTATAAAAAAGTGGAAAAGAATAGTTGGTTATAATTACAGGACAAGATGAACAAATGGTGTGCAATGCTCAAAAACATCCTTTTCCCATATTAAATCCTAAATTTTATTAAATTAAATTAGATTTTTTATTTTTTTGCGAAAAAAGTAGTACCTTTGCACGATTTTTTTTAGACAGAAAAATGGAAATGTCAAAATTTGCATCATATAAAATAGATCTAGAAAATTTAACCGAAAATAGTCAAATATTTGATTTCGAGTTGAATAGCGAATTTTTTAAAATGAATAATGATGTGGAAATTGAGCAGGGAAATGTTAAGGTTATAGTTGTTGCGCAAAAGAAAATTCAGAATTTTGTGTTAAAAATTTCGCTCGAAGGTTATGTTATTGTTCCATGTGATCGTTGCCTTGACGACATGCAGCAACTGATTTCATACAGCGAAACTTTGACGGTAAAATTCGGGGAAAATTTTGAAGAAGACGCCAATACGGTAATTATTCCCGAATCCGATGGATACATTGACCTTGCGTGTTTTTTTTACCAAATGATTGTTGTAAATATTCCAATAAAACACGTTCACCAGTCAGGCACGTGCAACATCACAATGGAAAAACAATTGGAAAAATATTCTGTACAATCGCTTGACAGGCAGGATATAATTTCCTGTGGAGAAAAAAATGACAAAAAAATTGACCCGCGTTGGGAAAAACTTAAAGAAATAAAATAAATTAAAATAAAATAAAATAAAAATTTTACAAAATGGCACATCCAAGAAGTAGACATTCAAACAGACGTACAGCGGCACGCCGCACACACGATAAAGCAAAAGTTCCAACATTGGCAGTTTGCAATAATTGCAACGCAATGTATATATATCATACTATTTGCCCCGAATGTGGCTATTACAGAGGCAAACTTGCTATTGAAAAACCCACTGAATAATTTTAATAACAGAAAATAAAATAGAAAAAGATATAAACCATTGGTAGGAAAACTTATGGGTATGTGTTTTTTTAAATTTTTAAAACAAATATGAATGCCATAATAACTGGAATTGGCGGTTATGTACCTGAATATATTCTTACAAATCAGGAACTTAGTACAATGATGGATACATCAGACGAGTGGATAACCACACGCGTTGGTATTAAGCAACGACACATTCTCAAAGATGACACAAAAGGTGCGTCATACCTTGGACAAATGGCTGTATTAGACCTTTTTAGAAAAAAGAGATTGCAACCGCAGGAAATTGATTTTATAATTTGTACCACTTCAACCCCCGACCATATTTTCCCTTCAACAGCATCTATAATCGCTGAAAAAGTGGGCATCAAGGGGGCTCCGGCTATTGATATTCAAGCCGCATGTTCGGGATTCATTGCAGGACTTGAAATGGCTGCTGCATACATAAAATCCGGGAAATATAAAAAAATTATTGTTGTTAGTGCTGAAAAAATGTCATATATGGTTGATTATCAAGACCGACAGACAGCGCCTCTTTTTGGAGACGGCGCAGGTGCGGTGATAGTTGAACCAACAAGCGAAAATTTTGGCATTATGGACACCCAACTTTATACCGACGGTTCTGGTTTAAAGCATTTGCAGATGAAATCCGGCGGTTCGGCAAGTGCGGCAAGCCATCAAACGGTTGACCGCCGCGAACATTATATTTATCAGGAAGGACAGGCAGTTTTCAAAAATGCCGTTGTTGATATGGCTGAAGTTTCCGCTGAAATTATGGAACGCAATCATTTGGGTAAAAATGATATAGCATATTTAATACCTCACCAGGCAAATCTGCGAATTATTGATGCTACAGTGCAACGCACAGGAATTGATCCTAAAAAAGTTATAATAAATATAGAACATTTTGGCAATACATCATCTGCAAGTATTCCTATTTGCCTTTGGGAAAACGAAAAAAAACTAAAAAAGGGTGATAACATTATTCTCACTGCATTCGGTGCCGGTTTCACCTGGGGTGCAGTATGGTTGAAATGGGGTTATTGATATATTAATGACAAAATTCTTTCCAAAAATATTTTTTACCTTAATTGCTATTTCTTTTGTATATTGTACAAACAGACCCTTTAACGTTTTGAGTGTCAATAAAATGTCTGATGTACTTACAGAAATGCATAAAGTTGATGGAATGCTTGCAGTGTTGCAATCGCAGGGGCGTGCAGGTAACGATTCGGTTCAACAATGTATGTATCTTTCTGTGTTACAAGATTTTAAGATTACTCAGGCAGAATTTGATTCGTCACTTGTTTGGTATGCAAAAAATCCAAAACGATTTGAAGCGGTGTATGTGCAGGTAGATAGAAATTTGGAACAGTGGAAACAGGATGTTGAAAGCAGCAAGTTTAGTAAAGATTCCGTTATTTTTAATACTATTACTCTCTGGCAAAAAAATTTCGTTATAACTGCAAAAGATTCGACAAGTTACGACAGTTTGAATTTTGAAATAAAAAATACCATGCTTGTTCCATACGATATTTACACCTTGCATTTTTTACAGCAAATAGAAAAAAATTCAACTGCAAATTCTCCGAAAACCGTTCTAAAAATAAATTATGCAGATGGGAAAAACGATTCTGTAGTTATTGCATCATATGCGGACGGATTGACGCGCCGTATCAATATTCGCTTAAAAGCCAATAAATTAGAAAGAATAAATTCGATAAATGCAGACCTTTTTGTAACCGATAGTACAAATAAAAATTTGCGTGTTACTTTCGACAGCATCCAACTTTTGCGCACTTATAACATTCTTGCACAGGATAGTTTACAGCGTAAGACAAATCAACTGCCATTCAATCAACAGAAAAATGAACTGCCTCCTTTTTTTCAAAGGAAAACGCCAAAAGAATAGAAAATTTTTTTCATAAAATTTAACTTTTTATTTTAAGAAAATAATAGGATATTTGCAAATTGAGTTTTTTGATATAAAATATTTGATAAATAATTATGAAACAAATAATTACACTTATTTGCACAGCAATATTGTTAATAGTCGGATATTCATGTTCTCAGCAAACTTATGCCAAACAGTTGAAAGCCGAAGAACAACTTATTCAGGATTATATCAGACGTGAGCATATTAACGTGTTGCACTCGTTTCCAGCAGAAGATGCGTGGCAGTCAAATGATTATGTTGCGCTTGACAAAGGGTTGTATTATCATCTTGAAAAAGCGGGCGAGTCGGGCGACAGTATACAAGCGGGTAATTTGGCTATCATACGCTACAAATCCTACACACTCTCTCTGCCAACCGATTCGGTTATTATGTGGAGCACTACTGACAGCGCCAATCCCGTTACTTTTGTTTGGGGAACATCCGACAAAGCGTGTGAAGGATGGCTTACTGCCTTGGCGCTCATGAAGCGTCAATATTCAGAATGCAAAATTATTGTTCCTTCTAAAATTGGTTTCAGCTCTCAGGCACCGTATCTTGGTTGGAGTGTTTCGGACGATGAAAGCAGCGTTACACCGCGTTTATATCATTTGCAGTTGCGGTTTCAAAAATAATTTATTGCAAATTTTAATTAAAATTATTTGAAATCGATGCAATATATATTTTATTTTTATATAATTTTATCTTT
>WQYU01000133.1 GCA_009781075.1 Paludibacter sp. | reverse complement strand
TATCAGTTATTATGCGGTAATTGTAACAGAACAAAGAACAAAAGACCAATGGAATATTTGAGAATAAAAATAAAGGCACGTCAAAAATTATTAAAAACTGAAATACTTTTTGGAGAATAAATTTACCGATATTATTTTACATCCCATTGCGGCGCAATTGCGAACTGCGAACTTACAGAATATGCACTGAAATAACCCAATGCTCCGCCCGTAATGTTTGTCGGAGGATTTGTGCCTCCGTTTTTTCGCAAAAAAGAGAAAAATTCACCTGCCGATGTGTCTAAGGTTTGCATATCAAAACGCAGAACATCGCCCGGCAAAAAAACCTGCTTATCTTCTCTATCTTTTTCGGCAATCATTATTGGCATATAGAGATATTCTCCATCGTAAATATCTGCCGAATAAACAATATTTTGCTTAACCTCGACCGACCCGTTAACAACAATGCGAAAACGATAATAATCAATTTCTTTTCCTTTGACATCTTGCCAATAAACCATAAAATAAGGTCGCTCATCAGGACGAATTTGTTTTGGAACAACAGAATCAAGCGGTACAGGCGGATAAAGAGTAGAAGACGATGTATATGTTTTATTATTATAAGTAATTGAAAGATAATAAGTTGTATTAATTGTTCCAACAATATTGTTTGAAACAAACATACTGTCGCCAACGAGTGTAAGGTCTTCGGTTTCACCAAAATTGTTCGACAAAGTAACATCAGCGTCTGTAATCGGATTAAAAATATTCGGCTGATAAAAATCGGCAGTTTGCGTAAGTTTAACCGTTGCGGTGCCACCTTCTGCAATTTCCGCCTCCACAACCAAAATCGGCTCAACAGTGCGTAAATCAAGTAGAATTTCCTTTTTACAGGAAATTACAAATATTGATAAAATACTTATTATCAATATATTAAATATTATTTGGAATTTTTTTGGCATTTATTTTTTTGCAAATATAGATAAAATTTTTTAATTACACACAAACGTATAAGAATTTTTCATTAACCCAAAATGTCCATTAGAACCTCAAATGTTAAATTATGCTTCTTGCTGCCTCCTCGTTGCAAACGAGGGGCAGCAAGAGAGTTTTTTTTTCATTTATTTTTAAAAATTCAAATTTTCTTTTTGTAGAAAATCCAGTATATGAATATGTTTTATGCCCTGATAATCGTTTCCTGCCAAATCATCCATTGTAACAACTATTTTTGTAAAATTATCTTTTATCATTAAAAGATTACCAAATTCTCTGTCAATGGTTTGTTGTAAAGACAGTTTATACGCCACCTGAACATAAATTTTTTGCCCATCTTTTTCAGCAATAAAATCAATTTCCTGTGTTTTCATTTGTCCAACAAAAACTTTATAATTTTGTCTTACAAGGTGCATATATACCGTATTTTCAAGAATTTTCTGAATATCATTCATTTTGAAACCTCCCACTATCACATTTCTTAACCCCAAATCTTCGAAATATATTTTTCCACCCGAAGTCAATATTTTTTTACCAATCAAATTATAACGCTCTACTTGATTGATAATCATTGCATTTTTAAGATAATCTGTGTAATCCAAAATGCTTTTAGGTGAAACTTGCACTGAAATTGACTTTAAATAATTGCTTATGCTCAAAGAAGAAAAAAATGTTCCGATACTGTCTGCAATAAATTTTGAAAGGTTTTTTAACAAATGTAAATTTCTCACATCGTAGCGTTCCGCAATGTCTCTCAAAAGTATTGTGTTGTAGATACTGTTCAAATACTCATTTACTGTTGAATCTTCCAGTGGCAAATGTTTTAAAAACGGCATTCCGCCGAAACGAAAATATTTTAGCAAAGTTTCATTATTTTTTGGTAAATTATGAAAAAAACAAAATTCCGTAAAAGACAAAGGATGTATTTTGAACTCGATATAGCGACCGCTTAAAAATGATGCCAATTCTCCCGACATTAACCGCGAATTACTGCCTGTAACATAAATATCACATTGATTTTTAGATAAATAACTCCGTAAAGCGAGTTCAAATTCTGCAATATCCTGAACTTCATCTATAAAAAGATAATTTTTTTTAGATGTAGAAAGACATTTATTTACCTCTTTTTGCAAAGATTTGTAATCGGTAATATGCTGATACTCTTCGTTTTCCGTATTTATATAAATAATGTTTGCGTCAGGATTGCTGTTTTTAATATGTTCAATTATTTGAAACATAAACATACTTTTCCCAACGCGCCGCTGCCCGATAATCACCTTAATAACAGGTTTATCTATCCAAACAGCAATTTTTTGCAGATAGTTTTCTCTTTTTAATACTAATTCATTCATATTATTTTCCTATAAGTAAATTTTTCTGCAAAATTAGCAAATTATTTTCTTACAGGAAAATATTTTGTGATTTTTTGAATAGCGGTTAAAAAAGCAGCGCCGCATATTTGCGACCCTGCTATTTTTCTAAACTCTAATATCTAATCTCTATAATATCAGCCGTGCGCCGTTGACACACGGCTATAAACATCACGCCGTAATAGCGGCGTTGCAATGACGTATGTTCACCTTGTTTATCGTCATTGCGAGCCGCCGTAGGCGGCGAAGCAATCCATTGTTTCCATTCGTTTACAAACGAGTGGAATTTAGTTTTATGTTTTTAACATAAAATATTATATGTTAAAAACGTTCTACAATTAGCCCCATCGTTGCAAACGAGTGGCAGCAAAAGGTTACACCCGCCATTGTGCCAAACTGCCTGTTGGGCGCTGGCATTTGTCGTCATAAGTTTTCGCCTTTCAAATACGATTGAAAAAGATAAGCAGGACTTTCGTAATAAACGCTACTGTTGAAATCTTCTATTTTTCGCGATAACCAAGAGTTATAAACTTCTGAAAAAGCATCAATTAATGATTTATTTTCTTTTTTGCTAATTTCAATAATCAAACGTTTATAAATTTTTCCAATATCCCAATGAGTTGGAATTGAGTATTTTGCTTGTGCCACATTGTCAAATATTCCGCTTTCTATGTTGTGCTTTTCTGTCAATTCAAAGGACAATTTATCAATGTTTTCACTATGATAAACATCTGCCAAATCAAAAATATGTTGTAAGTTATCTTTGCCAATGGCATTTACAACTACATTGCGGTGATTTTTTGTTTTTCTGCTTATATATTCAATCAAAGAGCAAAGGAAAAACAAATTATTTGCGTTTTTATCTTCTCTGCCTGTCATAATTTATTAATTTTATTATTTATAAGTTACCTGTATCGTTTCAATAAAATGCAAAGTTTTTAATGCTTTTTCATTACAAAAACAAATTTGGTGCGTTGGACGTTTGAATTTTGCCAAAACCCAAAACTGTTCTTGAGTAAGTATGCCGTCAATAAAGTCGGATATATAATTAAAAATTTGGTCGTTAGCCATTGCGCCGATTACAATATCAAAATTATGCTTTCCGCCAGAACGACTATCAACAATAAAATCGAGCCATTCTTCAGTCATTTCTTTAAAAACAAGCATTTTTAGGTTTTTGTCGGGCGTATATTCATAAACAGAAACAACAGCGGTGTCATAACGACTTGCCCAACGAACGGCTTGTTGTTCCAATTCGGTACAATAAAAACCTTCTCCAAAATCCTTTGGAAACTTACTTTTCAGAATTTTAGGCATTTCAATTGCCATATAGCCACCATGATATATTTTCATAAAATACTCTTTTTATTTAACTGCAAAGATACAAAATTTTTACAAATTACAAGTTGCCGAAAAGCCCGCCGCCTTTTACACAAAAGCCCGCCTGCTTTTTTAAATTGCAGGCGGGCTTTTAAATTTGCTCGGTATGCTTTTTTCAAAAGCACACCGCCTTTTTGGGGTATAGAAAAACCTCTTTATTCCGCTACACAACGAACCGATTTGTCGCCCGCGCGAGCACCTGAAGTAATCGCCCCTACGGTTCCGTTTACGTGGTGGCGGCTTCACTGCCGTTCCTGCGGGGTAGTAACTTCCAAGTTTGCACTGCCGGTTCTGCGAGAGTAGTGCCGCCATCTCGCAAAACCGCAAGTTATATGCCGTATTTTTCAGTTTTTCAAATCTTTATAATCCATTCTCCGCTCTTGGTTTCGGAAGTGCGAGAAATTATGCCTTCTTGCTTTAACTGTCTGATATTTTTTTCAACACCTTTGATACTCAAACCAACTATTTCAGCAATTTCAGGAACAGAAATTTTTGAATCATTACTTATCAATTCTAAAATTTTTCCCTTACTTATTTCCTTACTTTCCGTTTCACTTTCTACAACTTCCTTTTCAAAAGGGAATTGAACATAAATAGTATTGTCGGTAAATTCAAAAATACTTCTGTCGTAAATTTTTGTAATGCCTCGTATGCCAAAACCCAATGCTTCAACAAGTTCCAAATCTTTGAGAATACGCATTAATTCGGGATTTCGTAAAGCGGAAACACCAAGAAAAAAGTCGTTAATGGTAAGTTGCGGCACTAAACCGCCGTAAAAACGAACGGCAAAACGATGTTTCCATTCGTTTGTAAACGGGTGGCAGCAAGGTATTTTTATGGATTGCTTCGGCACTTTGTGCCTCGCAATGACGTATATTCACCTTGTTTATCGTCATTGCGAGCCGCCGTAGGCGGCGAAGCAATCCAGAAATTCTAATTATTTTCGATTACTTAAAAACAAAATGTGTGTACAAATTATTCTATTTTCATTCAAATCAGGTAATCAGGTTTATATGTGTTTATTTCTCAGTTACTTAGGTTGTTTTTATTCAAATCAGGTTTTTTATAATTCAAAATTCATAATTTTATTCCGGATTGTTTCCATTCGTTTTTAAACGAGTGGAATTTGGTTTTATGTTTTTAACATAAAATATCTACGTTAAAAACGTTTTACAATTAGCCCATCGTTGCAAACGAGGGGCAGCACAGACAGCCCGAATTTATACACGAACACCCCGTTTTTATACACGAACGGATTTTTTATGTAATTAATCATTCTTTTTTGTTTTGTTTTATTTTGTCCGTGAATTTTATTATTTTGTTATAATATAAGCCGTGCGCCGTTGACACACGGCTATAAACATCACGCCGCAATAGCGGCGAAGCAATGACGTATATTCACCTTGTTATCATCATTGCGAGCCGTCCTACTATATGTTATTGTTGTTAATAATATTTTGATAATAAATATTTTACAAAATATTTTCGATATGATTCAAATAGACAAACAGCATAATTCGCAGTTGCAGAAACTATTTTTCGTTTGGTTGATTTTCAATTATTGGAACACAATATTGCAAAAGCAAAACAGGCTGCGATTGATTTCCGTAACGCATTCTGTCCAGCAAAAACAGACCCTAATAACCTGAGTTTTGGATAAGCAATTTTATAACATCTTGATATTCAATTTTATATTCGCCGTAGGTGATAAATATCAATAGAAAATATAATATTTCAGACCATATTTAGCCCGTAGGGCTT
>WQYU01000132.1 GCA_009781075.1 Paludibacter sp. | reverse complement strand
TTGCTGCGCTCGGGGCATACTGTTTCTTTGATAAAAAACCTGCTATCAAAGTCAATTTTGAACCTCAATACGGGCAATTATCTATATTTTAACTAAAATCATTATCCAAAACTCAGGTTAATAGCAAAAGATGCTAATGTTCATTTGAATTTATTATGAAAATAAAGCATTGATTTTTTGTTAGGAATAAAAAAGTCCGCCTATACCGGCGGACTTTCCAAATGAAAAAAAACTAAAAATCTTAATTATTATTTATTCCGCAACTTTGTCTTCTTCAATGTTTTCAGAAGCATTTTCTTCCGTAACATCTGTCTTTTCTTCTGTTTCGGTTGTTATTTCTTCAACTTCGGCAGATTTTTCAGTAACTTCTATCACTTTTTCTTCAACATCTTCTGTTTTTACCACCTCCTCAGTATCTCCTGCTTTGACAGCCACTAAATTAGCACGCTTCTTTGCAAGTTCTGCGGCACGAATTTTCCTGAGTTTTTCTTCGGCAGTTAAGCGTTCTTCTATTTTTGCTTTTTTTGAGGCATTAAGTTGTTCTTCCGATTTTGCAATCTTGTTTTCCTTATCTTTTTTCCACTCATCAAAGCGTTTTTCGGCTTCGGCATCATCAAAAGCGCCCTTTCTCACTCCTACTAAAAGATGTTTTTTGAGCAATACGCCTTCATTTGAAAGAATATTGCGTACTGTGTCGGTGGGTTGCGCCCCTACTTGCATCCAATACAATGCGCGGTCAAATTTTAAATCAACCGTTGCGGGATTGGTGTTGGGGTTGTACGACCCGATACGTTCAATAAATTTACCGTCGCGCGGAGCACGACTATCGGCTGTTACAATATGGTAGTAAGCGTATCCCTTACGACCATGCCGTTGCAATCTAATTTTTACTGGCATTTTTTAAAATAAAATTATAAGTTATACCTGATGCTTTTTCTCGAAAAGCGGCTGCAAAAGTACAAAATTTTTTTTAAATTATTAATTATTATAAAATAAAAATAATAAAAGACAAGATTTTTTGCCAATTATCAATACAATATTCAATTGTTTGCAATAAAAAAATGGCACAAATTTGATAATTTATGCCATTTGTCAAAAAAACAAAAAAGAAAAATTTCAATTTTCAGAAATGATTATAACTGCGGACCTGACTCAATCAAATCTTTTCCTTCGGGCAAATACTGCTCAAAGTTTTTGATATATTTTGCTGCCAGCGATTTTGCCTTTTCTTCCCATTCAGCCTTGTTTACGTATGTATCTCGTGGGTCAAGGATGCCTGTACTAACATTATTCAACGCTTTTGGAGCAATCAAATTCAAGATGGGAATTTTTACCTTTTCGGCTTTTTCAATCGACCCGTCGAGAATTGCATCAATTATAGCGCGTGTATCTTTAATAGAAATACGTTTTCCTGTGCCGTTCCAACCGGTATTTACCAAATATGCTTTTGCGTTGTGTTCTTTCATTTTTTTAGCCAAAACACTTGCATACATTGTCGGGTGAAGCGTCAGAAAAGCCTCTCCGAATGCCGGTGAAAACGAAGGCAATGGTTCGGTAATGCCGCGCTCTGTCCCTGCGAGTTTTGAAGTATAGCCACAAAGGAAGTGATATTGAGCCGATTTTTCGTCTAAAATAGAAACCGGCGGCAACACTCCGAAAGCATCAGCCGACAGGTAAATAATTTTGGATGCGTGTCCAGCCCGAGACGGTAAAACAATTTTACTAATGTGCGTAATAGGGTAGGATACGCGGGTATTTTCCGTTTTTGATACTTCTTTGGAGAAATCGGGTGTGCCATCCGCATTTACTGTTACGTTTTCAAGCAATGCATCACGGCGTATTGCCAACCAAATATCAGGTTCATTTTCCTGACTCAAATCAATAACTTTTGCATAACATCCGCCTTCAAAATTGAAAATGCCGTTATTGTCCCAACCATGCTCGTCATCGCCAATTAGATAACGTTTCGGGTCGGCAGACAAAGTAGTTTTTCCTGTACCCGAAAGTCCGAAAAATATAGCCACATCGCCATCTTTTCCCACATTTGCCGAACAGTGCATCGAAGCAATGCCGCGCAAAGGCAGGTAATAGTTCATCATTGAGAACATTCCTTTTTTCATTTCGCCCCCATACCACGTTCCACCAATTATTTGTTCCTTCGTGGTCAAATTGAATACCACATAAACTTCGGAATTCAAATCGTGTTCCTGCCATTTTGGGTCGGTTGTTTTCGAGCCGTTAAACACAACAAAATCGGGTTCGCCATATTGTGACAAATCATAATGCGAAGGGCGAATAAACATATTTGTAACAAAATGTGCCTGCCAAGCCACTTCCATAATAAAACGCACTTTCATACGCGTATCTTCGTTTGTACCGCAGAAAGTGTCCACAACATAAAGTTTTTTTGCCTTGTTGAGTTCAGTCAGAGTGTTTGCTTTTAAATCGTTCCAAACTTCTGTTGAAACCGGCTTGTTGATATTGCCGTCCCACCAAATATGTTGGTCTGAGACCTCATCTTTCACTATGAATCGGTCTTTGGGAGAACGACCTGTAAATTTTCCCGTATCGACCGATACTGCACCCGTATTGGTCAATATTCCCTTTTCAAATCCTTGATTTTCAGAACTCATCTCCGCCTGAAAAAGTTCTTCATAAGTAGGATTATGCGCAACGGGAATGTTGCCGTTTATTCCATACTTTGTTAAATCTAAATTTGCCATTGTCTTATATTTATTATTTTTATATTAAAAAATTATTGAGTACAAAATTACAATTTTTCTATTATAAATTAAATAAAAAGTTGCATTTCTTATTTTAAATTAATTTTCCCTTTCTATCGTATCGTTTATTTTCTCCACGTTCAAACTGCGGGCGGCGGCATCAAAAATTTCTTTGTATGCGCCGTTTTGATGATAAACCTCTTGGTGAGAGCCGTATTCCACAACTCGCCCCTGCTTCATCACATAAATCATTTCCGAATCAATAAATTGTGAAATGGAATGAGAAATTATAATCACAGTGCGGTTCTTTTTTATTGCATCCAAACTATTTTTTATCTGTTCCGATGCAATAGCGTCCAAACTTGCCGTAGGTTCGTCAAGAAAAATAATCGGAGGCTTTTTCAAAAACATTCTGGCAATGGCAATCCTCTGCTGCTGACCGCCGGAAAGCAATTGCGCTGACGATTCATAACCGTTCGGCAATTCCATTATCTGCTCGTGAATATACGCCTCTTTTGCAGCATCTATCATCTCTTCATAGGAGGCATCGGGCTTGCCATACAATATATTTTCGGCTATTGTACCGCTAAAAATATGATTTTTTTGTAAAACCAAACCAATATTTTCACGTAAAAAATGAGTGTCATATTCTTGCAACGGCACGCCGTCAAGTAGAATTTCACCTTTATCGGGAGCATAAAATTTATCAAGCAAATTGATTACCGTACTTTTTCCCGCACCCGAAAGTCCAACCAATGCAGTGATTTTATCCGGAAGAATGGTCATACCAACATCATACAATGCCTGAGTTCCATTTGGATAGGTAAAATCTACATTTTTAACTTCAAATTTACCATATATTTTTTCCGGACGATAGTCGCCCGACTGCTCTTTTTGATTGTCGGAGTTCATAATATCAAAAAATCCTTCAGCATAAATTAATGCATCGTTAATATCATCGTAGATGCGGTGAAGTTGCCGAATAGGAGCGGTAACATTATTAAAAAGCATAATATGCAACATGATTGCTCCGATTTGCATTTGCCCTGTCAGTACGAGGTAGGCAGTTAAAATAATGATAATTACCACACCAAATTGCTCTGTAAAGGTTTTAAAACCGTCAAATTTAAAATTGGTGGAGCGGGTCTTCATCTGTGTGTCAGTGAGGGCAGTCTGCAATGCGAGTTGTTTTTTTGCCTCAATATCTTCGCGGTTAAAGGATTTGATTACATTTATCGACTCCAAAATATTGATAATTCCCCCTGATTTATTTTCACGGTAAGTACGAATATTCCGCCGCCAACCTTTGAGTTGCTGCGCCTGTTTTTGGCTGATAACAAAGTAAATCGGCACAATGCACAAGCCTACAAGTCCAACATAAAAATTGGCGTGGAACATACCAGCCAGAGCCACTATTGCTGATGTAAAAAGTGGAAAAATATCAATAAAAAAACTTTGCACCGTCCGCGTCAAAGAAGATACGCCCTGGTCGATGCGCGTCTGCAATTTACCAGAACCGCTTTCGTCAGCGGCAAAAAAAGCCATTCTATAAGTCAAAACCTTTTCTATAACTTTCTGGGCAAGGTCTTGAGAAATCATTATCCTGATTTTTTCGCCAAAAAATTTCTGCCCGAAAGAAATAAAAATATTTACCAATTCTTTTGAAAGCAGAATGATAGCGATAATTCCGACTATATTAAGTCCCTCTTTCAACTGCTTATGCTTCTGTAAAAGGTCGGAAATTGAATTGACGGTGTATTGTAGCACGTATGCATTGACCTGCGAAGTAAGCGCCCCGATAAAAGTAAGCGCCAAAGCCAAAATTACGAGCCATTTATACGGCTTAACGTAGGGTAAAATTTGCTTGAAAAGTTGAATAAAAGACATAAAAATTTATTGTCCGCAAAGGTAGTAAAAATAGTTGATAAGTTAGATGTAAGATTTTGAGATAAGAAAAAAGGTATTGTTAAGTATATAGTTGTTCCTTAAAAACCACATAACTTATTAATAATCAGAAAAATAGTTGTAAAGAAGTTTGTATATTTTCACCATTTTTTGTACTTTTGTGGTTTAAAAAGTGGTTATTTATGGTAGGAAATTACAGGAAAATCAGCGCGAATTTTTTCGCACCCGCCTCGAGGATTTGATAAATCCACATCACGAACTGACATTATTGGCAAGAAATATTGACTGGCAGTATTTTGAAGACGAATTTACTCAGTATTATTCGGAGGTTGTAGCGCCCAGTGTTCCAATATGGACAATGGTCCATTTTCGTAATCGTGTTAGCGAGGCGGGGATTGCAAAAATATTTTCTTACAACGTTCTTCTTCACGGAGCCGAAGTTCCTCAACAAGCAAAATTTGTTCTCTCGGACACGATTGTCAGGAGAACAATACAATCTTTCCCACCGATGCATCATTGAGACTGCTCTTTACCGAAAGGGAAAAAGTCCTGAAAAGTTTGTCGGCATTTGAAAAAACTGCTGAAAATGAGAAGTTTATCTCAAATGATATCCTAAATGTTGTTGTTTCTGTGAATAAAACTATTATCAGACAACTAAACGGTGTCAATTCATTTTGATATGCCAAACTCAAATTTGCCCACAAAGTAGAGAAATCTTTGAATAACGGCGAATCTTTGTCCTGTTTTATGTATGGATTTCGTGTTGCCGTAAACTAACGACACCAAATAATCAGGCTTTGTATATCCTTTGATTAGTGCATCAACGATTAACATATAACTTTTGGTCGTTATACGGCTCAAACAACTGCTTGCACGTAT
>WQYU01000131.1 GCA_009781075.1 Paludibacter sp. | reverse complement strand
CAAAATTAAGCGAAATTTGACCATTGTTGATTTGCTCAATGACGAAAGTTTTGAACTCAAAACTGCAATTTTTGCCGTTCTTTTTTCGGCAGGATTCTTTCTTCTCTAACTCCATAATGTTTAATTTTTTGTTGAAATTAGAGTCAACGTATTCCGGGACGATACAGTGTGGTTTTTTCCCACTTACTGACGTCCACAATTTTTGCATAAAAAAATCGCCCTGTTTCAAAACAACTAGGCGATTCTTAAAATAATGACTTATAGATATTTATTAATCCTTAAAAATTTTAACCCTTTCTATCGTAATCCCATTATTGATTATGCTAACAATATAACTTCCTTGTGCTAAATTGGCAATATTCAATTCTGCTGCTTTTGGAGCAGATAATACTACCCGTCCGTAAATATCAAAAATCTTAATATCTGTAAAATTTATATCGCTTTCAATGAAAATTATGTCTTTTGCAGGAATTGGATATATTTTAAAATGTTGTATGTGCATATCATATACCGAAGTAATATTAATGCAAACTTCGTTGCTAACAGCATCCGGACAAACTTCATTAGTATTTTTAACGTGAATTTGATAGCAGTACGAACCTTGTGGAAGATTCTCGGTGTCGGTGTAAGTAGTCGTACTAACAGTGGCTATCAGTATATTATTTCGGTAAATGTTGTAATTTGCAGCATCTCCATACCATTGCAATTCAATACCTGCCTGCCCGGTTGTTGCCTGCAAATTGTATGGAATACTTGCAACCCCAACCGCATTAAAATTAGGAAAAAAACTCCAGTATTGAGCCGCTTGGTATGCAGAAACATCGCAAGGCACATTCACAGGAATATTTGTATCAATATTTCTAAATGTACGCAAATAAATAGTTGGCGGCGTAATAGCATTACTATTAATTTGCTCTATGTTTGAAAGTCCTGCAAAACCATAATTGGGGATTTTTGTAACATTCGCGCCGATATTGATTGTTTTAACAGCATTACAATCTCTAAAAGCCAAACGAGTTGTATCTAATTCGTCAACCATTGTAAGACAATTTATCGGATTAAAATTAATCGTTTCCAAATGGTTGAAACCTCTAAAGGAGTGAAAGCCTATATAAAAAACCGACTCCGGGATTGTTAAAGTTACAGTAGCCGAAATTATTCCATCACACAAAGAAAATGGTTCGGCACCAATAAAACGAAGATTGTTCGGCAAAATTAACGGACCAGAAAAACCACTGCACCACATAAAAGAGCTTGAGTGTAACGTATCGAGCGCCGCAGGCAAAACCAATTCACCAACAAGCCCAGCACAATTAAAAAAAGCATTGGAACCTATATAAGTAACAGTAGAAGGTAAAATAAGGTTTCCTATGAGATTTGTACATCCATAAAAAGCAGAATTACCTATTCTGCTCAAATTGGACGGCAATACAGGCAATGCCAGTAAATTGCAGTTTCGAAAGGCATGATTCCCAATACGCGTAACCGTTGAAGGAATCATTACTGATGTCAGGGCAGTGCAGGCAGAAAAGGCAGTATCGCCAATTACTGTTACTCCGCTTGGAATGACTACGGATGTTAACTCTGCACAACTCATAAAGGCATTATTCCCAATTGTTATTACGCCATTAGGAATGGTAAATGCCCCCGTTTTACCTGCGGGGTAACAAACTAAAACAGTTTTGGTTTTATTATACAGGATGCCATTAGTCGAACTGTAATTGGCATTAGTTGAGGCAACATTAATTGCTGTTATACCACTGCAACGGGAAAAAGCAGTACTCCCAATTATTGCAACATTATTTGGGATAGTTAACGTTCCGCTAAAACCAATACAATTGTAAAAAGCATAAATACCAATAGCAGTAACATTATTCGGAATAATCAATGTTCCTGTAAAACCGACACAATTATAAAAAGCATAACTGCTAATCGCTGTAACAGCATTTGGTATAGTTAGTGTTCCGGTAAGACCGTTACAATTGTAAAAAGCATAATTACCAATTGTGGAAACGCCATTCGAGATAGTCAATGTTCCCGTTAAACCGCTGCAATTATAAAAAGTAGAATTACCAATTGCGGAAACGCCATTTGGGATAGTTAATGCTCCCGTTAAACTGCTGCAATTATAAAAAGCATAATTACCAATCGCTGTAACGCCATTTGGTATGGTCAATGTTCCTGTTAAACCGTTACAGCGATAAAAAGCATAATCACCAATCGTTGTAACAGAACTTGGGATGGCTAATGCACTTGTTAAACTAATGTTATAAAAAGCATAATTACCGATATTTGTAATACCTGGGTTTAGTATAAGGGTTTTAATATCGTTTTTATTATTATACCAAGGCGCACTGCAAGCCAAAGTATTCTCATCTAAAGTAAAATCTTGCATTGCCCCTGTGCCGCTGATGGTAAGTGTAAGATTAATACCGCTACCGCTAATTGTGGCAGTTACGCTGGCGGCATTTGGCGTACCGATGTTCCATGTCTGGGCAAGGAGTGCTACCGAAGTCAGCATAAGTGCAAATAAAATTATGATTATTTTTTTCATCAAAAATGAGTTTTTATATTTGCTGCAAAATTAAAAAAAATTAGAAGAAAAAGGATATTTTCTCTTTTTTTATTTTAAAATAATTTCTTTAATATATTGCTGCTTTGCAAACTCGTTCATCTTTTCTTTGATTTGCTGGCGTTGCAAAAAAAGTTCATGTCGAAGAACCGAAGAAGAAATTTGAAGATATAATGTCCTGTTTTTTAAATAAATATCTGTGGTATAAGCGGAAATAGTTTTCCCCATAACCTCTGTCCATCCTTCGATAATTCGTTTTTCGAGCAAAGGGATTTCCAAATGTTGCTCGTGTAAAACCTGCACTAATATTTCGGATAATGGAACCGTTTTGTTTCTGCGCATATTTATCTCATTTTCAATATTTTTCCTTCTTTTGCACCTTCGCTGTACGGCATTTTGTTCATATCATAAAGCGACTGAATTTTTACTCCAAATTCCTGCGAAATGGAATACATCGAATCGCCGCGTCTAATTGTGTAAGTATCAATACCTTTGGCTGCTTTTTTCTTTTTTGCTTTAATATAAACGCGCTGCCCTGCCAAAAGCGGTGTTTTTACATCAATTTCATTGTATTGAAGCAATTTTTTCTCCGAAATGCGCAGTTCGTCGGCAATGCTGCCATAAGTGTCGCCTTTTACTGCAATAACAAATTTCACCCCATTGTTTTGCAAAATTTCGTGTTCGCCATAAGGATTAATCACCCCCATCGAAAACTCCTGATAATCAACGGTTTTTGGTTTTTTATAAATAATTTCTCGCGTTTTGGGGTCGCGTTCCGGCTGTGCATCTTTTTTAGTATCGTATTTATGAAGTTGATAATCTTCAATAATTGAAATCAGTTTGTAGGCATACGTAGGGTCTGTTGCATAACCGGCATTTTTAAGTCCGTAAGCCCAACTCTCATAATCTGTTGGATTTAGATTAAATAAAGATGCATAACGTTTGCCGTTTACCAAAAACGCCGAATGGTCTTCGTAAGAATCAATAGCCGATTTATATTTGCGAAAACATTCGTTTTTCAAGTCATCGTCAACATAAATACCTTCGCCCTGCCAGTTATGACATTTTATTCCAAAATGATTATTAGCATCAACAGCCAACCGACTTATTCCTGCGCCACTTTCGAGTAGACCTTGGGCAAGAGTTATACTTGCAGGAATGCCATATTCGCGTTGTTGAATTTCGGCTGTCTCGTGATATTTTTCTATATAATTAAGGTAAGCGCTATTTTGTTTTTGTGCAGAAATTGTTGTAACACAAAATATTATTATGAGAAATAAATATTTTTTTTTCATCTGTTTATAATTTTAATTTTTTTGCATTTAGCGAACTAACGATTTTTTTTATATAATTGTCATTGAAATTAGTTTTTTTCAACATTTTTTCAACTCTCTTTTTATCAATTCACAAATAAAAAAACATTAATTATTTTTCATTACTGATAATCAATGTTTTATTTTTTGTACTGCATAACGGAATCGAACCGTTCTTCCATGACTGAGAATCATGAGTCCTAACCGATAGACGAATGCAGCATTTTCAGTTTGCAAAGGTAATATTTTTTTTCAAAATACAGATTCAAAATTGAAAAATCGGGAAAATACGTCCTTCTTTTCGTCAATATATCGCCTTTTCAATCCGAATCTTTTTTTGGAAGATTTTGAGTTTTAGATTTTTTTGGCAGTTCCCAATATTTTACAACCTGCTCTTCGAGAATAAAACGTTTGTAATACGAAACAATAACCTGTGTTAAAGGCAGGGCAATGATCAATCCCACAATTCCCAGAAGCGAACCCCAAATCGATAAAGCCAGTAAAATATATGCCGGGGGCAATCCTGTGACTTTTCCCATAATTTTTGGAGTAAGGAAAAAATCCTGAATCGCCTGTGAAATAAGATACACAATTAATATTGCAACAGCCATCGACCATACCGTTTGTCCTGTTTGGGCGCAACGGAGCAAGCCCATAACAGCTACAGGTGGAATGGAAAGTACCTGCATATAGGGAATGAGATTGCAAATCCCAACAAAAATTCCCATCACAATTCCCAACGGCAGTCCGATTATCGAAAACCCAACCGACATTACTAGTGCCACACACGCTCCGATAATCAGTTGCCCGCGAAAATAACGATTCATTGTAATGCCGATATTTGTTAAAATTTCGTTTGCAATTTTGCTATATTTTTTTGGGAAAATATTAAAAAAAACATTGGTAATCTTGTGATAATCAACCATTATGAAAATCATATACAATAGAGCAATAAACGATGCGAGAAAACCAAGCAGCATATTTAATGACCCTGTAAAAATCATCCAAATTTGGGGTGCAACTTTTTGTAAAAGTGCTTTAATACTCTCATCACCAAGCAATTTTTCAATACTGATAGATTGAAATGTTTCTTTGAGCCATTCTTGCAACGCAGAAGGTAAAAAAGAAGAGACATTAACATTTTGAGTATAATTTTTTATCATTGCCGACACTTTTACAACTTCTTCGGATACTATCGGTTTTAGCGCAAAGACCAAACCCGTGATTATTACTCCTACAAACACTAAAGTGATTATTACGGAAATTATACGATTTTTGATTTTTAGTTTGAACTGAACAAATTCAACAACGGGATTGAGAATATATGCAAAAAGCCAACCCACTAAAAACGGCAACAAAACCCCGCTCAGTTCTCTTAATAACAAATAAATACTCACAACTATCAGTGTTGTAAAAATGACTCTGACAATACGGTCAAAAGTTATCGGATTCCCAATGCCCACCTTTCCAGTATCGGTTTTTTTTGCCATAAATATTTTTTTGCAAAGGTAGCATTAAATTTTTGTATTTATTACACACAAACTCATAAAAATACAGACCTCTGCGCTAAACATCAATTTTTCATATTAAAAAAGAATCTAAACCCAATATTTTTCGTACATTT
>WQYU01000130.1 GCA_009781075.1 Paludibacter sp. | reverse complement strand
TCCTCCCATTTTTTCTATTCCAGTCGCTCATGCCTAAAAAAACGCATTGCTTCGATAGAAGCAAAAGTGAAAAAATAACAATTATTAATCTGAAAAAAGGTCAACATATTTTGGGACAAGACACACAATTCAAATCTTTTTCTATTTAAACTAAAAAATTCTTTTGGCATATATATACTATTTTAATAATTTTACTTATTCTGTAACATCTGTAAAATCTTCATTTTCATCTGTTACATCGTTTTGTTTATTGTCTGTATCCGGAATTATCGGGTCATTTTCCGGCTCATTGGCTTGTTTTTTGCCTGTCTTAGAGTTTGGCTTTTGTTTTGCCTTTGCTTGTGCTGCATGTTCTGCTGCTAATCTTGCTGTTTGTGTTGCCTTTTGCAGATTAATTTTCTGCTTCAAGTACTGGTTTAAATTTTCCATAATAAATAATTATATTACAAAATTTTACATAACTCCAACAGATGCACGTGATGCAGCGCCGTTAACAGCCATGCGTGCTGTTTTGGGTGTGCGGCGGTCGTTACCTGTTGCTCCTGCAACATATTTATTCACGTATGCCGGAAACGGCATGCGGTTGCGCTGTACATTTGCGCCAATGCCACTGGTAGCCGGCTTGTCGCCAAGTAGCCCACCGATAAGATTGGCTATTCCAACAGTCAAAAGTCCGTCGGAGATAGAGTTCACCATCTGATTGTTTTTAACAACCATTGGTATTGCAATGCCGGCACACACTTTAATAGTGTCGCCCATCGTGCTCATACTATCGGGCAGCATCGGGTTGATGTATTTGTCATACACCGCAGAAGTTGCACCGCCGAGCGCTGCCCCTACAATTCTTCCTGTCGTGCCTTTTGTTACATTTAAAGCACCTATTTTATCTTTTTTACTCATAACCTTTTTAATGATTAATTTTTAATTACTAACTCTTTGATTTGCGAGAACGAAATTGCCCTTTTATTGCTGCAATCTTTTTGTCTAATTCTTCGGACTTTTTGTTTAATTTTGTCCGCTCACTGTTCTGTTTTTCGATATCCCTTACCCTCTCCAAATAACGCTCTTTCTGTGCCACTGAGGCGCTTATGCGAGGTTTGGGTGGAAATCGTAACATTTTCAATCGTGCCATACTACATAAATTTTTAAAATATTAATAAAATAAAAAATAAAATTAACTTCCTTTTTCATCATCACCTTTTCCCAATTGAGTGGCTAATACTGCTATTGCCGCAATGGGCAAAAGTGATGTTAAACTTGCTTCGTTTTTTGTTGAACCACCTGGAGCATTGCTAGGACCCCAGCCATCAGTCTGACTTGAGCTTATCTGATATGCAGGCGTCTTTTTACCTCCAAATAAGTTAACAAACCATTCAACAATAGACATGATAATCAAAAATATTCTTACAGGTATATATTAACATCGGATTTTTAAACTGCTGAGCAAAATTCATACATTGCTGCCAATATTGCTCGAATGTGATTAAAACACTTTCAACAATATCTTCGGTGTCGCCTTTTTTGATGAATGTATTTTTGCCGTCTGCTTTCATACTGTAGTTGCTGTTAAAATATTTTGCGCCTTGTGGTTTATTCTAAATGCATCGGTAATATCATCCATAACAATAAATGTATTAAAATCAATATCAATACCTTCTACACGAATTAAACCGCGTATACTGATTTTCCAATTGTTAATAGTACCTCCAGATTGTATGTGTTTCCACAATTCATCTCCTAAACTTTTTTGTGAAACATCTACATTTAAAACAACATTGGTAACAGCGTTTGCATACAGATATTGATTAACAGGCTGCGAAATACGCGAAATCGGAACTTCATTAAAATATATATCTATCAAAAAACCATCGCAAAATAAATTCTTCGGCAGCGGATTTTCTACTTTCAAAAGTACCTGAGTTTTAATTTCGTCGGAATAAACAGACAAAATGCGGAAACCCGCAATGTGAATGTAATCCTTGAGAATTTCCCAAGCATTATTTTTTACGTAATTATAAATTCCGTAAACCGCAAGTGCACCCGCACCTACCCATAACCAAGTATTATTATGTTTCGTTTCACTCATAAATCAAAAAAATAAAAGAAAGGGAATAATCTTACATCTTGCCGCCTGACTTTGTATTATTGCAGAAAAAATTCCGCATTGTGCAGTAGAAAGCCCTCAGCAGCAAAAGTAATATAATAAAAAAAAATAGATACCAAAAGCGGCATCTATTTTTACCTACAAGGTAAAAAATTAATTTATGTTAAAAATTTTACCTGTGTTTTTAAGGTATTTTTTTATTGAGGTAATACGGTAAATGAATGATTAACTTGATATTCTTTTGATTTATCCTCATTCCAAACTCTAAGAATGACATATATTTCACCTGTCCTTTTTGGAGTAATAATTACGCCTCCATAGTTATATAGTTGAATAGTAGCATCATTATCATTTAAACAAAACCATTCAATATGATTCCAATCAAGCGGAGCGCAACCATTAAATCTAGCATTTGTCATTGTAGTCGTTCCTAATGTAATAATATCTTTGATAAAAGTAAAATCAGCCCACGGATTGCAATTAATAGTAGTATTGTCGTCTGCTTTCGGTTCTTCCTTTTGATTATTACATCCTGCCGTACCCCCCGCTAAAATAACGCTGCAGAGCGCAATAAAAAGGTAGTTTGTGATTTTTTTCATTTTTGAAATCTCCTATATTTAAGTTAAAATTAGATTTAAAGTACAAAAGTATATATTTTTTTTAAAATACAAAATTAAAAATCATTTTTTTTATCTTTTAGAAAAATTTCATAAAAATTTTTCCCCTCTAAATAAAAGAAATAAGAAATAAATAATAAGAAATAAGAAATAAGAAATGCATGCAAAATTTTTACAAGTGAATTTTACTTGCATGTACACGTTTTTGCAAATCAAAATCAATGTAAATACAAATCAAATTACATGTTTATACACTTATATAAACATGTTTATGCAAATGCAATGCAAATGCATAAACAAAAAAATACATATTTATACGCATTAAAAACAGTATTTCTCTACTCTACTTTCTTAAAATTATTTAAAAACACGTACAATTTAGTTAATTAAACATAATATAAATTATAAGAAAAAATTACAAATATATATATGTTAAACAAAAGAACCAACGGTATTTTATTAAATTTAAATGATGCAGAAAGGCATTACCTTAACAGATTTTGCGAAAGGTATAACATAAACAACCGCGCAAAATTTATCAGGGAAACGCTTTTTTCTGTGATTATTCAACAAACTGAAAATGATAACCCAAAATTATTTTAAGAATATGGAAACAATAGAAATCACAAAACAGGAAGCAAAAGACCTTTATTGGCTGCTGCGACACGTACAAGTATGCTTTCATTATTATGCTGATATGTCTGAAAATAAAGAAATGTACCTTAACTATGAGGCTGATACAGTGCCTTTTATTGAAAAATTTAAACAATTCATTTCCCCCCTGTACTTATTTGAGTTATGCCGGGACTCCGCATTGGAATGAGCCGGGACGAATAGAAAAAAGATTACAGGCACTTGATTTTTTCCGTAAATTATGGGAATTACCGATTGAACATATTTGTATAGAAAATCCTAAAGGATGTGCAAGTCCTATTATTGCCAAGTACAGCCAAATTATACAGCCGTATTATTTTGGCGAACCGTTTTATAAAACAACGTGCTTATGGCTTAAAAATTTACCAAAATTGACGTATGAAAATAAAGATACATTATTTGAGAAAAAAAGTAGTGTAGAACCTACATTATATTACGTCAATTCCGGCAGCAGATATACGGCGAAAATGAAGGATGTTGTTTATAAGGGTACATCAAATTCAAAAAAACGCGCACTTACATTTCAAGGCATTGCCAACGCAATGGCTGACAAATGGACTGAATATTTTATAAAAAAAAATAATTAAAATTTTTATGTTAATTCTACCGTACGGCTGGCGAAAATATGTATCAAAGGAAATGAAAATAAGTAGCAAAACTGCTTATAACATACTCTTTGCGGGCAAATACCATCCGCGCTATAATGAATTAATTAATATCTTACGAACCAAATATAACTATAATTATAACTACAATAATGAAATTCAATCTTAACTCCGAATTACGTAATGATTTGAAAATGATAGCCTGCCGTGAAAAACATGGTTTGCGCGGATATGGAATATATATCAATATCATAGCACTAATGTACGAACAGAAAAATAATACATTGCCACTTGATTATCATTTACTTGCTCTTGAAATGCGAGAAGATGAAGATATTGTTAAATCGGTAATTATTGATTTTAAATTATTTCGTATTGTAAAAGACAAAAATGAGTTCTTTTCGGTAGAAGTTGGTAATGAGATAGAGCGCCGAAATGAATTAAAGGATAAACGCAGCCATAGCGCCAATCAACGCTGGCACAAAGAAAAAAAGTATCAGCCCCCTACTCCACCTGTCAGTACAGATAAGCCAACTGCGACATCGAGTCAGGAAGCAGAACCAGAGTTGCCAACGCAGATGTGCGCCCAAGAAAACGATTGTAAAGATTGTCAAACCACTATTGACGACAACAGATGTATTATAAATCTTAAGGAAACAGGTACATTTAAGAAAATTTACAAGCCATTGACCGAAGAACCTGCGCCGATTGCGGCGACTCCACCACCCAAACTGACCGCAGAACAGGCAAAAGAGATAGTAACGCCGTCGTATGATGATGTTATGCCCGATAAGAAATTATCTAATATTGAAAAAACATTATTAGGATTAAATGCAGCAGCCGTGCTTTCTTCGTAAATAAGTCCGCCGTCCTGTTCCTTCAAAAATTTAACTGCCGCACGTAAATCTTTTTTTGTTAATACTTCCGGGAAATTGTTTTTCTGTAAATTTTCACTTGCCGTTATATATCCATCAAAATCTCTCTTAATCTCCCAATTAATATTATCGGTAGTATCAGCGTTCCACATGCGCTTTACAAGTTCACCGCGGCGTGGCGACATATTAATATTTTTCGGTAAAACTCCAATCATTTTTTAAATATTTTTTTAATTTTAAAAAATAACCATAATACACCCCCGCCAATTAACATCCAACCCAATATTAACGGTATTTTGTCGTACCATTTCATCTGTTTTTCTATCGTTATCGTGTTGATTCTGGTAACTCTTATGGTGTCGGTTCTGAAAATCGTATCAAGTAATATTTTATTTTTGTAAAGATATTTGTTTTTTTCTATTAATATATATACCGTATCGCCTTTTTCAATATATGAATAAAAAATACTATCACGCAGATAAAGCGTGTCAATTTGATTTTTTGATATATATTCGGTTTTAATTTTTTCAACAGGAACATATATTTTTTTGCTGCAACCCGAAAAAAATATTATCAAAATAAAAAAGAGAATCAACACAATTGTAATGGCAATTGAATTCATTAATCGCTCTTCTTTATGTCTATTCATTCGTTTTTTCATTGTTCCCT
>WQYU01000129.1 GCA_009781075.1 Paludibacter sp. | reverse complement strand
GGTACAAAATGTAATCCCGTTTTTCCATATATTCTGTGCCTACGGCACATTTTTTCTGATTAAAACGTTCTTCTACCAATATTTTTTGCCTGACGGCATATTTTTCATTTTTCTCCACTATTTATAATTTGTCCTTTAATATTCACAAGGCATTGCCGTTGTGGGTTTGTGTTTCTCTGGATTGCTTCGCCGCCTGCAGCGGCTCGCAATGACGTATGTTCACTTTGTTTATCGTCATTGCGACTGCGAGGTACGAAGCAGGAAGCAATCCGGAATTTAATTCTTTGTTTCTAACAAAATTAACAATGTTTATTTTTCCGGATTGCTTTGGGCTAACACCTTCGCAATGATGTAAAAGATATGACACAACAAAAGCGGGGAATGTATTTTTATAAATTCCCTGCCGTATATTTATATTTATATTTGTATTTGTTGATGACAATCCTATAACTACTTGATTATCAGTATTTTGCTGGGGGGGAGCAATGTATTGATAATCAAAGAGTTACGACCAAAAAGGTCATAACTACCTTCTGAAACCTCTTGTTGTTGGGGTTTCAGCAGATTATCAATATTCATATTTTTATTTTTATAAACCATTTTTCTGTTTTATTGTACAAAAATGGCTGCAAAGGTAATACAAAATTTTAGTTATGCAAATAAAATTTTTTTGCTATTCAAAATTGTGTTTATTGGCTGAATCTACCCATTCGTACTTTATTAATTTTTAATTTTGTTTTTTTAAAATAAAATATTACTTTTGCGCCGAAAAAATGCAGCATATAAATTAACTGCAAAAAAATATACTTTTTGAAAAATGCTTGACGTTCCGTTACGATATGATATTTGTGAGACCCAAAAAACGTTTGGGACAGCATTTTCTACGCGATTTGGAAATTGCTCGTCAAATTGTCGAAACCTTGCCGATAGAAAGTAAAACTTCTGTTTTGGAAATTGGTCCCGGCACTGGCGTTCTTACGCAATTTCTTATCAACCAGCCACTTATAAATCTTACAGCCGTAGAATTTGACAGCCGTTCGGTAGCATTTTTAAATAAAAATTTCCCCACTCTAAAAGTTATTCAAGCCGATTTTTTGAAATTAAATTTAAAGGAAATTATCCCCGATAAATTTATGATTATCGGCAATTTTCCGTATAATATCTCAAGTCAAATTCTTTTCAAACTTCTTGATTATAAAGAACATATTCCGGTTCTTTGTGGAATGTTTCAGCGCGAAGTTGCGGTACGAATTGCCTCTGATTCGGGGCGGAAAACTTATGGTATTTTGAGCGTTTTGATTCAAGCATATTACAATGTTGAATATATTTTTGATGTTTCAAATGAAGTTTTTGAACCTCCGCCCAAAGTTACTTCTGCGGTCATTCGCTTGACACGAAACAGCATACAGCAGTTGGAGTGCAACGAAGAACTTTTTCGCAAGGTCGTAAAAACTTCTTTTAATCAGCGACGCAAAACTTTGCGAAATTCATTGAAACCGCTTTTGCCGCAAAGTGATATTTATTCGGAAAAATTTTTTGACAAACGCCCGGAACAACTTAATGTTCAGCAGTTTGTAGAACTCACAAATTTAATAAATTTTGAATTAACTTCCGCTCCTTTAAAATAAAGGAGGCATTTGAATAAGAAAAGATGTCGGGATTTCACCCGAAAAAAGGTATTTTGGTTTTTATCTATTAATTTAAATTAAAAATAATGTCGGAATTAAGAATTTTTTATCACGACGAAGGTCGACTGAAAATTTCAAAGTCGATTGATGCAATAAATAATATTGAAAAACGAAACATTATGTGGATTGACCTCAACGATGTTTCCGAAGAAGTAGAGGACAAACTTGAATCATTTCTCAAAATTTACATTCAGGAAGATGAAGAAATCGAGGAAATCGAAATGAGTTCACGTTACATTCAGACGGACGACAGCGTTGTGGCTAATTCGAACTTTCTGCTCGAAAATTATGAAAGTGAGCCTGTTTCATTTATCGTTAAAAATGGAATTCTTGTCTCGGTACGTGGCGCTGAATTAAGGTCGTTTAATGAAACAGTACGCAAAATTTACGCTAACACGAACGCTTTCCCCAATGGTCTTCATGTGCTTGTTAGTCTGCTCGAAACCCGCGTAGAATATGATGCAGATATGATTGAAGATGTAACCGACCTTATCACTTCGCTCTCAAAAACAATGAGCACCACCGAAGAACGTGTTGATGAAGATATTTTACTGCAAATCAAGGACTTGCAGGAAAAAGTTATGATTATTCGGCAAAATATTGTAGATAAGCAGCGAATGGTGTCAAATATGCTGAAATGCAGTTTCTTCTCTGCCGACCTGCTCGCACGGCTTTCAATGGTTATCAAGGATATTAATTCGTTGTTTGAATATACTCGCTTCGGATTCGACCGTCTTGACTATCTGCAAGATACGTTTTTGGGTATGGTTAATATCCAGCAAAATAAAATTATCAAAATTTTTACCGTTGTTACAGTGATTTTTATGCCGCCTACTTTGATTGCCTCTATTTATGGAATGAATTTTATAAATATGCCTGAACTTCATGCCAGACACGGTTATATATTTGCCCTTATAGCAATGCTTTTCTCAATAATAGGAGTTCTTTTCTTTTTTAAAAAGAAAAAATGGCTATGAGATTTTATAAATATTTTTTTTAACTAAAATAAATTTATATATTTGCAAAATAATTTTTAATTTAAAGCATTTATGGAAATAAGTGTCGCATTGATTGTAATTCTGCTTGTTGTTGGAATAGTTTTTTTGATTATAGAACTTTTTTTGATTCCGGGAACAAGTATCGCAGGCATAGCATCAGCAATTTTGCTAATCTGTGCTGTATATTTTGCTTACAAAGGTCTGGGAGCAACCGCAGGAAATATTACGCTGATTTCGTCTGTTGTTTTAGCAGGCATAGCGATTTGGTTATTCGTGCACATGCGCACATTCGATAAAATTGAACTCAAAACCGAAATTAAGAGCAAAGTTGACCCGCTAAAAGGGCTTAACATTAAGGTAGGTGATAAGGGACGCACGCAATCGCGCCTCGCCCCAATGGGCAAAGTGATGATTGACGGCAATATCATTGAGGCAAAAACGCGCGGTGAATTTCTTGACCATAATACAGAAATTGTTGTTGTTGAAGTACTTTCTACAAATGTTCTGGTTGAAAAGTCAAGTTAAATTTTTCTTATGCTCAAAAAATATTTATTTTGTTTAACATTAATATTATTTATTTTCAATAATATTAATGCCAAAACTTTTGTTAGCGAAAATGGACAATTGAGAGTTGCAGGCGCTCAACTTGTTAATAAGGCGGGCAATCCGATTCGGTTGTGTGGTATAAGTTTGGGCAGTCTTGTGTTTTATAATAAAGATGTTGTAAAATGGCTGCAAAATGATTGGAAAATCAATGTTATCCGTACTCAAATGAGTGGTAATTTGGATTCAATCGGTGATATGTCACAACTCTATTATTCCAAAAAACAGGTTGAAAACGTGATTGATGTTGCAATCAAACAGGGAATTTATGTAATTGTTTCTTTCAACGGCAAAGATATTTACACAGCGGAGGCGGTGAATTTTTTTGACGAAATTTCTAAAAAGTACTTTAAATATCCGAATATTATTTATGAAATTTCAATTCAATCCAATCCCCAATCAACAAATGTTAAACAATATTTTCAAACAGTTGTTGCTGCAATTCGTACAAATGATAAAAATAATGTGATTATTGCAGCCGACAAACTTTTTCTTAATGATATTCATATTGATGATAATAATTTTATTGCTGCACAAAAAGACCTGATTAGTGGTATTTCCGGTGTAATATCAGATTCAAATGACTCAAATTCAATGCTTTTACCTCGTGCATCGTCAAAAGGGAAATGGGAAATTTCCGATTTGTCGGATGCCGGCGTAAAGATGCGTGAATATCTGCGTGAATTTGACAATCCGAAAAAAGCAGTTAGTCAAACAGTTATCACACAAACATCTACATCAAAATCCGATGGCGCTTTAATAACCATGGGGCGAACCGAAACGCTTCCAAATGGCAATGTAATTCTCATCAGTGCCGCTTCGATGGTGGAGTTTTCGTTTCCACAAAAAGAAAATTTTGATATTCAATTAAAAAGTTTGAACTCAAAATATGCTTATGTGAGCATAGAAGTAGATGGAAATTATGCGGGACGCAAACGTATAGATGCACAAACAACAATTTCATTGACCTTTGCCGATGCCGCACAAGGTCATAATATCAAAATTTTTAAGGCAACAGAAGCCACCACCGGCGATATTGAGCTTGTTATACCAAAAAATCTGCAACTTGTACGCAAAGATGCTGCAGCCTCTTCAAATAAAAAAATTGAATTTATCGGCAATTCTATTACTTCCGGAATGGGTAATGACCTTGAAATCCATTGCAATAAAAACGACCAATGGTACGACCAGCACAACGCATATTTTTCTTACGCTACGATGTTGGCAAAAGAGTTAAACCTTGATTTTCAATTAAGTAGCGTATCAGGAATTGGGATGTACCGCAACTGGAACGACGAACATCAATCAGAGGCGATTATGCCCGATGTTTATCAAAATCTTTATTTGAATACCAACAAAACCAAACCATATAAGTTTGAGTTCAAACCAGATATTATTTCAATATGTCTGGGGACAAATGATTTGTCGGACGGCGACGGGCAAAAAGTGCGACTGCCTTTTAATCCCGAAAAATTTGTAAGCAATTATGTTAATTTTATTAAAATGCTTTATATACACAATCCAAACGCACAAATTGTTCTGCTTGATAGTCCGATGATTACAGGCAACAAGCGAGTGGTTTTAAATCAATGTTTGGACAAAATTAAAGCCGCTTTCATTGCCGATAAAACGCACAAAGAAATTCTGATTTTTCATTTTTCGGATAAAATAATTCCGAATGGTTGTGGCTATCATCCTGACATTGAAAACGATACGCAAATGAAAGACGAAATGTTGGACTTCTTCAGAAAACTGGTGATAGAGGCAACCCTAACGGACAGAGCAGACGACAAAACAAAAGAAAGTAAAAATAAAATTACAAACAAATGAAATATGTTTTTTTCATTATTTTTTGCAGCATTGCCAGCATTGCCAAAGCGCAAAGCATAGATGAATTGATTGCTCAAACAAATGAGTATCTTGTTGTTTATGATGATACTTTGTGTTTTCATTCTATGTGGTCTAATTGCCCTGAATATTATTCTCTTAAAGACTTCAATTTTACAAAAGAGGAATTGGAAGATATAAACATAGAAAATGATAGTATCGAAAACTGGGCGGTCATTAGTATTTTTCAAAATAGAATACTTGAAAACATTGATAAAATAGCACACCATAAAGATTTTCCACAAAAAGGAAGTGAGTTTTTCTTAACTTCTCCCGATGATAAGCTATTTAATTTTAAATTATTTGAAAATACAGGTGGTACTCATAAATCGTATATTTCCGTTATGTATTATAAGGAAGATGGCAAAGTAATTTACGATGGAAGCAATAGTGAAAAAAGTAGCGATGAAGAAGAAAACCACAATGAGGAAGATATTATATAATTTCTAATAATTAATTACACAAATATTTTTCAGTAAATTATTTGGTTTTAAAGAGAGTGAAAATAGTTTCCAAAAATTGGCAATTCTATCTTTTATAGATGATAAATAACGATT
>WQYU01000128.1 GCA_009781075.1 Paludibacter sp. | reverse complement strand
CCTCCCATTTTTCCTATTCCAGTCGATTATGCCTAAAAAAACGCATTGCTTCGATAGAAGCAAAAGTGAAAAAATAACAATTATTAATCTGAAAAAAGGTCAACATATTCCGGGACAAGACATGCTCGTATCTTTCTTTTGAAAACACACAAGCTTAGTTTAATTTTTCCCGCATAGGCAGGATTTTTTCCAATCAAATATTTTTTTAATTTTTTAAATAAAATAATTAATTTTGCAAACGACATCTTTTTCAAATGCAATTAGATTTTATATTATTTAAAAATATTAAAAGATGAAAAAAATCAAATTATTATATTTTATAACGATAATTTCTTCTCTCTCGGCTTATTCCCAGATTTTAGAGCCGGTAAAATGGTTAACATCAACAAAAATTACAAGTGCAACAACAGCCGAAATTACATTCACAGCCACAATAGACAACGGCTGGCACATTTATGCAATGGATATGTCAGATGATGGTCCCATTCCTACAACATTTAAATTTGAAATAGTAAAAGGAGGCAAAGTCGTTGGAAAAATTCAGCCGAAATCGACTTTGAAAAAAGAATATGACCCGTATTATGAAATGGAATTGCGTTGGTACGATTTGCGTGCGATTTTTGTACAACAGATAGAATTTGCTGATGCACAAAAAGTTGATATTCAAGGAAATATTCATTATATGGCTTGCAATGATAAAAGTTGCGTACCGCCAACTTATTATAATTTTGAGATAAAAAAACTCGATGCTTCGGCATTTGCCAACTCATCCGAAAAAGCGAATATTGTCAAAGAAACAATTGTTGAAACTGCCCCTGCCGCTGTGGATACAGCAACTATCGGCGCTGTTACAATTGCCCTTACCGATGAAAATTCAAACCTGTGGAAGCCTGTAGTTAAGGAATTAAATTCTTTTGAAGATACTCATCATTCTTTGTTGTGGATATTTCTTTTCGGTATTTTGGCTGGTTTTTTGGCGCTTTTCACTCCTTGTGTTTGGCCCATAATTCCGATGACGGTAAGTTATTTTCTAAAACGAAGCGGTGAAAAGCGGCGAGGCAGGCGTGATGCAATTTTATACGGTTTGTCAATAATAATTATTTATGTGGCTCTGGGGCTTATTATTACCGCAATTTTTGGAGGAAATGCCCTCAACGCAATAAGCACAAGTTGGCAGTTGAATGTTTTTTTGTTTTTGTTGCTTGTTGTTTTTGCAATATCATTTTTAGGAGCATTTGAGATTACTCTACCCTCTTCGTGGACAACAAAATTAGATAACAAAGCCGAAAATACGGCAGGTTTCCTCGGAATTTTGATGATGGCTTTTGTCCTTGCACTTGTTTCATTTTCCTGCACCGGACCGATTATAGGAGGATTACTTGCCTCGCTTTCTACTACCGGTGATGTGCTTGCGCCGGCACTTGGAATGTTGGGGTTTGCCATTGCACTGGCTATTCCTTTTACCTTCTTTGCTTTTTTCCCAAGTTTATTAAAGTCATTGCCAAAATCGGGCGGCTGGTTGAACACCGTAAAGGTCGTGTTAGCATTTATTGAACTTGCTTTTGCTTTAAAATTCCTTTCCGTTGCCGATTTGGCATACGATTGGCGAATACTCGATCGTGAAACGTTTCTGGCACTTTGGATAGTGATTTTCGCTCTTCTGGGATTTTATCTTTTGGGAAAAATCCGTTTCCCACACGACAGCGAGCAGAAACATACTTCTATTTTCGGATTATTTTCAGGTATGATTTCACTTGCTTTTGCTCTTTATATGCTTCCGGGACTTTGGGGGGCGCCACTGACAGCCATTAGTGCATTTCCTCCTCCCCTACGAACGCAGGATTTTAACCTTTACAAAAGTCAGGAAACGCATGCTAAATTTACCGATTATGACGCAGGAATGAGTTTTGCTGCCGAACATAAAAAGCCGGTTGTAATTGATTTTACCGGCTTTGGTTGCGTAAATTGCCGCAAAATGGAAGCATCGGTTTGGATAGACCCGCGTGTGAAAAATATGCTCGATAACGATTTTGTACTCATTAGTTTGTGGGTTGACGACAAAACACCGCTAACAGCCCCTTATGAAGTTACAGAAAACGGCAAATCAGTGAAAATCAAAACAGCAGGCGATAAATGGAGTTATCTTCAACGAATGAAATTCGGAGCAAATGCACAACCTTATTATGTAATTTTAGATAATCAAGGAAATCCATTGGCAAAAAAATTTACTTTCAATGAAAATATTGATAAATTTATTGAATGGCTAAGAATCGGTAGAGCAAGTTATAAATGATTTTAAATAAAATGAAAATCTTTTCTTTTCCTAAAAAAGAGCATTTGTGTGGTGATAAAAATATTGAACTGCTTTTGAAACAGGGTTATGCGTTTATTATTTATCCTTTTCGTGTGATATATCTATTTGAAAAACAGGAGAATACAATTAATGAAGTGCAAGTAAAAGTTTTAATTTCTGTTGCTAAAAAGAAACATCGCAGAGCAAATAGTCGTAATCGCTTAAAACGCTTAATGAGAGAAAGTTACAGACTGAATAAAATTAATTTACTTAATTTTGCAAAAGAAAATGCTCTTAATATTTCGATTGCCTTTCAATATATTTCCGATGAAATTTTAAAATATAATTTTATAGAAAGCAAAATGAGGGAAATATCTATCAAGTTAATAAATAATATTGAACAAAAACAGCATAATGAGACATCTTAAACAAATAATTAATAATATCATCCTGCTGCCGGTATTTATCTACCGTGCAGTAATATCCCCGCTCAAACCTTCAACTTGCAGATACACACCAACTTGCTCACAATATGCAATAGATGCAGTGCGCAAATATGGAATTTTTAAAGGTGGCTACCTTGCACTGAGGCGGCTTTTGCGCTGCCATCCATGGGGCGGAAGCGGATATGACCCTGTGCCATAAATTAATCATTTATAAATATTTAATCAGAAAAGACTGTTAAATAAATATCAACCTTTATACAAGGAAAAACCTGCAATGACAATTAGGCTTTTATCATAAATCAACTTTCAACCGATTGAGTCAATACGATAAAGTGTTTAAGTCGATTGAGTCGGTTGTTAATTTTTCTGTCGACAGACCAATACGCCATGCATTACCTTGTGGCTCTGAGTAAACTAACTGTATTTCCACATTTAAAAAATAACTCTCGCCGTTTGTCAACAATTTCGGAATTATTTTTTTTATCATAGCCGGCGCCATTCCACGTGCAAGTAATAATGTTTGCTCTGTAAAATCAATATCAGGCATTTCATCTCCGCAGTCGATGTATTTTGCCAATTCATCTTCGCTGTTAATGATAATGACCTTGTTCGACAGGAAATCATCTAATTGTTTGCAACTATCCAAAGGTATGATAGTCGTTGGTATCTCACTCATATTGGGAGATTTTGTTGGCTCTTTGCACTCGTTAAAACTTGCCATGGCAAGTATCAGCGCAGAAATTATCAAAAAATGTATCTTTTTCATGTTATTATAAAAAATTATGATTATTTTTAGTATTGATATATAAATATAGATTTTGTCATATTTTTTAAGAAAAAAAATTTTGCAAATTTAGATATAAATTTTGGTATAAAACGTTTTGCCAAAAAAATTATCTAAAAAATTATTTTTAAATACAATCATAAAAAGTTTATTTATCTTTGCAGTCTCTTTTTGAGATGAAAAAATAATCAATTCATTAAAAATTTTATTTATGAAAAATATTGTAATCGCTTTATTATGTATGCTTTGCGGATTGGCAACTATGCACGGACAAAATTCAAAAATTGAATTGATGCCGTTACCATATTCTACCGATGCGCTTGCATCTGTAATAAGTCAGCACACAATTGAGTTTCACTATGGTAAGCACCTTCAGAACTATGTAAACACCTTGAATGACCTTATCAAAGGAACACAATTTGAGAATGAAGACCTACAAACTATTGTTCTCAAGTCCGATGGCGTTATCTACAACAATGCAGCGCAAGTTTTGAATCACAATCTTTATTTTGCTCAGTTTTCGCCCACAGAGGGTGGCAAGCCAGCCGGTCGATTAGCCGATGCAATTAATGCAACATGGGGTACTTTCGAACAATTTCAACAGATTTTTGAAGCCGCAGGAGTAGGCTTGTTCGGCTCCGGATGGGTTTGGCTGGCTGCCGATAAAGACGGTAAACTCACCATTTTTCGGGCTGCTAATGCCGGAAATCCAATGACAGAAGGGTTGAAACCAATTCTCGTGTTCGACGTGTGGGAGCATGCCTACTACATTGATTATCAAAACCGCCGTGCCGAATATTTGCACGCTTTATGGTCGATTCTGGACTGGAAAGTCATTGAGGGTCGTTATTAATTTTTATAAAAATAATAAAAAAAATTATATGTTTAACTTTTAATTTAAAAAAATATGTTAGAAAAAAAATTAGAAACAGCTTTGAATCAGCATGTTAATGCAGAATTATGGTCGGCTTATTTGTACCTGTCAATGTCTTGTGATATGGACAACAAGGGCTATGTTGGTATGGCAACGTGGTTTGCCGCGCAGGCAAAAGAAGAGTTTGAGCATGCCAAACGTTTTATGCATTTTATCGGAGAAATGGACGGAAAGGTTGCATTGATGCCGATAGAAGAGGTAAGACAGGAATGGAACTCGCCAAAAGATGCTTTTGAAGACACGTTAATGCACGAAAAAATCGTAACATCCAAAATCAATAAACTTATGGATATGGCTGTTGAATTGAAAGATTATGCCACTCAAAATATGCTCAAATGGTTTATTGACGAGCAGGTTGAAGAGGAGGCAACTGCACGTAATATTGTCAACGAATTGCAAAAGTTCGATAATATACCTGCTGCCTTGTATGCGTTAGACAAACGTTTGGGAAAAAGTTGAGAAAAATTATTTGATAAATAAATGATGGAAAACGGTTTTTGGATTGCTTTTCTATTTACTGCTATTGCCGGTCTTTCCACCGGCATTGGCAGTTTACTTGCATTGATTGCCAAACATACAAATACTAAATTTTTATGTGCATCGCTCGGATTTTCTGCCGGAGTGATGCTTTATGTGTCGTTTATGGAATTGATGCCTGCTGCAAAAGAAGTATTTGTTACTAATTTTGGAAATAAAACCGGAATGTTGTATCTGTTGCTATCTTTCTTTGGAGGCATAGGGTTCATTACTCTTATCGACTTTTTGATACCGGAATCGAACAATCCTCATGAACTGCATGGAGTGGAAGAGATGAGCGGTAATGATTTGAATAAAAAATCATTGATGAGGATAGGGGTCGTTGTTGCCATTTCACTTTTCATACATAATATTCCGGAAGGTATTGCAACTTTTACTGCTGTAATGAGCAACAATCTTATGATTGCGATTCCTGTCACTGTGGCTATTGCCATACACAATATTCCCGAAGGAATAGCCGTTTCCGTACCGATATTTCACGCAACAGGAAACAGGAAGAAAGCATTTTGGCTGTCGTTCCTTTCGGGCTTGGCAGAGCCGCTGGGAGCAGTACTGGCTTATCTTTTTCTAATGCCATTCTGGACGCCAATGTTGAATGGAATAGTTATGGCTGCCGTAGCGGGAATTATGATTTATATTTCGTTAGACGAACTGCTGCCTACCGCCGAAAAATTTGGCGAACATCATATATCCATTTCAGGGTTAATATCAGGAATGATAGTTATGGCATTGAGTATTTATTTTTTTATTTGAAGAAAATAATTACAGGAAAAAATTACAGTGCGATTTGTGGTTAATAAAGACGGTTCGGTTTCAGATGTAACTGTTAAAGGAAAAAATGCAGAATTGAACGCGGAAGCAGTGCGTATAATACAATTGCTGCCAAAGTTT
>WQYU01000127.1 GCA_009781075.1 Paludibacter sp. | reverse complement strand
TTAGTTACAGGCATAAAATCGAACATGAAAAATCGTCTGATGCCGTTATGGGATAGAATTTTGTTGCGGAAACGCTCTATTATAGAAACAATTAACGATATGCTCAAAAATATCGGTAATGTTGAACATTCACGACACCGTTCCATTCACAACACCGTTCCATTCACAACTTCATTATGAATCTAATTGCTGCGCTTGGTGCATACTGTTTTTTTGATAAAAAACCCGCCATCAAGGTCAATTTTGAACCTCAACACGGGCAATTATCTATATTTTAACTAAAATCATTATCCAAAACTCAGGTTAAAAAAGTAATATTTCTAAAACCTGCCAAACTCTCAAAAATATAAAAATGTTTTCAAATTGTTTATAAATGAAACGTAAGTTATTGATTTACAGATTATATTTATTGTGTATCAATCATTTATACATTTTTTCTAAAAATTCATTTCTGCATTTTGAAATATTGGGTGCTTTAGGTCTTTCTCAGATACAATTAACTGATTTTCTGCAATTTTCCAGTCAATTTTCAAAGTTTGGTCGTTAAAAATAATTCCTCTTTCGTGCGAAGGATTGTAGAAATTATCACATTTGTAAGTAAAAATTGCTGTTTCGGATAAAACAGCAAAACCGTGTGCAAAACCTTGTGGAATAAAGAATTGTCGATGATTTTGTGCTGTCAGTTCCACTCCGTACCATTGTCCAAAAGTAGCCGAGTTCTGCCGCAAATCGACAGCCACGTCCCATACCTCACCTTCTACAACAGAAACTAATTTGCTCTGTGCATACGGAGCAAGTTGATAATGCAGCCCGCGAACTACTCCAAAACACGATTTTGACATATTATCCTGAACAAAATTTACGTTTATTCCTGCCTCAAAATATTGCTGCCGATTATATGTTTCGCAAAAAAATCCACGATTATCCGCAAAAACATGCGGCTCAACTACAACTAAATCTTTAATTGGCGTTTGAATTATTTTCATTTTCGTTTTTAATTATTAAGATTTAAAATATCTTTATAAAAATCATTTTTTTTACATAATTCTTTGATTTTCAAAATATTTTCCAAATTTTCATTTTCAATTTTCACATCAAAATAAAGTGCAAATACTAAATTGTCAATGTGATTTTTGAGATTTTTTTGCTCTTCAAAATCAATTGCTTCCAAATTTTTCAATTCCGACAATGTTACGTTATTGCACGATTTTTCGGAAATTAACTGTTTTACAAGGTCAATTTTACCACTTGTGATTTTTTGTCGATATTGCCTGTCATTAAAATTCAAAACCAAAAAATTTTCTTTAACGCATACATTATCAAAGCGTTGAACACTTAAATCCGAAAAATCAACCAAATCTTTTAATACAACATTTTCCAAGGCAAGCATTTTTTCGGTTAATTCAATTATTTTTCCCTTAATATGTTGATTATCAGGAGTTATCTTTGGAATACGGATAAATTTTTTCAATCGTTTAATAACAATAAAAATTCCTTTTTGTTCGTGTTCTAATTTTAGTAACTTGTTTAAAATAAACGTATTGGTTTTTGCATTTAAAAGAGCAAACAAAAATAAAATTTCCTGTTTATTATCGGAAGAAATAAACTGCAAGCCTGTGTCTAAAATAATATCCGACAATTCACAATAATTAAATTTTGTTTTTCCAGTAAAAGTTTTTCTCCAAATGATTTTATATTTTTTGTCTAAACATTTCAGCCCTTGACTGCCTTGCGGAATAATAATATTCGCTGTTTTGGGGTAATAATTATATGATTTTAATAAATATTTTTCATTATCAATGTAAACCAATTTATATGCATCACCATTTTTTTCTACAGAATATTTGTTTTTTTCGAGCATAAATCCTGCATCAAAATAAAACACATTATTGAATTGTTGTTTTGCGAGGTTGTGGTTGTAATAAGCCGATAAATCATTGGATTTTTGTTTGTACGATTTTATAAAATTAATAATATCATTTTCTAAAGAAATGAAATTCCAATTATCAAAACTGTCAAGAAGTTCCTTTTGCAGAATATTTTTCCTTCGTCTGTTGCTTTTCGTGCTTAAATATTTTTTAAATTTGTCGCTATCAGGTAGTTTTGAATATTTTTTATATTTAACAATTTGCGTTTTACTATTCGGGACAGGTTCCGTTTTTTTAACTACTAAAATCATGGAAGATGTAGTAATGGTCTTGTTTCCTTTCAAACCTCTGTCAATGAACATTTTACTAGCAAAAGGAATTATTTTTTCAATGGTAGTAAATTTTGCTAAATGATATCTTAAAACGTCATAATCAGTTTCGGTAAGTAAGGTCTGCGGAATGATATAACATAATTTTCCACCCTTTTTTAGCAGTGCCAGACTTAAAGCAACGAAGAAAGCCCATAAATTTGGTTTTGGCGCATATTTTTTTGGATTATTCGGAACACTGTGCATATTTACTCCGTAAACATTGGCAAAAGTGATTGAATTATACGATTTATCTTTGATTTTATTTATAAATGGAATCTGTTGTCGGCTACAATCATTGTAACTAATGTAGGGCGGATTGCCGAAAACAAAATCAAAACGCAGCCGCTCGCCGTTATGACCTTGCATTGACTCTATCATCTCCTGCAAATTTTTATTATCACGCATAAAAGATTGATAACCCAAATCATTTTTTGAAAATAAAGTTAGATAATCAATTTCGGGATTTATAGCGCCAATTCCTGCATCTAAAAATTCCGAAATGCTGTCTTTTGTCTTAAAAATTTTTAGTTTTTCATCTATAGGATTTTCAAAATTATCATTTACTATCAATGGTAAAAGCCGCATTAAAATATTCATTTCAGCTAAATATAGCGGAAACTCCTCAATATCAAGCCCAAAAATATTATTGTTGATAATTTTTTCAACCTTTTTTGCATTTTCTTTCAATTCCTGTTTTTGAAAATCATTTTTGGGAATTTTATCTTCAAAAAAAGCATCTATTATTCTATCAACCGCCGAATATAGAAATGTTCCCGCACCACACGAAGGGTCTATCAATGAGATTTTATCAGGATTTTTCTTAATATTTTCAGTTGTAAAATCCGCAAAATCAAGCATAAAATTTACAACCGCAGGGTCGGTAAAATATTGCCCTTTGTTCTCGTTGTGATACAAATCTTTCAGGTAATTTTCGTAAATAAAACCGAAAATTTCGTTTTTCAAATTACTAAAATTGTATTTGTCAATAAAAATCATCACATCAAGCCAGGGCGCAATATCGTCAATTGTTAAATCTTGCTTCAAAATTTTAGCAAGTTGTTGGTTAATAGGCGATTGCTCTTCGGAAAATGGTTTGTAAATATTTTGCGAAACATACTCGGAAATATCCCGAATGTCCTTGACTATCACGTTGTAAAAATCGCTGTCAATAATTGACTTTTTGATAATACGAATTAGTTTTTGATACTCTGCAATAAATTTTTTGTAACCAGCATCCACCAAAACTTTGTACAAAATAAACTGAATTAGGTAAGAATAGGTGGTTTCAACTTCCTGTTTTTCGGTTAATAAATTAAGTATGCCGAGATTTTTTAGTTTTATACGAAATTTTCGTATCAATTTGGTCGTGTCTTCAAAAAATATTTTTCTGCTTTCTTCTTCGTTCAAATCCATTTTTTCGGGAAACAAATTTTGTCGCTCGGAAGGATTGAAAATTTCAAGATAATATTGTTCCGATTTTATATAATCGTTCCAAAATTGTAAAAAATCGGCAGGATTTTCAAAAATATTGTCAAGTGTGTACTTTGTGTAAGTTGCAGCGCGATAAAAACGCCACTCAAAACCGTCTGTGAGAATACCGAATTGCTTGCTGTAATCGAGTTGGTAGCGGCGAAGTTGATGGATGCCCTCTGTAATACGTCCATAACATTTCACCTCAACGGGAATTGTAACGTCTTCGCTCATATACAGCACAAAATCGGGGCGACCCTCTTTCTTCTTTTCCGCATCATGAACAAAAGTGCCGAATTTGTCTGTCTTTCTTGCAGTTTCCAGCAAATTTAACAACTCTTGCGACAGAAAAAAGTCCTTAACAAAACTGTGAACCCCAGAGCCAATTTCCTGCTCTCGGTAAAATTCAAGGTTCTTTTGCCACTTATTTTGTAATTCGCGAAGTGTCATTTATTGAAAAATTTTTATTCTATTCCCAGCAATCTTCCCGTTTGATTGTCAATTACAACACGTTTTGTATTTTTTGTAAGCATATTTTCGCTAAGCGGCAATACTGTCCCAAATTGCGGGAAAGCAAATTCACCCGTAAAATACTGACTTTTATTGTCATTAATTGTAATTTTTCCTTTCACCGGCAAAACATAATACAGTATGACAGCCGATTTATTCGTATTATTGACTTGACTTTTGCTTTCGGCAGCAAAATTAATTGACACGGGCGAACCGCTCAAATCATCGGCGGCTACAATTCCGTTTACATTAGAAAGACGGAAAAGTATTTGATTTACAGATATTTGCGTTGGGTCAAAATCAATAGTTTTTGTTTCGATAGTAACTGTCTTTTTTCCTGTAAAAAGTTCGGTCAAACGCTGTTCTTCCTTGTCCATTCGCTCCAAAAGTTCACCCATTGCATTTCCTTGTGGAAAATTATTTATGTCTCCCGAAAGCAAACTCATGCGCCCATCCCTGATGTGATAAATCTGTTTTGCTGCTCCTTCTGCCATTTTAGCAGTTGATGACGCCATCATATATTCTTCGGTAAGTGGCAGTAAATCAGATGTTTGTTGTGTAATACAACTTTCTTTCGGCTTTATTTTTTCTGTTTTTTCTTTTTCAATAAGATTATTCAAACCTGTCAAAATCCCGTTTTCATCAACGGAAATTGACAAATTTTTATTTGCCAAACCATTTAAAGAATAAGTTTGTTCCGGATTTGGTTCGGCTTTAGCAAAAACATCAACAGAAATAATTCGATATGTTATTTTTTCCGCTGTAATGACTTTATTTGCAGCAAGATAACGCTGTGCATACTGGTAAAAATCACCAGGAGTTTCCACGGTTTTCTCAACTGTAACGTTGATTTTCAACACGGTTTTTGGCAATGAATACACCAAACTCGACTGCCCGACTGTATTTGTACAAAATACAAAAGCAGAAATAGGCACAATTAAATATTTTATTTTCAACATAATAAAAATTATTTTTGTAAATTATTTATGACGGATTTTTTTTAGATTTGCAAAAATACTGCTTTATTCCCTTATTACCAAATTCTTATTACAGCATACTTTTTAAAACACCACCAAAAATTCTTATTCAAAACTCAGGTTTTTAAATAACGCACATCTCCCTGCCTTATGACTAACGTTTCTGTAAACCATTGATTTTCAGCACAGTTTTTTTTACACTCAAATTCATCAAAATTTCCATGACGCTGCTTCCAAAACGTTAGCATCGGAAGCTATTTGCTTTCTGTAAAAGTGGGGATTGCATATAACGTTTTAGCAGCTTGGCGGCAGGCGGGGGTATTGGTAAGGCTCGGACGGGAGGTGAACTTCCAAAATCCTGCAAAGTATCTTACGAGACAACACCCCCGCTTTGCCTTTACTTTGCGCCAAACTGTTGGGTGCGGGTTCCTTTACCCTGGATAATTCATCAAATTATTTGGAACATTGGGTGTAATTTATTAATTTTGTGATAGTAAATATCATCAAAAACAACAAATTAAAACACCCAATACAATCGAATAAAAAATTTCAAAATTTTGCAGGAAACAGAAAAAACTTTATCTTTGTGCCGTATAATATTTCAGAGTTTGGCTCAATGTCAGACAGTTATTTTTATACCATGCATTTCCTCGCTTGGAATCAGGGTGTAAAAATACAACAAACGTTGTAGATGTAACAATATTTGTTGTAAAATTAATTTATATTTAT
>WQYU01000126.1 GCA_009781075.1 Paludibacter sp. | reverse complement strand
TTCCGATTTGACTGCGCTTGGCACGTGATAATCGGCATACCTCAACAGGCTTAGAATCAATGCAGTAAGTATCTTCAAATTCACCAATATTTTGTGCAATAGATTTGCGAATGTTATCTGTTACAGGCACATCTAAAAATTAATCATTTGTTAATCAGAAAAATAAGTTGTATTTTTGCAAAAAAGCACTTATGGCATTACACAAATATAAACAAAGCGGTCATATCGGATTATTCGATAAAGAGGAAACAGGTAGCAAACTATCCAAACTTGGGAATCCATTGGAGAAATTGCATAAAGTAATTGATTTTGAAATATTTAGGATAGAACTTGAAGATAATATGCTTAAGCATGACAGGAAGAGTAAAGAAGGCGATGATTTATGGAATGAGAATCCTTACAAAAAACATCAAAAGGATATTGGTGCTCGCTGGACAAAAAAGAATGGGGAGAAATATTACGGATACAAAGACCATGCAAAGATAGACACATACGAAGTTACGAGTGCGGAAGTACACGATAGCCAGCCGATGGAAAAGTTGCTGAGGGAGGAAAATAGAGAACAGGAGCTTCACGCAGACAGTGCGTACATTGGAGAACCAATAGCAAAAGTACTAAATGACAAAGGGATAATACCACAAATAATTGAATGGGCATTCAAAGGTAAACCGCTTACAGAAGAGCAAAAAGAGGCTAATCGCATAAAATCCAAAACCCGTTGCAGGGTTGAACACGCCTTTGACTTTGTAACCAACAGTTTACCTACAATCAATAGGATTTAAGCGTGCAAAAGGTATTATTGGGCTTATAACTTGTTTATAATATGTGTCGCTACGAACAAATTGTACGATTGAATCTTTTGCCGATAAAATGTTAGAGATATAATATTGATAATGAATAAAATAATGATAGATATGTGGATAAATAGATAAACTTTCAATGAAAGTGTTGTTTATTTTAAAAATATTGGTTTACTTTGTAGAGATTTTTCGCAGAGTTTTAACGGATTTCAGCTCTTTGGAAAAATCAAAATTTAAAAAAACTAATTTTTAGAAGTCCCCTATAAGTTAAAAATTTCGTAATACTTAAATAAAAAAATATCATGCAAAAATTAATTATTACCTCAGCCATTTGCGGAGCAGAAGTGTTGAAAGAGCATAATCCTGCCGTGCCTTATACTGTTCAAGAGATTGTTCGTGAGGCAAAATCGGCTTATGATGCAGGCGCAAGCATCATTCACCTGCACGTTCGTTACAACGACGGCACGCCAACACAGGACAAAGCGCGTTTCAAAGAGTGTATCGATGCTATCAAAGCCGTGATTCCCGATGTTATTATTATGCCATCTACTGGCGGTGCGGTAGGTATGACAAATGATGAACGGCTGCAACCAACAGAACTTGACATCGAAATGGCTACCCTCGACTGCGGAACGTGCAATTTCGGCGGAGATGACGTTTTTACAAATACCGAAAACACAATAAAATATTTCGGACAGCGTATGATTGATCGCAGCATCAAGCCCGAACTTGAAGTTTTCGATAAATCAATGATTGATATGGCTTTACGTTTGGCTAAAAAGGGTTATATTCAGCCGCCGTTCCATTTTGACTTTGTAATGGGCGTAAATGGAGGCATCGATGGTACTCTGCGCGATTTTACTTTTATGCGCGGCAGCATCCCGGAAGGTGCAACATATACCGTTGCAGGCATTGGTCGTTATGAATTTCCACTTGCTGTTGCCTCCATAGTTGATGGTGGACACGTCAGAGTGGGTTTTGAAGATAACGTTTACCTCTCAAAAGGTGTGTTGGCAAAGTCCAACGGCGAACTTGTGGCAAAAGTTGTGCGTTTGGCAAATGAACTTGGACGCGAAATTGCCAATCCACAAGAGGCAAGGCAAATTTTAGGAATGAAAAATGCTTAATATTTATCGCGCATCTGCCGGTTCGGGTAAAACCTATCAACTTACTAATGAGTTTGTTACGCGGCTTTTTGAAGATGGTCGCCGTTATTCTCATCGGCGTATTATGGCGGTTACTTTTACTAACAAAGCCACCGAAGAGATGCGTAAACGAATAATTGATGCGCTGTTTGATTTGGCAAATAATAAAAATGAGATATTGCAGAACGAACTAAAAAATAAAATACAAATATCTGATTTTGAAATAGTTGCAAAGGCTCGGCAACTGCTTTATGATATTTTACACGATTATCATTTTTTTACCGTAAGTACTATTGACCGTTTTTTTCAACAAATTTTGCGCTCTTTTGCCCGCGAAATTGGCATTGTCGGAAATTATAATATTGAACTCGATACAAAATCTGTTTTACTGCAAGCCGCTGATAATCTGTTAATTAATCTTTCAAAAGACGAAAACAAACAATTGCTTGACTGGCTTACCGAACTTGCTGAAAATTTGATTGAACAAGGTCAATCGTGGAACATTCAGAGCAAAATGCAGAGTTTGGGGCAACAAATTTTTAAAGAAAATTTTCAAAATCATTCGGCACAAACCGATGAAAAAATACATGATAAAGTTTTTTTGAAAAAATACAGTAATAAATTAAAAGAAATTGAAAGTAAATATGAAGAAAATGTAAAATTTTTGGCAAAAAATATTTTAACTTTAATGCAAAAATTTGGGCTGGAACACGAAGATTTTGCACACCAAAGGACAAGGAAATTTGAGGCATTCTTGGAACATCCCGCTGCCGAAATTGGCATTAGAATATACGAAATGCGCGATGCCCCACATAAAAGTTATACCAAAAATTCTTTATCAAAAAATAAAATTGAATTTGCTTACGAAAATGGCATGTTGCAATCAATCAGCGATTTAATAGAACATGTTGAAAAAAATTATTTTTTATACAATTCTGCTAAAATTATTTTGAAACATATTGGAATATTGGGAATAATTTCCGATTTATCATTGGAAATCAGCAAGTTAATGAACGAACAGGATGCTTTTTTGCTTTCGGATACAAATCTGTTAATCAATAAAATTATTGACCAAAGCGACTCGCCGTTTATTTACGAAAAAACGGGAATTTTTATTAATCATTTTATGATTGATGAATTTCAGGACACTTCAATTTTACAGTGGAAAAATTTTAAACCGTTGATAGACAATAGCATGGCAAGCGGAAATGCAAATATGTTGGTAGGAGACGTAAAGCAAAGTATTTATCGCTGGCGCAATTCGGATTGGCGGCTACTCGACCAACAGGTTTTTGATGATTTTAGACAGGAGCAAATTATTGAAATTCAATTAAATACAAATTGGCGAAGCGACAAAAATATTGTTGAGTTTAATAATATTTTTTTTACTATTGCTCCGCAAATCCTTTATAATGAGTTGAAAAACAATATTTTAGACAATAAACTTGATTTTGAAAAATATGAAAATATTGTCGAAAAAATAGCCAATGCCTATCGTAATATTAATCAACAAGTTAGTTCGATTGCAAAGGATGGTCATGTGCGTTTTGAATTTCTTGAAGATGATAATGGCTCCAAACTTTCCTGGAAAGATGAAAGTTTGATGCGCTTGCCGAATGTTTTAGAGGACTTGCAAATACGTGGTTTTCAGCCCAATAGAGTATGTATATTGGTCAGAACAAATGATGAAGCGCAGCAGATTGTTCAGTTCGTGCTTCAATACAAACAAACGCAACCGGAGGATACGAATTTGTGTTACGATATTATTGGTAATGACGGACTTAGCGTTGCCGCCGCCCCTGTTGTGCGTTTTATTATCAGCGTTTTACAACTTGTACAGAATCCGGAAAATATGATTGCACAAAAAATTGTGGAGTACGAGTTTGGGGATATTGATTTTATTGATAAATTGCAGCAATTCAGCGTATTACCTTTGTTCGAAATGGTAGAAAATATTATTTCGTTTTTTAAACTTGGACAAAAACCGAATGCAGCGGTGTATATTCAGGCTCTTCAAGATATTGTATATCAATTTATTACACAAAAAACAGCATCTTTGAATGATTTCCTTGCCTGGTGGGAAAATGATGGTGTAAAACGTACTGTTGCTGCACCGGAGGGGCAGCGCGCCTTCCGTATTTTGACGGTTCACAAAGCGAAAGGACTTGATTTTGATGCAGTTATACTGCCTTTTGCCGACTGGGAAATGGAGAAATCAGGTAAAAGTGGAGATATTATGTGGTGTCAAACAGATATTGCGCCGTTTGACGAACTGCCGATTTTTCCGATAAACTATATTGCAGATTTGAAAAATAGTATTTTTACTCTTGAATATTATAATGAAAAAATGCTGAAAATTATTGATAATCTGAATGTTGCATACGTTGCTTTTACGCGCCCAAAACACGAATTAATATGTTTTGCACCATATAAGGAAAAACCGAAAAAAACTGAAAATATTAGCATTAATTCATTGAGTTTATTGATGTTAGAATGTTTTAAGCAGGAAAATTTCCAAGAGTTTTTCGATAGCGGAAATCTAATTTTTGAAATCGGAAATCCCACCGACTTTCATCATAGTCAATCCGAGATTTCCAATGATGAAAAAATAGAAAATTATCCGGTAAATTTATCTATTAATTCATTTAAAATCAATAGAACAAGCGCTGATTTTTGGCAAAATCAACCGGCAGCAGAACGCGTAAATTTCGGTAAGTTAATGCATGAGATTTTACAAAAAATCATTATTCCATCCGACCAAAATAATGTTTTACAACAAATGGAAACGGAAGGAAAAATTACATCCGACCAAAAACAGAAAATTTCTATTGAAATGGAAAAATTCTGGAACATCCCACAAACGAGCCAATGGTTTGATAATAACAATATTATTTTAAAAGAAAAAACAATTCTGACCCCCGAAGGCAAACTTTATCGCCCTGATAGAATTATCATTAATGGAGAATTGGCAACTGTTATCGATTACAAATTCGGCGAAAAAGAAAATCCACGCTATCGCTCTCAAATTCAACAATATATGAAATTACTTGAGCAAATGAATTACGTTTGTGAAGGCTTTATTTGCTATGTCAACTTGCAAAAAGTAGAAAAAATTTGAAATAATGTTAAGAATTTTTTTTGGCATGATTGATTATCATCGCTCAAATTTTGAGCGGAAACAGAAACTGCAGGCAAAAAATTGTTAACAGTTTGATTTTCATATTATTAAAAATAAATTATTTGTATTATTCATGATTCAAATTATAAGTAAATTCGGAACGCCAACTCATTTCGAACGTCGGGCTAACTCTGCTTACGATGCCGGAAAAAATGCCAAAAATGTAATAAATCTGTTCGACAAAAGTGCTGTTTGCGCAAAAATGCGAGTCGAAAGCACCATTGAACGCAATATTTGTCAGATAGCACAATCCTACTAGCAACAACATTGCTAAAATGACGAATAACAACGCTTTACGGCCAGCAATAAATTAAAAACAGGCGAAATAAATAATCTCAAATTTTCTTATTCTTTTTCATATTCATTCAATTTTTTAATAATTTCGTCTAACATATTTCTGACAGTTGGATAACTGAGTTTCAGATATTTAGCCATATCTTTCAAACTTCCACTGAACTGCACAAAACGTAGGACAAATTCCTGCTCAATTTCAGTCATACGGTTCAATGCGGGCATTGGATAAAGTCCGCTCACTTCAGTATTGCAATTTTCGCAGCATAAGCACTTGACTTTCAGTCCGTAGCCGCAACTGGGGCAAATACATGGCAAACTGCATTTGCAATTCTGACAATCAAATTGATTTTTCCATATCTTTAATCTCATTAAAATAAAACTGCACAAAATTAATAATATTCATAAATAAATTAAATATTTAATAACCTGAGTTTTGGATAAGCGATAGCCCGTTAGGGCTTGCATATCAATAGAATACAATTCCAGACGACAAATCTTGTCCGTTAGGACATTCACAATGAAAGCCCTACGGGCTAAATATG
>WQYU01000125.1 GCA_009781075.1 Paludibacter sp. | reverse complement strand
ATAACCGATTTCTTTGGCTTTAGCGCGGGCTTCTTCTACGCCCGATACAGGATCTTTTGTGCCGGGGACAATGGGAACGCCCGCTTCCTGCATGATTTTACGCGCTTCGGTTTTCACGCCCATTTTCGCAATAATATCGGAACTTGGACCGATGAATATGACTTTTTCTTCTTCGCAACGGCGAGCAAAATCGGCATTTTCGGACAAGAATCCATAACCCGGATGAATGGCTGCCCCTGTTTTCTTAGCAATTTCAAGAATAACTTCCGGTTTCAGGTAGGAAGTATCCGATTCGTTTTCCGAAATACAGTAGGCTTCTTCGGCATAACGCACATGCAGAGCGCCGCGATCAACATGGGTATAAATGGCTACTGTGGGTATGTTCATTACGCGGCAGGTGCGGAAAATTCGCATGGCTATTTCGCCGCGATTGGCTACTAAAACTTTCTTTATCATAACTTTACAATGGTAAATTAGAATGTTTTTTCGGCGGATTGGATTGCCGTTTATTGGCGAGCAGTTCAAAACTGCGAATCAAGCGCGAACGAGTGATGGAGGGTTCGATGATTTCATCAACATAACCCAGTTCGGCTGCACGATAGGGATTTGCAAATTTTTCACGATAATCGTCTTGCAACTCTTTTCTCTTGGCATTGGGGTCTTTTGCTTCAGTAATTTCCTTGCGGAAAAGAATATTCACTGCGCCGTCGGCTCCCATTACGGCAATTTCAGCCGTAGGATAGGCGAAATTGATGTCGCCCCTGATATGCTTGGAACTCATCACATCATAAGCGCCGCCGTAGGCTTTTCGCGTGATGACTGTCACTTTCGGAACAGTTGCTTCGCAATAGGCATACAACAGTTTGGCGCCGTGGCGGATAATTCCGTCGTACTCCTGATTTACGCCCGGAAGGAATCCCGGAACATCTACGAATGTGAGCAGCGGAATGTTGAAAGCATCGCAAAACCTGACAAAGCGAGCCGCTTTTACCGAAGCGTTGATGTCGAGGGTTCCCGCCAAAGCAGCAGGCTGATTGGCAACAACTCCAATGCTTTTCCCATTGAGCCGGATGTATCCGACCACAATATTTTTTGCATAATCTTCCTGTACTTCCATAAAATTTTCGTCGTCGGCTACCGAAATAATCAATTCTTTGATGTCATACGGCTGATTCGGATTCGTAGGAACCAATAAATCCAGTGCAGGATCAATCCGGTTAGGACTGTCGGTTGTCGGCACAAATGGAGGTTCAGCCATATTGTTATTCGGAAGAAACGATATTAATTCCCTTATTTTCAATATACAGTCAATATCGTTGTCGGCAGAAAAATGAGCCACTCCCGAACGTCCGGTATGAATGTCGGAACCGCCCAGCTCGTTTTTGGTAACATCTTCCTGCGTAACGCTTTTCACAACATCAGGACCCGTAATGAACATGTAGCTGCTTTCTTTGACCATAAGGATAAAATCGGTGAGCGCAGGCGAATAAACGGCTCCTCCCGCACACGGTCCCATGATAGCGCTGATTTGAGGAATCACTCCCGAAGCAAGAGAGTTTCTGAGAAAAATATCGGCGTATCCTGCCAACGAGCGAACGCCTTCCTGGATACGGGCGCCGCCGGAATCGTTCAGCCCGATAACAGGCGCTCCTACTTCCATCGCTAAATCCATGATTTTGCAAATCTTTCGTGCGTAGGTTTCCGATAAAGCGCCTCCGAATACGGTAAAATCCTGCGCGAAAACAAAAACCGTGCGATTGGCAATTAATCCGTATCCTGTAACAACTCCATCGCCTAACGGACGCTGTTTTTCCATTCCAAAATCATAGCACTTGTGTGTAACGAACTTGTCAATTTCTACGAAAGTGCCTTTTTCCAACAACAATTCGATCCGCTCTCTTGCGGTCAATTTTCCAGCCGTATGCTGCTTAGCAATACGCTCCACTCCGCCGCCTAACTCGGCTTGCTGATTTAGTTTACTTAATTGTTCGATTTTCTCTTTCATGTGTAAATCTATTTGGTTTTTATCAATAAATAATTACAATATTAAAACAAAGATACTGAATTATTATAAAATATCAAATAAATTTTTCACATTATTATCAAAAGTGTGCAAAAGAAAATGAATTTATATAGTTTTGAAGTGAATATAACCACAGTATCTTCTCATTTCCACCTCATTTATTTCAACAAAACGACACCACATTGAATTTTACCGGTCAAATAAATGCTAAAGCCGTTAGTAGATAAAATTACTGTATTCTTTGCTTTATCAGAGATATATTATTTCCAATCAGGGATATGCGTGTTATCTTTCTACTCATAATCCAAAGACCAACTGGTCAAACTTTTTTCTTTCCACAGGCGTTATTATATCAAGATTAGCAGCGATAAAGTCCTGTTTTGCCATATCCACTAAATCCTTATAAGAAGTACCTGTTTTTTTCAAAAGTAACTGAAACAATCCTGCTTTTTGTTTTTTTGCAAGAGCATACTCTTCCTTTGTATATTTTGCCATTATTGAAAATTTTATTAAATATAAATAACGCTGCAAATATACAGCATTTCCGGTGAAATTCAATATTTCAAAGAACGATTTTTTATTTTTATTTTATTTTATTGATTTATAATTAATTGTTTTATATTTTTCTCTCAAAGGGCGAACATATTTTATTGGTATTTCAGCCGAATCAAAATACTTGCATTTTTCTTTCGTTCCACAGAAGTTAAACCATGAACCTATTTTTATTTCTTCGAGCGAAAGACACTTTTTTTATATTTGAATAAATGTTAGTATATTTGCAAAAAAAAATTTTAGAAGTTAAAAAGCAATGTATTTCGGATGAAGTGAAAAGCGATAAAGCAAACCTTGCAACAAAGGAAGATTTGGCAAATACAAAAGCCGAAATGATTAAATGGATGTTTATTTTTGGGGTTGGACAATTAGCCGCCATGTTTGGCTTGCTTTACTTTTTTTTCAAAAAATAGTTGTATCATTTGCAATGAAATTACGGGACGTGCCGAAAGGTTCGTACCAGCCTCAGTCCTCGAAAGGGGACTGTTGATTTTTAAATATCTACTAAAAAAAGCGAACGCTGTTTTTTCAGCGATTCGCTCTTTTGCAAGCGGAAAGGACGAGATTCGAACTCGTGAAACCCTTTAGAGGTTTACACGCTTTCCAGGCGTGCCTCTTCAACCACTCGAGCACCTTTCCTAAATATGTCCTGTATGAAAAACGGTGCAAAGATACATGATTTTTTGAGATTGACAAATAATTAATACCTTTGCAACATTCATTTAGCAGAACATGATGAACTTAAAAAAAAAGATACGGCAGGCAACCGATTTTTACATCAGTTGCCCCCCTGCTCGGCAAAGCGTCCCGCTTTGTCGTTTCTAAAAGCAAATCTCCTGATTTGCAAAATAGTTAAGAATCCTTGCAACGCTTTAATGAGATTTTGCATCTTATAATTGGACTTTTTTGCAACAACGCAAATAATTTATTTCAATTTATTTTGTTTTTATTAAATTTTATTAGTATTTTTGTAGCGATAATCCTAAAAACTATTAGTCATGAAAAAAATTATTTTTACTCTATCTATTTTGCTGATTATCATTAATGCATACACGCAAGACAGTACGCGAACTGTGTATGAAGAATGGAAATCTTCGCAGGACGATTATGTGAATTTTGATATTGCCAAGTACTATACGCCAAATATTGTGCGAAATCAACTGCCTTTCTATATTAATTTGAATTCTAATTATTCACAATCAATTGGAAAAAATACTTGGTCAAATATGGACAACGGAATAGTGAATAACTCTTATGTTTATAAAAACTACAATTTTATTGGCAATATTGCATCAAACTTTTCGCACTATGTAAATACGCGCAAAAAAATTTCTAATCTTGGAATCGGTCTATCATTGAATGAAAATTTTAGTTCTCAAAAAAACGACCAATCATTCAATGATATTTCTTCATATTATGAAAGTAATACGTCTTCAGAATATGACAATGTTGTTTCAGCAAATCATTTAGGTATGTATTGGGTAAATAAATGGTATTTTTCAAAGTTGTTTTATTTGAATTATCAAATAAACGGCAGTGTGGATTATAATTTTACGCAAAACAAAACAAAAAATCAGTCACAGGCGATAGACGCTAATCAAAAACAAAAGGAATTTGTTTTTAATTTTTCACCCAGATTAGGAGTCGGTTACGGACGTTTGGAAGATGTTGAAGATGCCCGTCAAGCAATTTATATTGCCAATGCTTTATCGAAAAGAAATGTGCTGACTCGAAAATTATCCAATGAGGAACTCTTTGAGTTATCGCAAAAAATTTCTACCGTTAAAAACAAGCGTTTTTTAGATTCGCGACTGCATTTGACAAACGAAATTTCAACAGTAGATTCATTTTTTGTAGAAAAAAATTTGCTAAGCAATACTGGCGCCGCTTATTTCACAACTTTGTATGATATGTGGCAATACGGGGATTTATTTCCACGTAAGTCAGGCTATGAAGTATATTTTTTAGCATTTCCTTATTATACTTACGATTATGTGAAAAATATTCCTGAGTTACAGAATGGAGCTATTAACAATCCACATCAAGCATTTTTTGAAGCCGATTTAGCTTTTTATTACGAAAAGCCTGTTAAATTAAACTGGCAGCATAGCGTATCAGTAGGAGTTTATGCTAACTTCAAACAAGGAAAAATAGGAGAAACTGATTTTAATTCCATTTTTTCAACGTATGGTAAAATATTCTCTGCATGGACATCCTATTCTTTGGGTTATTACCCTAATACGCGAACAAACATCCAGGCATCTGTTGGGCAACAAATATGGAAACAGATATCATATATTTCCAGAGATAATAGTACACAATATAATCCCGGCTTGAATGTTAATATAAATTATTATCTTTCCCCATATTTAAGTGTAGCAGGTAACTTTAGTCTTAATTATGAACATTATTTTAATAAAAATATTCCGGAATATTCAAGAAACAACAATTTTAATACAATATTTAATGTTCAATTAGTTTACTCGATTTTTTAAAAAATTCCGCTCGGCGAAACGTTTCGCTTCGTCGCAATAAAACAAATCTCCTGATCGCAAAATAGTTAAGAATCCTTGCAACGTTTTCAAGAGAGAATTTGCATCTTACAATTGATTTTTTTGTGTATCGAAACAAAATTTTTTCAATAATTTATTATTATTTCATTTTTTTATTATACCTTTACAAAAAAATAGTTAGCAACAATCTTATGAAACCCATTTTGACAAAAAGACCGCGAGAAGGCATTGTGTGATGGCTTCCAAAAATAGAAAAAAAGGAGCAATAGATTAGCATATCTTTAAAAATCAATAGGATTATTCATTTAAAATTATGAAACATATTCTATTACGATTTTCAATTTTGGAGGAACTAAGCTTGGCGAAATAGGTGATGGATACCTATGGTGGAATATTTTTTCGGGTGAAAAATTATTCAATTTGAAAAATGGTCAACTGAAGTTGTATTACAATGAAAATAAAAATTATTTACTCTTTAGCCAATTAAAATTATGAAAATTTACTTTGGAATACTATTTACCGAATGGAATAAAAGATATTGGAGAAATTTCTGATTTGGCTTTACTTCAATTAGCGGAAAATCCACTAAATGTAACAGGAATTACACCTTAGTATCTTGCGTGGGACGGATCAGGTAACTCGGGGACAGGAGGTGTAAGAATACACCATCCAAATGACGATATAAAGAAAATTTCCACATATACTATAACGCCTCAGTCAACAGACTATTTGAGCAACACTGTAAATTCAAATGCAAATCAGTGGAGGAATATTTTGTCAATATTTGTAAAATAAATACCTTTGCGAATTAATTTTTACGGAAATGAAGAAAGTGAAAATACTAAGCGGTTTTTTGAGTGGAATTGTGTTGATAAGCGCTTTTATGCTTGCAGGTT